>JAXDQK010000113.1:0-2613 GCA_034667905.1 Gammaproteobacteria bacterium | reverse complement strand
ATGCCAAGGACCCGCAGAAAATCGCCGACGGCAAGCAGCTGTTCACGCAAATGAATTGCAGCGGCTGCCATTCCCATGGCGGCGGCGGCATGGGGCCGCCGCTGACGAAGCCGCAGAACGAGTGGATCTACGGCGATTCGATCGAGAATATCGTCTCGACGGTGCGCGAAGGACGGCCCAAGGGGATGCCTTCGTTCCGCGGCAAGCTCCCGGATGACCAGATCTGGGAAGTCGCCGCGTATGTGCATTCGTTGGTGAACGGCGCGCCGGAACCGGCGGGGGAGTGATCATGATCCTCAACGATTCGATTTCCTATTGTGGTTCGCCGCCTGTCCCGGGCACCGTCACGTGGAACGTCGATCCGATCCTGTGGTCGCTTCTTGCACTCGGCGCGCTCGCCTATTTCATCGGGTGCCGGCATTTGCGTCGCGAGGCGCCGGCGCGGCATGAACAAATCTGCTTCGCGTTCGGCTGGATCATTCTGGCCTTGGCGTTGGTCAGTCCGCTCTGCAATCTCTCCGTGGCGCTGTTTTCCGCGCGCGTCGGCCAGCACATGATTTTGAGCCTCGTCGCGGCGCCGCTTCTCGTGCTCGGCCGGGCAGATATTCTGGCTCTGCGTATAGTCGGCGCGCGCTTGACCATTGCGAATCGCACCGAAGCATACGCCGCGCCGCTTGCCTTCGCGCTGGCACTTTGGGTTTGGCACGCGCCGGAGCCCTACGATGCGACATTTGCAATCCATGTCGTTTACTGGACGATGCATGTATCTCTATTCGCCGCCGCCATCGCGCTTTGGCGCGTGCTCTTGCGCGGCGTGACGCATCAACCGGTCGCTGCTCTAATCGCCAGCGCGTTTACCGGCGCGCAGATGTGCGCCCTTGGCGTGCTCTTTACCTTCGCCTCTCGCCCGCTTTTCTCGGTTCATGCTGCTACGACGTGGGCCTGGGGCTGGACGCAGGTGCAGGATCAGCAGCTCGGCGGGTTGTTGATGTGGGTGCCGGGCGGCATGGTGTTCACGGTGCATGCGCTTGCCGTGCTTGGCCTGTTCCTGAGCCGGCTCGATCAGCGCACGCGATCGGCATAGGCAGGCCCAAAGTCTTACGAGGTCTGGTCATCCGGCAACACGCCCGACGCCAATTCGTTCGCGCTTGACGCGATCGAGATGCCGGAATTCCGCTTGTTCGCGGCTGTGCGACAGAACCACCAGCCGGTTTTGCAAATGGCGCCAACCGTGAACCCTCGCGTAACCATCGATCATCTCAGACCGCGCATGAATTCAGCCGAAGGCGGCCTGCGGAGAACGGCTGTGCCACCCAGGTGTCCGGCGAATTTGCGTCTGCGCTCCTATTGAGGCATTAGGCGAACGGGCCCCGAGGAAACGGTCATGTTTGGCTTCCATCACGAGTTCCTTCAATTTCTAAAGCATATTGTTCGGCCCGACGTTTACTTGGAGATCGGCGTTGCAGTGGTGTAACTCTCTTCGGCGAGCCACGAGCGAGTACGCTCATCGGGGTCGATCCTGATCCGCACTTAACAATTGATCCGAACTCTTTTCCTTGGCATGGCTCTCTGTTTCGGGAGACAAGCGACGCGTTCTTTTCGCGTTCGGCCCTCAAAGAGGTCACCGACAAACCGGTTGACTTAACCTTCGTTGACCGAATGCACTGGGCTGAATTTGCTCTCCGAGACATTCGCAATGCAGAAGCGGTATCCCATAGGAACGGAGTAATAGCCGTCCATGACATTTATCCGAAAACCGCTAAGGAAGCTGGTCGCGAATTCAACGTCGCAGGAAATTGGATGGGTGACGTATTCAAAGCAAAGCAAAGCAACGCATGCGCTACGCAAATTTCGTACTGATCTCAAGATAGTGCTGATTTCCGATATTCCACCTTCGGGAATGGCTGTCAGCTATAATCTGGACCCATCTAAGAGGGTGCTGTTCGACAAGTACGACGCCGTCGTCGAGTATACTCTCTTTGGACTATGATCGGGATTTCAACACAGGCATTCTCCCGACTTTCATTTCAGAAACGAGCGATGCCTTTGTCGCTATGCTGCAAGGCCTCTTGGAGCGGCGTTACTCGACGAGGCGGAGAATATCGCCACTCTCGCTGCTTCGATCGGGACTTTTTCGAACGGCTTAAGGAAGTCGGGATTTGCAAAGGCGCTGGCGCGTAGCACCGGTATCGAAACGCGCAAATCTGAGTCGAGGTCAGTCTCGTCTCCCGGGGTTTTCCTGGCAGGCCGAGCGCAGGTTCTTTGAAGGTGAACGGCGGGCGCCGCAGCTTCCGCTGCTATCTCCATTAACTGGCGATCAGAACTCATATGCGGACGTTCTTTGTGATTGCCGGGAGGGCTTGGTCGACTGCACGATCTTTATGCCGCACACGAAGCAAGCGCTCGAGGAACCACCGCACGAGACACGAGACCTCGCCTGGGCCTGGGCCTGGCCCTGGCTTCGTTAGCATCACGCCAAGGGCGGTTGACCAGGATTGAATACACCGGAGAGCCGGTTCGGCAGGCGTTTAGGCGTTCAAATGCGCTTCCGGCACAATGTCCAATCCTGCTCTCCGTTGATCCCGCCCGAGCGGAACTCGATCAGCTCGAAAA
>JAXDQK010000112.1:0-18100 GCA_034667905.1 Gammaproteobacteria bacterium | reverse complement strand
TCGTGCCTTGCACGCCGACATTCGCGATGGCACAGGACCGTTTGGCATCGGTCGGGGTGTTCATTACAATCTTCTTCAAGCCACGTACCCGTCCGGTCCAGTACTGCTGTAGATAGCGCAGTCTTGCTTCCTTGCGCGCACTGCCAATCATCTCGTGGAACGCGAGAGAGCGCTCGATTGTAAGATCGGTGTGCACCGGATGCGTGCCGGTATGATTGAATTTTCGAATATCGCCAGCGGGTATGCTTTCATCACCATAAATGGGCCACAGCTTCTCAATGCGGTCGCGCCTCACATAGAGAATTCCGGCGCCGAGTGGTGTGGCAAGCCATTTGTGGAGCGAGGCCCCGTAATAGTCGCAGTGCAAGTCGGGAAGTCGATAATCGAGGTGGGCGAATGTGTGCGAAGCGTCGACCATTACCGGTACGCCGTGCGCGTGAGCCATATCGCAAATGGTGCGCACCGGCAAAATGTGCCCGGTGATGTTCACCATGTGAGGTATCATCAGTAATCGTGTCTTTCGCGTCAGCGCCTCGGCGTATACCTTCACGATCTCGTCGTCCGACTTCGGGTCCATCGGGATATCAATGAATCGGTTTAGCAGCCCAAAGCGTCGTGCCTGCAATTTAAACATGTCAATCATCGCGCCATAATCTTGGTTGGCGAGGACCGCCTCGTCCCCTGGTTTCCAGTCGAATCCGCTGATCACAGTGTCAAGAGATTCGGTGGTATTACGAGTAATGATCAACTCCTCAGGCGCGCATCCCACAAAGGCAGCGAGCCTTCCTCGGATCCGGAGCTTGTCATCGACTTGCCGCATGCGCATATAGTGCGACGCTTCCAGGTTGACCGAGCGCACATTGTCGATGAATGCATCGAGCACCGGCTGGGGTTGGAAGCAGTAGTAGCCGTTCTCCAGGTTGATGTAGTCGCTTGTCAGCCGGAACTGGCCTCTTACGGCCGCCCAGAACGCCTCATCCTCAGCGACTGCGGTAACCGGCTTTGTTGCGTACTGTGCAATGAGGCTGGGGCCGAACATCAAGCCTAGAGACGCACCACCTGCTGTACTCAGAAATCGGCGTTTGTTCATGGCAAGTGTCCTTGAACTTCCAGGTGTGTTTCGAATCGCATGCTCCGCATGGACCGGATTCATGATACAGAACTCGAAGAGCTCTTGGGCCCACCTCATTTGACTTCACCAAGCTTTGAAGCCGGTGGCCCGCCACAATCTGGAATCGGACCATAGCCGTCATACGTGAGCGCCTGCTTACGTGGAGGTGGCCCCATGCTACGATCACGCCGTCGAACAGCCGGTTGCGGCGAACGGCGCTGCGCGGCTCCGCTAAACCGGAGCGTTAAGGCGAAGAAGACTCAACGTCTCACCGCTACCTCACCTCGGAGGTTCTATGAAGCGAGTCACTGGCATTGGCGGCATCTTCTTCAAAGCCAAAGACGCTCCGGCACTACGAGCTTGGTACAAACAGCATCTCGGGATCGATGTCCAGGAATGGGGTGGCACAGCGTTCACTTGGACCGACGGTGAAGGTAAGCCTGTTACCGGAACAACCATCTGGTCTATTGGTTCGGAGGAAGGCGACCACTTTGCACCCAGCACGGCCACGTTCATGGTCAATTACCGGGTGGAGGATCTTCACGCACTGGTCAAAGCTTTGCGCGAAGAAGGATGCCACGTGCTCGAGAAGATTGACGACTCCGAGTATGGAAAGTTTGCTTGGGTCATCGATCCGGAAGGAAACAAAGTAGAACTATGGCAACCGCCGGCCGGCCAATGACAAAGGCTGTGGGGCGGCGCAGTACGAAATAAGATTTCCTTAACACTCGGTCAAATAGTGCGTTTGTTGTAAATCGGCGAGCGGCGCATTCATCGACGCGGGCGAACATGCGAGGATATCAAATGGATCAGCGGTCACGCCGCCAGATACTGAAGAATCTATCGGCAGCGATGATTGCTCTTAACTTGGCGGGGCGAGGTCTGCCCATGTCGGATGTTCGCGAGAAAATGCGTACGCGCCTCATTCCCTCGACGAGGGAAGAACTACCCGTCATCGGATGTGGCACTTATCGCACCTTCGATGTCGGCGCAGCGCCTGAGGAGCGCGCTCCGTTGCTCGCTGTCCTCAAAGCACTATTCGCGGCCGGCGGTTCCGTCATCGACTCCTCGCCGATGTACGGGACGGCCGAACGCGTCGTCGGCGATCTGCTCGCGCAACTACAGAATCGTTCCCGAGCGTTTCTCGCTACCAAGGTCTGGACAAGTGGAAAGCAGGCTGGGCTTGATCAAATCAACCGTTCGTTTGGGTTGCTGCAGGACCGCCTGATCGATCTCATCCAAGTCCACAATCTTCTCGATTGGAAGGTGCAGTTATCAACGCTTCGGAACTTGAAGAGCGCGGGGCGCATCCGTTACGTCGGCATTACGCACTATTCGGCTTCGGCGTTCGCAGAGGTCGAATCCGTCTTGCGCTCCGAAACTCTCGACTTCCTGCAGATCAACTACGCGATGAATGATACCGCAGTGGAACGGCGTATTCTTCCTCTGGCCGCAGATCGCGGCGTCGCCGTCATCGTGAATCAGCCGTTCGGCGGCGGCGGCTTACTGAGGGAGCTGCGCAATCGGCCTCTTCCATCCTGGGCACAAGAGATCGACTGTCAATCCTGGGCGCAGGTACTGCTGAAGTTCGTCCTGAGCCATCCGGCGGTGACTTGCGCCATTCCTGGAACCGGGCGCCCTGAGCACATGTTAGACAACATCGGTGCCGGATTCGGCCGCATGCCGGATACCGCGCTGCGAGTCCGCATGATCGATTCTCTGTAGAACGCCTGTCCAGCCGTGCGGTTATCCGGTGGGCCACGGCTTTGACTTGCGCGTTGACAGGGTGAGGGTTTTCATTATATTCTTAGTTGAACGATCAACTAACGTCAATGAATAGCGCAAATACCCGAACTAAACTCATTTTGGCCGCCATGCAGCTCTTCTGGGACAAAGGCTATAACTCAACGAGTATTGCTGACGTCTTGCAGACGGCCGGGGTGAACAGCGGTAGCCTTTATCACTTCTTCCCAGCGAAGGCAGATCTTTTAGCTGCCGTGCTTGATAAGTACCTCGAGGGCATCCGCCCCATGCTCATGGATCCAGTATGGGCAGGTATCGACGACCCTATCGAACGGATATTTGCATTACTTGCTCGATATCGAAAGTCGCTGATCGATACCGACTGCTGCTACGGTTGTCCGATTGGGAGCCTTGCGCTGGAGCTTCACGAACCGGATCCTGCCATTCGCGAGAGACTGGCGGGTAACTTTCTTGCATGGATCGACGCCGTAGATGAGTGTCTAGAACGAGCGTCAAAACCTCCTGAAGAGATAAATCGTCGTGAGTTGGCGCAGTTCGTCCTAACAACTATGGAAGGGGGCGTCATGCAGGCCCGAACCTTCAGGCAGATAGGATTCTTTGATGCCGCTGTAAACCAGCTTCGCAGTTACTTCCGAATGCTTGGATACGGCAAGTCTTTCGCACGCCCAAGGAAATCGGGGGCGGCGCGATTTTCGAGTCGAAAAAAGCACGTCCGTTAGATTTGGTGCAACCAGGAGAAAGGCAATGCTTAAGGTAGTCGGACTGATCGTCGCGCTCTCAGCTTGTTCGGTTGCGGCTGCGGCGACCGAACTCGAGCCCTTGGGGTTCTTGGCCGGACAATGCTGGAAGGGTTCCTTTCCCGGGGGCAGCCGGACGGATGAGCATTGCTTTACATGGATTTACGGAGGTAAGTTTTTGCGGGATCGCCACACTCTACACACGCCGGGCAAGCCTGATGGTTCGGGCGAGACCATCTACTATTGGAATTCAGCGGCGAAACAGCTGGAGTATCTTTATATCGAAAGCGGCGGGGGGTACAGCCACGGCGGCGTCACTGTGGAGAAGGACTCCTTAGGCTTCCCTGAAACCGCTCTTGTAGAGAATGGTGATGAGCAAGTTTATCGAAGCCGTTGGAAGCGCCTCGATAGCACGGCATACCAGGTGCTCACGGAATTCAAAGTCGACGGCGCATGGGTTCCGGGATTTCAAGTCGATATGCGCCGCTCGCGGAAGCCCTCCGAGGGTGAGCGCTAAAGGACCTACTGTGGGATGTGTGATGCCATGACGGTCACGCTGGAGCGCGCTGTCCCTCGATGCGCCGTTCGATACGCACCGGGCTCCCTCGTCGGTCACTTGGCGGTTCGTAGATGAAGCGCTAACGAAAAGCTTCGTGAGTCCGTTTCGGGGTGATGGTCAAAAATGAAGCAGATTGACGTAAACGGTTGATTTGAGGTTGTGTATCGGTGACAGCAAGCAGGTTGTGCACCGACTTATCCACTGAGAATGGGGGTAATCAGTGGCTGATATTGGGCGAAGTCGATGGACCAAGATTGGTTGCCAAGCACCCGAGAATCGCCGCCCAGCCTGCGCTGGTACGGTCTGTGTACTCGGGGAGTACACCCTCATGCGTCAATGTGAGCTCGCACCCGGTCTCTCGTGGAACGATGTCAATACACACTTGGGTCTTCTCACGAGAGTACTTTGGAACGGCGAATGTGAAGACCAGACGGCGGGGCCGTACGATATCGAGATATTCGCCGCAATGCTCGACGTCCTCTCCATCGCGCCGATCGACAAAGATGAATTTGCCTCCGACCCGTGGATCGATCTCAACCCGCACTATCTGGCCCGTGGCGGTGGCAAACAACCATCGGCCTGCAGTCTTTGGATCTAGCCAAGCGTCGAAAACACGTTCGGCCGGCGCGTTGAAGCGGTGTGTAACTCGCACGATGGGTCTGGCGCCAGGGGTCACGTGTTTGCGCCCCTCTTACCGAAGGTGTTCGCGACTTCGGGGTCTTCGGCGCGTAACGTAGCGTCGAGGGCATCAAGTTGCTCGGTCCAGAAGCGCTCATAGAATCGCAACCATCCATCAGCCGCCGCGAGAGGCGCTGGTTCGAGCCGGCAGAAATGTGACCGGCCCTCTATCCGGCGCCGCAGAAGTCTGGCGCGCTCGAGGACTTTGACATGCTTGGACACGGCAGCGAGCGTCATCCTAAACGGCGCCGCCAATTCGCCGATGCTTTGCTCGTTCGTAGCGAGATGGCGCAGCATTGCGCGCCGCGTCGGAT
The DNA here is from genome assembly GCA_034667905.1 of Gammaproteobacteria bacterium. Taxonomy (GTDB): domain Bacteria; phylum Pseudomonadota; class Gammaproteobacteria; order Steroidobacterales; family Steroidobacteraceae; genus Bog-1198. The sequence continues at coordinate 12,937 of JAXDQK010000112.1, read as the reverse complement.
CGGCCAGTGCGTGAAAGACCCGGTCGAGCGCCACTGCTCGTCGTTCAATCATCGTATGCCTCCAGCCTGGTGGCTTCAGCATTCGCTTCAATATGCTTTACCATATGGTTGAACATAGATTGTGATGAGCTAAACGTCAACCCATCGGTTCAATGTTTGGGGACGAGAGCAGCGGCGCCGGGACGGGCCAGAGACATAGCGAGGCCGGAGGCCGGAGGAGCGTCCGGGTCGGGCGAGACGCCCTTAAGCGAATTCGGCTGCTTCGATGAGGCCGGGATCGTCAGGAGCGGTCGAATTGATGCGTGGACTCACGGGGTAGGCTTGCATGCCACTCTTCATATAGGGCTGCAAGGTCGACTTTGCCTCAACTGGGGTTCCTCGCAACCACGTTTGATAATCCTTGCGTCGCAAGATGGCGGGCATGTGGCCCTCGGTGTTCGCGATGCGGATAATGAGGTCGTTCGACGGCACGCGGACTATCGAGCAACTTTCAATCACATCGTCGTCCTCGGTGACGGATCGATCCCAAATGGCGGCCACGCCAAAGACCGAACGGTCGAGCAAGCGAATGAAGTAGGGTTGCCGGTAGCGTCGATTGGTCAGTTGCCATGCATAGAATCCGGACATGGGCAGAATGCAGCGTTGACCTTCGAGCCAGGGGTTACGGAATATCGGTGATGCCATGATCTCGTCAGCGCATATCGCCAGGTGTGACTCACACACGCGACCTTCGGCGGACGACGGTATCAGCCCCCAGCGCATCATGGCCGCTTCGGATTGGCGGTCGTGCCAGCGGATCGCCGGCACGTACTGCTTCTCAGCCACGTTGTATTTCGCGGCGAAGTTCCACCACGCTCGCTCCGGCATGAATTCGCGCTCTACGGTGGCCTGGTCTGGAAGTGCGTAGCGCTGACACATGGCCGGACATTACGGCAACGACCCCGCTAAAAATGTGACGCGACTACGGTTTGAGGTAGCCGCAGTGCGGAAGGGCGCCTTGAGCCTTAAGAGAATGAATCCACCAGACGAAGAAGTGGCATCCACGGAGGCGACACAGTCGTCGAGGCAGGGGGACTACCGAGTACGAGAACTGTCTCGCGCCCCGCGGCGCCAGTGGTTACTGTATCTCGATGCGCCCATACTACCAACGCCGCTTGATTCTATTCACATGCCGAATCCGTATGGCGGACGGGAACATCCTAAACCGATTGCCACCCTTCCTGTGAGGCTGGCGATACGTCGGTCATGGCGAAGTGCAGCTCGCGCGTTCCATTGCCCGACGGGTCTGGCAGTGTTCGAATGCGGTAAACTGCCCGGCCTGCAAAATCTCGGTGCTCTCGTGTCCCAATACGATTTCGTAATTCCGGTCCGCCGCCCCCCAGATCTTAGGGCGACTAGCCTCGTCATTTTGCTTTGTCTGGGCTGGGGATTTCAGCAAGTAGCAATGAAAGGCGTTGCGACTAATGTGTCGCCTGTTATGCAACTTGCGATCCGCTTCGGTGGTGCATCGATCTTCTTTGGGAGTTGGGTCCTGATGCGAGAAGGCCGTCGAGCCTTTAGCGACGGAACCCTGCCGAGCGGTATGCTTTTAGGATTGATGTTCTCGCTCGAATTCATCTTTTTAGGTGAAGCACTGAGTCACACGACAGCTGCACACTCAATCGTTTTTCTATACACCGCACCGATCTTTACGGCACTGGGGCTACAATTTCTCCCCGAAGAGCGCTTAAGCAGGTTGCAGTGGGCGGGGATCGCGGTCGCATTTTCGGGGATTGTTGTCGCGTTTCTTGGATTCAGCAATCGCTCGGCCCTGCAGGTGTTGATAGGAGATTCGCTGGCACTTCTCGGCGGAGTAAGCTGGGGATTAAGCAATGTTGTGTTACGGCGCGGGCGTGTGGGAAGCGCGGGGACGGCGAAGACAGTTCTTTATCAGGTCGCGACCGCAACAATCGTGTTGGGTGGATTTGCGTGGGCGACCCATCAAACTAGGATCGAGTTCTCGGAGACGACGATCCTGGCGTTGATATTTCAAACCGCTGTGATCGCAATCTTGAGCTATTTGGTGTGGTTTTGGTTGTTACGCCGGTACCTAACCTCGCGGCTAATGCTGCTTTCGCTGCTCACTCCCGTATTCGGCGTGGGGTTTGGCGCCTCCCTTTTGGGAGATCCCATTGGCCTCCGCTTCGCCTTCGGCACTACGCTGGTACTTATCGGGGTTCTGATCGTCAATTTTCGCACCATCCTGGGGGGCAGACGAAGCACTTCGTGACTGACGTCTTAGCGGCGGTGGAGTGTGACGGGCGCACATTCTTTTGTTGCCGGGAATTCAACGGAACGGAAACATGGCGAGGCGTCAAGGTCTCAAATTCAGCCGAGACGAATTCTCCGTGCTGGTGCCCGAACAACCGAGAACTCCAGCGCCGGGTAAATTAACGCGACATCAGAGCATCCATGTCTTTTTGCATCCGATCTTTAAGTTCATCGGACCACGCGGCGGCGGGTTTTACGCTCAGTTTGCTTTGTGGTATCGGGTGGGCTGGCGTCTTGCTCTCCCGTGGCGATTTGCGCGCTCCCGCTTTGAGTTTGAGGGTAAATCGTGGGGTAGAAGGGTTTGATTGGTGCATATGGTTGAAAGAGTGCTCCTTGGCTAAATGTCGAGGATGATTCTATCCGAATCATGTGAAAGGCCAATTACGGAATAGCCCAGGGTATGCCGGCGAACTGCTGACAATACAAGCGGACCGTGACTTGGCGTAGCTGCAACGCAGACAAATTGTCGCAACCTGGGATGGTTGGTTAACGCGTGCCAAGTGTAATCACTCACTTGATTGATTTGGATCTCGTCCAATGCTAATTCCACTGGCCGGTACAAATATGTTATTATTCATCATATTACATACATAACATACAAATGACATTAGTATCTTCGGCAAACAATTGGTGATTCAGATCCCCGATATGGAATTGCCGGGATGTTTGTCTTTGTGAAATCAGATGACCAGCGTTTGGTCGCTGCGTTGCAAGCCGCGGTTAATGGCGGCGAATCGATCACCGCACGGATTGATACTCCAGGAATTCACTTGCCTCGCCACCGGCGCGACGCCCCCCATCGGGGGGATACCGTCGCAGGCCTCTGAGCGACAGCATCCGTTGAGTCCTTTCAATGGCAAAAAAGTAGGGTAGGAATACATCCGTGGACTTGGCGCATGATTCTTGTCGGGGCGGAATCTTGGTATTAACGAGCAGAATCCGGCTGGGTCGTTCGATAGCTGCGTGTCTGATCGCGCTAGGTTATTGTGTGACGAGTCTCGCCGACGCTGCGACCTTGGCGCTGCCCGGATCGTTGAGCCAGGAGCGCTTGAACGCCGCCGCACAAAACAGCACTGATTTTTTCATCACGCACGGCAACTATGCGCAAACACGCTATCACCCAGCCGATCGGATCAACACGCAGACGGTCAAGGATCTGAAGCTCGCCTGGACTTTCCAGGTCGATCTCACCGAATCGATCCAGGCCGCGCCGATCGTCTATGACGGCGTAATGTATTTAACCACCTCGTACAACCATCTGTTCGCGGTCGATGCCAGAACCGGCAAGGAACTGTGGCATTACACGCATGTCATGGACCCCGCCGTGTCGGTCTGTTGCGGTCCGAACAATCGCGGTGTTGCCGCGCTTGGCGATCTGGTCTATATGGCCACGCTCGATGCCAAACTCGTCGCACTCAACGCGAAAACCGGCTCGGTTGTATGGAGCAAGCAGCTCGCCGATCCGCTCAAGGGTTATTCGGCGACGGCCGCACCGACTGCGGTGGATGGCAAGATATTGATCGGCCTCGCCGGTGCCGAATACGGCATCCGCGGCGCGCTCAAGGCGCTTGATGCGAAGACCGGCGCTGAAGTCTGGACGTTCTACACGACTCCGGCGAATTCGGTTGGTGTGTGGGCGACACATGATGCGACGGGCCTCGATCTGCATCGCGATATCGCTGCGGAAAAGGCGGCACTGGCCAAGCGCGGCGATCCGTACGAAACGCTCGGCGGTTCGATCTGGCAGAACCCGGCGATAGACCTTGCGAACAAGCGCGTCTACTTCGTCGTCGGCAATCCGTCGCCCGACATCGATGGCAGCGTGCGTCCAGGTGATAATTTGTATACCGACTCGCTCGTGTCGGTCGATCTGGAAACCGGTAAGTACGTCTGCCATCTGCAATATATTCCACACGATATCTGGGATATGGACGCGGTGAGCCCCGCAGTTTTCACGCCGGTGGCGGACAAGGCCGGCAAGAAGATTCCGGGTGTATTGCACGCGGGCAAATCCGGCTATCTGTATGTGCACGATGCGAAGGACTGCAGTCTGATTCGCAGCACGGGTCTCGTCGAAGCGAAGAACGAACGCGCGCTGCCGACCAAGCAGGGCGTGCTCATCCGCCCAGGCTTGAATGGCGGCGTGAGCGTAACGCCGCTTGCGATTGATCCGAAGCTCGGCCTCGCCTATGCGCTGACCAATGAATCGGCCTTGAAGTATTACTTTTTCACGAGCGCCGAATATCCGAACGGCAAGCTCTGGCTTGGCGGCGCCTTCAAGGGTGCGCCGGAAGAGCCGGCCTGGGGCGACATCGTGGCGACCGACTACAACACCGGCAAGATCCGCTGGAAGGTCAAGAAACCGCTGCCGATGTTCGGAGGGATTCTGGCGACGGCGGGTGGCCTGATCTTTACCGGCGAAGGCAGCGGCGAATTCGGCGCGTATGACTCGGCCACGGGCAAAGAGCTGTGGAGTTACAAGACCGATGCGGGCGTCAACGCGCCGGCATCGACTTATATGCTCGATGGCAAGCAGTATGTCGTTGTCGGTGCGGGCGGCAATACACAATTGGATTTCAAGCGTGGCAACAAATATTACGTGTTCTCCTACTGACGTTGTCACGAGCCGATCCATCGCCCTCGGAGCGAGGCAATCGATGTCGCAAAACTTTATGTTGAAGAGCATAGCCTGCAGTGCACTGGTTCTGCTCGCAGTCGTTGCTGGCGTGAGCGCCGCCCAAGCACAAGCAATCGAACAAAAAGTTGCTGTCTGCAAGGCCTGCCATCTGCCCGCAACGTTGCAAAGCACCTCGGTGATTCCAAATATCTGGGGCCAGAGCGAGGGCTATCTCTACATCCAGCTGCGCGATTTCAAAAGCGGCGCGCGTAATGCGCCGGAAGATGCGGCCATGAGCGGCTTCGTCGCGACGATGAGCGACGCAGATATGCTCGAAATGGCCAAATACGCATCGACTCAGCCCTGGCCGAAGGTCGAGCCCATCTCGACTGACCAGGCCTTGCTCAAGAAAGGCGCCTACGCCACCGCCCTGGGCGGCTGTGTCGGCTGTCACTTCAACGACTGGAAAGGCTTTAGCGCCAACCCGCGCATCGGCGAGCAGAGCACCGCCTATCTCGCGCTCACGTTCCGCCAGTTCCGCAGCGGCTCGCGCGCCAATTCACCGGGCATGTCCGATCTGGTGCGTACGCTCGATGAAGGCGATATCGACGCAGTCGCGGCATACCTCAACGCGGCACAATAATCGCTCCCGCCGTGCGACAGCTGTCGACTTCCGTATTTTGCGGATATGCATTCGCGAAAGGTGGTTCAGGAAACATGAACTCCCAGGGTGGGCGCCGGATTGTCTAGCGATTGGTAGGCAAACGCTGGCGGCGGCGACATATGGCGCGGGTGGCACAAAGCGAGGCATCTTTCGGGCCGCATGTTATAACTTCCCAGCACCGGGCAAAAAAGGCGGCGATGAGCGCCCGCGGGGGCGCTGATTGGGGTGCTCGGACTGAAGATCAAACAGAAGGAATTTTACTATGAGCGAGAACGTTTACAAGGTAATTGAACTCGTCGGAACCAGCTCGGAGTCGTGGGAGAAAGCAACCGCTGCGGCTATCAATCGTGCGGGAAAAACGTTAAGAGACCTGCGGGTAGCGGAAGTTGTAAAGCTCGATGTGCAGCTTAAGAATGGGAAAGTCGAAGCGTACCGGGCTCGCATCAGCGTGTCATTTAAGTTCGAAACCAAGGACTAAATCCCACGCGAGACGCACTGACCGGCGCGCACAATCGCCGCTCTCTGGGTAATTACGCAAGGTGGCGTATTGTGGCGTAATGCGGCGTAGCGAGCCGGCGTGCGGTACACCCTTCCTCATTGGGTTGAACTGGGATAGGGGCCCGATCTAGGAGATTTTCGTTCCGACGCGAGTCAAATTGGGCCAATGAGGGAATTCCCAATTGAGCCAGATGCGATCCGCGCGGCCGACGAGATTTGCCTCGGGCACAAATCCAACCCTGCCGAATCGGCTGTCCTCGCTATCGTTGCGATTATCGCCCATAAAGAAGTATTCGCCGGGTGGTACGTTGGCCTCGAAGTCCGTAATCGGCAGACTCCTTGCGAGCATGATGCGATATTCGCGATTGTCTATTTGTTCGAGTTTTAGGTCAGAACCCTCGAACCGCCTGCCCGTGTAAGTGCCGTCCGGAATCTGCTCGAATGGCACGCCATTAATGAAAACTTGATTATTTCGAACCACTACATGGTCTCCCGGCAATCCCACGAGGCGTTTGATGTAGTGCACGGACGGATCTCGCGGCAATCGAAAAACGATCACATCCCCACGCCGTGGTTGACCGATCGAAAGTACTTCTGAATTGGTGACAGGAAGTCGCAGACCGTATGCAAACTTGTTCACGAAGATAAAATCGCCGTCGATCAAGCCGGGCATCATCGATTCCGACGGGATCCGGAACGGTTCGAAGATGAATGAGCGGATAATCAATACGATCAAAAGGACGCGGAAGAACGAGCGCGCATACTGCACCATGACAGGCTGGGTGATCTTGCCCGCGACGAGTTGTCGGCCTGCTCCATAGAGCGCCTTGTCTATCACCCAAATGAGCCCGGTGAGTGTGAGTAGCAGCGCCAGGACGGCGGAGAAATTCATTCTATTAGCACCGGTCTTCAGGTACGCAAGTGGTCTGCGGCGCATCCGCGCGTGTCAGCGTGCCCACGCCGAGGGCTATCGCAGCCGCCAGCATGATTGCGTTGATGATGCGGAAAATCGTCTTGGCGCTGGACCGCCAGGGGTTTGATTCGATTGCCCGCAAGCGCCCTATCAGAACTGCGCACAGAACTTCCCGCCAAATCCAGGCGGTTGATCGGTTTTCTTGAAACTGTTCGATCAAGTCTCCTGCCAGCGACTCGCGCTGGTAAAGCGAACCGAACCGATTGAGCAGATACATTGCTAACCTTGGTGGAGTAGGGCCGTTCATGCTTTGAATGCAGCGAGACCGCTGGCGAGCCTCTGTAGTGTCTTGTGCGTGTCGCGCGCCTCTGCGAGGCCTGCCGCGGTCGGCTGAAAATAAGTGCGGGCCTTGCCGCCGCGTTCTGCAGACGGCGTGCCAAGCGAGGATGTGACAAGGCCTTTTTTTTCTAGGCGTTCCAATGCAGCGTACACGCTGGCGAGAGCCGTCTCGCGGCCGCTTTTTTCGGCAATTTCGCGACTGATTTGTACACCGTAGGATTCTTTGCCCGACTGAATCACAGCGAACAAGACCATCAGTTCCAATTGGCCTAAATGCTGACGCCTACCCATATCTTCTACAATAGTGAAGTTATAGAAGAATAGCAACGCCGGATAGCTGGTCTGTTAGCGAGCGATTGAATGAGCCGGCTCTTCAATGCGTGTAGCGCGGGAGGGAAAACAAGCGTATAGGAATCCTGCAGGGGAAATTTTGTCCGCACAGGCTCAGCGACGATGCGGCCAAACTGTAAGCGATTGAAATAATAACGACGCTCAGCGGCTACCGACTTTACGCGCCTGGTAGGCCGCGAAGCCATCCTAAAACCATGGAGAACTCGTATGTACAATTTTATTTTTCGGTGCAAGGCCGCGATCGAAATGCGTGCAGTGTTTCTTGGGATCAGCCTGCTTGCTCTCGGCGGCGCCGGATTGCTGGCCGGCGGGGCGGCAATTGCGCAGGATCCGGTCAAAGTTGACGCCAAGCACTACAAGGTGGAGTTCGAGAATGACAGTGTGCGGGTACTGCGCATAACGTACCCAGCACACGAAAAGTCGGTGATGCACCACCACCCGAACAGCGTGGCGGTTTTTCTCACTGATGGCAAATCGCGGTTCACGCTGCCGGACGGAAAGAGTCAGGATGCTCCGGTGAAGGCCGGGGCGGTCCAATGGACGGACGCTGGCGAACATCTGCCGGAAAACGTCGGCGACACGCCATTCGAACTGATCTTGGTGGAGTTGAAGACCAAGAAAGCACCCGCCAAATGAGGTGCTCGGCGCTTTGGTAACGATTGACCAAGCAGTGCTGGTCCGCAGCCTTGCGGCTGGTGGCGTCGTCATTGGGAGAAAACAGGACTGCTGGAAATCGAAACGGCAGACACGCTAACAGATGGCTGGGAGCTCTGGCTCGAGTGGAATGAGCTCTGTGCGCAGTTCGGTCAGCAGAATCTGGCGCCCGTTGCCCGTCGTGAGGCGCAGATGCTTCGCGTGGACGATGGACGCACTTTCGGGTTCACCCGATTGATCGCTAAGCGGACGAGGTGCTAGCTCAATGCGAACGCTGGCCGACGGTCTTGCACCGTCGGCCAGCCGATGGGTCATCACGCCCGTGCCCAGAGGCCGCAGAGCAGCTGTCCAGATGTCCGCTTGTCATTTCAAACGTACGAGATTCGAATTGGCCGAGGCTCCTTAGGATTTAGGGTCCCGGGCAAAAACACGATCTGTCACGTGACTTGCATGCTGGCGTAGTGGCAAACTGTCGCCACTGGGTGGCGCGGGCGCCTAGTGCCAACACGAAAGGGCCTATGGGGATCGATATGCCAATCAGCAATGCAACCGCAATGCTGGCATCGTGTACGTTCATGAGCGTTGCGCTGGCCGCGTCGCCGTCGCCGAACGGACGCCTTCCTGACACGATCAAGCCGACCGCCTACCGCCTTGAGTTGACTATCGATCCTACCAAAGCACGTTTCCGCGGACACACGGAAATCGACGCAGTACTGAGGCAATCGACGCGGAGCATATTTCTGCACGGGCGAAACCTGCAGGTTAGTCAGGCGCAGGTCACTGCCGGGCGCATAACGCTCCGCGCCGGATATACCGAGGTCGATGACTCCGGCGTGGTGCGGCTCGACCTACCTCGTGACCTGCCCGCCGGTGCCGTGACACTGAAATTCGATTATTCGGCTGACTTTCGCACGGGCGATGAGGGTCTTTTCCGCGTCAATGTGGGTGACCAATGGTACGCCTGGACACAGATGGAGCCGATCGATGCGCGACGCGTGTTCCCGGGTTTCGATGAGCCTGGCTTTAAGACACCATTCACCGTGACCGTCACGGCGCCGCAGAGCGCGAAGGTATTTGCGAATGCACCGGAGATCGGCACCAAGCGGGTCGGCGCGCGGATCATTCATCGTTTTGGGACAACTAAGCCGCTGCCGACCTATCTCGTTGCGATCGGCGTTGGACCGTTCGATGTCATCGAGACGCAAGTGCCGCCCAACGCGGTGCGCGCGCAACGCCTGCCTTTCCGGGTCATTGCCACCAAGGGACAGGCGGTCCGCATGGAATTTGCTGCGGTCGAGGGGCCGAAGCTCCTGACCCGGCTCGAGACCTATCTCGGCAGCGCCTACCCGTTTGAGAAGCTGGACTTCCTGGCATCGCCGATCCAAGGCGGCGCAATGGAGAACGCCGGACTGATCATCTTCGGAGATTCCCTGATACTGCTCAATTCCGATGCCCCGCTCCGGCAGCTCCGCGAATTCGCCGAGGTCAGCGCGCACGAAATGGCGCACCAGTGGTTCGGCGATCTCGTCACGCCAACATGGTGGACCGATATCTGGTTGAACGAGAGCTTTGCCGAATGGATGGGCAAGAAGGTCGCCGACCAGTGGCGGCCCGATCTCGGAATTGCAGCGAGCGAACTGGACGACGCATTCGACGCCATGGACACCGACTCGCTCGGGCGCGGCCGGCCGATCCGGCAAGTGATCACCGAGAACAAGCAGATCGCGAGTGCGTTTGATTCGATCACCTACCAGAAGGGCGCGCAGGTCCTATCGATGTTCGAGAGTTATCTGGGTCCGGAGACTTTCGCGAAAGGTGTCAGGCTGCATCTGAGTCGTTACCGGTACCAAAACGCTTCCGCGGATGATTTTTTTCATTCCCTCGGCGAAGCGGCCGGCGATCCGAAGCTCGTTGCAGCGATGCGCACGTTCACCGATCAAACGGGCGTGCCGGTCGTGGACGTCGGTGAGACTTCCCAAGCATTGACGCTGACCCAGACGCGCTATCGTCCGCTCGGCGTCGAACCGGCCGCCGCACAGACCTGGGCGATCCCGATGTGCCTGGCGCGCGGCCCGACTCGCTCCTGCACGCTGCTCGAAACAGCCACGGGCATGGTCGCACCAATCGCCGCCGGCGGCCCGTTGACGCCGAACGCGGGCGGCCACGGCTACTATCGTTTCCGTCTCGACGGTGCGGGCTGGGATCGGTTGATTGCAGCCGGCGCGACCCTACCGGGCCGGGATGCGTTGGCGGCAGCCGACAGCCTGTGGGCCGATTTCGCCGCGGGCAGCGGCACTTTTCAGCGAGTCGTAGCTGGTGCTCGCTCCATGAGCCAGAACCCGGAGCGGCTGGCGGTGATCGAACTCGCCCATCGATTAAAGGTACTGGCTGATTCCGCGCTTACGCCGGAGCAGGTGCGCGGCTACCGCAAGTTGATGCAGTCCATCTATGGACCGCGTCTGGCCGCGCTCGGACTCGACTTGCGTCCGGGGGCATACGCGAGCGAGCCGGCGCCGCGGCAAGCGTTGCGCCAGTCCCTGGTGCCCATCGTTACACTGGACGGTCGGGATCCCGAGTTTCGCGCGCAATTGGCAGCAGCGGCTGCCGCCTATATCGGCGGGGATACGCAGGCAATCGACTCATCGTTTCGCGGTACAGCACTGCGTGTCGCCGTACAGGACGGCGGCGTCCCTTTCATGACACAGCTCAAGGCAGTCTTGGTCAATTCGTCAGACCCCTTGTTTCGCCAGGAAGCGAGTTCCGCGATTGGATCGGCCGACACTCCGGCGCTTGCCGAAGCGGCGCTTGAACTCGCGCTGTCACCCGGCATCCAGCCCCTCGAAACGATGCGTATCGTGTTCAACACAGCGAGTCAGCCGGGCTCGCGAGAGACCGCGCTGGCATTTACCGACCAACATTTCAAAAAAGTGATGGAAAGTTTCCCGGGGTTCGCACGACCGCAGTTTGTGACTTTGTTCGACGGGCATTGCGCGCCGGACGACCTCGCCAAGGTGGATGCCTACATGCAACCCAAATTAAAGGAACTCGGCGGCGGTGAGTTGGAGCTTGCGCAGACCAAGGAGCGAATCGCGCTTTGCTTCGCCTTGAAGAGTGCGAAGGGCGCGGAGATTGGTGCCGTACTCGCCCAGTGAGGGGGCGAAACACCCAAGTGCCAAATCAACCGGCGTGGGGCGGCATTCCTATGACGTACGCTAGCCTATCTATTCATAAACTGATTGCTTGGAGTCGCGCATGGCAGCCTATCTCATCGTAGACACGTTACTTGATGACGCCGATTTGTATGAGGAATACAAATTGAAGGCCAGGCCTTTGATTGAAAAATTCGGGGGCGAATATTTGGCGAGAGGTGGACGCATGACCCTTCGCGAGACCGATCTTTGGTCACCCACCCGATTGGTGTTGGTCAGGTTTTCGGATGTCGAAACCGCCAATCGGTGTCTCGACTCGTTCGAATATCAGCAAATCCTTCCGATCAGCAAGAAATCGGCGCGCAGAACAGCGGTAGTCTTGGAGGGCATCTAAGAGGATGGGAGACAATAGTGGCTATCGGCCAAAACGGCCATTCAGGCTCGCAGGCGAGAATCCCGAAAGATGCCACGCTCGTCCTCCATGCCGCGAAACTCCACGAACGAGGTCATCCGTTTCCAAAGAAAGTCGCCGTACTCGAATGGCGCGAACCGATCTGGCGGGTCGATCGGCAGCGGTGCGATGGTGGCGTCCGCACGAGCCTCATAGAAGAACGGGATCGAATTGCGCTCCACGCCCGTGCCCAGCACTCGGTGCTCGGTCGCCCGGATACGCCCCGCCGACCATTGTTCGAGCACTTGACCAAAATTCACGACCACCGTTCCTTCGAGCGGGGGCACATCGATCCAGCGACCATCCAGTAACCGGGCCTGAAGTCCCGACACCCCATCCTGCGCAAGCAGCGTTACGAAGCCCGAGTCTGTGTGAGCTGCACCCACGATATGTCGACCGGTCGCACGCGGTTCGACCCAGACCGCCGGGTCAGCGACCGCCGCGAGATCTGCTGCGCTACGGGACGGATAGCGAATCAGGCGCAAGGTCGACAGTCCGCGGCGAAACGCGTCGTCGAAATATTCAGCCGGAAGCCCAAGACTGCGAGAGAGAGAACGCATTAAGGTCTCTGCCACGCGCTCCATTGCACGATAGTAGGCCGCAACGAGTTCGCGCCACCCCGGCAGTCGGTCATCCTCTGGCAGCGGGCTGGGCTCGCGCAGCGGATCACCTGCCATCGTGACACTCGGCCCGTGGGCAACATCGCCACCGATGTCAATGCCCTCCTTAGACGTGAGATTCCCAGGTTGTAGGGGAAACCAACCGCGATAGATGTTGCGGTTTTCCGGCGCGAACTTCCGCCGGTACAGGCTGTATTTTTCGGCGGCGCCAAGACCAAAGATTGAAAGAAGACGGGCCCGGGTCGCCGGCTCCAGCGGAATGTACGTCGGTAGCCCCGCGATACACACGAAACCGGTGTCCCGGGCAGCCGCGAACAGAGCCCGATCAGGAACAATCCATGCGGATGGATCGGTATCGAACAACGGCCCTG
>JAXDQK010000111.1:0-4309 GCA_034667905.1 Gammaproteobacteria bacterium | reverse complement strand
ATCGGTAGAACACACGGACGCAGGCTGAGAAGGACCTGCACGGAACGCGCAGCGAGCGGATTCTGCTGCGATGCTCCCGCCGTCAGATGAAGTAGCGAGTGCGCCGACCGGCTGACCCCGGCGCATCCCTAAAAAAAGGGAAACTCGTGGAATCCGCTGTGTCTGCTTGGCCCGGCTCCGCCTGCCATACAGGGACATTTCGCCCGGCAAGGGCGAAGTGTGCCCACTCCTGCCCTCTCCATCTGCCATGTCCTTTCCACTGATGCGGGGTGCGCCCGATCCACATCGTCGGTGAGACAAGCTACGAGTATTGGATGCCCAAACCGGCGTGGCGCTCGGATTATCGAAGCCTGAAATGGAAATTCGCCAAGAAGTGAGCCGTACGTAAGGGGCTCCTGTTTTTTTGGCCGTGGCCGCGAGCACGTCGTCACGAGCCAAGCGAAACAGCTGCGGGTCCAATTCCACACCGGCGGATGAGGCGAGCTAGTCGCGAAGGAAGCTAAGGCGCGTCCACTGCCAGTGATGGCCCGCTCAGCCGCCGATGGTTGCCGGGAGCTCTGGCGGGTATTGCTCGCCCTCGATGTCGATCCGGCGCAGTGCTTCCCGTATCTCCGCCAGGTCACTCGGCCTCAAACTCGATGTCGGCAGCGCCGAGGTTCTCCTCGCCCCCGACGCGCATCACGCGCGCGGAAACAGAGAAAAAATCGCCGCTACTCTGGGGCTGGTTCGGCTCCGTTCCGGTCGGCACTTCGAATTGAGCTTCAGGGACCTGATCCGCAGTCAACGGCAAGCTAGATCGCTCGTCGCGCTTATAAGCGGCCAACGAACGCGAAGACTTGCTCTGCCGGACAAACCGGTTGTAATCAAGAGACGAGGTCAAGCGAACGAGAACATATCCGATCAGGAATTTCACAGGGTGAGCCAAGCAATGGATGCTATTTACCTGGTCCACGGCATCCGAACGCATGGAGAATACCAGAGCCGTTTGCATCCGTCCTGCACACGCATAATGTGGTTGCGGGGTACGTCCCGTATGGTCGCTTTCCAACGTTCTCTTTCCTAATGTCCAAACGAGCGCGGCGGCGGGTATCCGACAGCGTGCGCACAGAATTGGAAAGCATGATCGCGAAGTTCGGGGAGGTTGCGGTAGTCGCGCACAGTTTTGGAGCCTATTTGATAACGAATATACTACTCTGGAATCCACACATTCGCGTCAGACATTTGATACTGTGCGGAGCGGTGACTGATGCCCGTTGGCCCCTAAATCGAATCCGCTCTCAAATTCAAGGGCGGCTCATCAACCACGCAAGTCGGCGAGACATCTGGCCGAGCGTCGCGGAACTCATCTCCCGTCGATACAAGGCGTCCGGCGTCTACGGGATTTCTATGTCCGACAAAGAGGAGCGCTTCCATAATTGTCTCCATTCGGATTATTTAAGGGATGACTATCTAACGAAGTTCTATTTGCCAGAACTTAGGGGAGCAGAGATATCTTGTGCCGACCCAGGCCTTCCGATGAGCCGAAGCAACAGAGCACTGGGTTGGACGATTTCTCATAAGCAGGCGCTGAAAACTGCATTCATTTTAGGGGCAGCCACTATTGGGGTGCTTTATTCGCTACGCCCAGCGCCGTTATGCGATGCGCTGTTCCATTGCTCAATGACTATATCCAGAATCGAGTACTATCCATCCGCGGAATGCGTGGGCGACCACCGTGCGTACAAGGCAAACTGGATAACCCTGAATACATATGACTTTTATTTGCCCAGGTATCGATTCAAGTGGGTGCCCCAAGGACCAGAATGCGACGATCCCGAAGCCACTAGACTGAACCAATGCAGACTACAGCCGAAAGTCTACGACAGTTTGTCCCCTGATCGTGATGTGAAGCCAACGCCTCAAGAAGGCAACATGGAGTATCCCATATCCGTTCGCGGCGGCTATTCCAGCTATGTTGCCGACTTCCATACCGAAGCGGGTTTAACCCCCACTGCGCTTGGATTCTCGACACCATACGTGACCAAAATGTCCATCTGCAGATTTTATCTGATGATATCGCGGACAAAACGTCGGCTGCGGAAAGGATCGCGGTCGGAGGCGAGCAGTTGTGTCCAAAAGATGCGGCGCAACGTTGCCCGTGCGACGTATTTGGGGGAAACGATGTTCAGTGTACCGGGATATATTTACAGCCTGGCGTTACATTCAGCTATACTTTCCAGATCCAGAATTGGCAGCAGCCATGCGACGCGCCCGCCAGGAAGGCAAGCATCCCGGCGGACGCACCAAACTCACGGAGTCCTTAGCCTCCGAGATTCGCCTGACGGACCGGCATCTTCCGCCTCATGACGCTCTCCTACGGTACACCAAAAGCCAACATGGGTAGCGCCGATGGTAGTTTCAAGGGTAAACAGAGAAAGCTGCTTGTTGACACTTTAGCAGCTAAAGCAATTACTACTGGTTAGTATCGCTTGGGATAATGTATTCAGGCGGTTGAGTTATGTTCGCACCGGATCGGCCGTGAAAAATTCGTATGCACGGTGGAAAGTAGCGCGGCGTGCAGGTCGCCAGCTCGGCGTCGGCGGGTGGTGTTCCCGCAGGCACTCTAATTCAGCGCATCTCGCGTTGTAACTCTCCTGTCGCCCTTGTATCGAAGCATTGTGGCCGAGAACAGCTTCGGAAACCAGATCGCGCGTAGTAGTGCGTAGTTATGCGTGTGAATGTCGTGATGCATTGCGACTAGGAATATGCGAGAATCATCTTAGTTGGAATCGGCACGAACTAACGAACGATGTGGACGATGAAGTAAGTGCAAGGATGGCAGACCCCCTGGGGGGCGGACCACAAGTGTACAGCTTTTCGATCCGACACCGGTGCCGCCCCTCCACGCGCAATAACCGGAAATTGGCGAGGGGGTATCCCCTGATGCACACACTCGAGAAAACCCCGGAACTCCGCGACTTTAGTGGCCTTGGTGGGCAGCAAAAGCCCCGAAAACAGTCGACAAAGTCCGGAGTCGAAGGGGGGGCCCGCGATATTGCGGGCGAGGACCTCTCAATCGAGCATCCGGATATCGAGAGCCTGATCCCCTACGCCCGGAACGCGCGCACACACTCCGACAAGCAGATCGCCGAGATCGCCGCCTCCATTCGAGAGTTCGGCTGGACAAACCCGGTGCTGATCGATGGCGAGAACGGCATCATAGCGGGCCACGGTCGCGTGCTGGCGGCGAGGAAGCTGGCATTGCCCTCCGTGCCGGTGATCGAACTGGCGGGCCTGTCCGAGGCTCAGAAGCGGGCCTACCTGCTCGCCGACAACAGGCTCGCCCTGAACGCCGGCTGGGACGAGGAGATGCTCGCGGCTGAAGTCGCCGATCTCGTTGCTCTCGGAGTCGATCTCGATGTGACCGGCTTCGGGGCCGGGGAGGTCGACAAGCTGCTCGACCTGCACCAGCAGGGGCTGGCCGGCACCTCCCGGACGAAGCACCCGAGCCCCCTGCCCTGCCGGTCAGCCGCGCGGGCGATCTTTGGCTGCTCGGTGACCATCGTCTGCTCTGCGGAGATGCCACTTTGGCGGAAGCCGTCGAGAAGGGCCTGGGCGGCCCGCTGGCCGACATGGTCTTCGCCGATCCACCCTACAACGTGGACTACGAGGGAAAGACCTCGAAGCGCCTGACGATCGCCAATGATGCGCTCGGCAGTGAGTTTGCGGGCTTCCTGGAACGCGCCTGTGTATCGCTCCTGCGAGTCACGAAAGGTGCGATCTACATCTGCATGAGCAGCGCCGAGGTCGGCACGCTGAAGAAGGCCTTTGAGGCGGCCGGCGGGCATTGGTCGACCTTCGTGATCTGGTCGAAAAACGCGTTCACGCTCGGCCGCTCGGATTACCACCGGCAGTACGAGCCGATCCTGTACGGCTGGCCAAAGGGCACCGACCATTACTGGTGCGGGGCGCGTGACCAGGGAGACGTCTGGCTTTTCGATCGCCCCGTTCGCAACGATCTGCATCCAACGATGAAGCCGATCGGCCTTGTCGAACGGGCAATTCGCAACTCTTCGAAGACGCGCGATATCATCCTCGACCCGTTCGGCGGTTCAGGCACGACGTTGATGGCAGCGGAGGCGACCGGCCGGCGCGCTGTGCTGCTCGAAGTCGATCCGCGCTACTGCGACGTCATCGTGCGATGCTGGCAGGAGGGAACCGGCAAGATGGCACGCCTGGAACAGGATGGGAGGACTTTCCAGGAGACCGCCGGAGAGCGGCTGGTCGACGCCGTTGCGGAGGCGCTCGCGTGAAGGTACGCGCTGGTCAG
>JAXDQK010000110.1:0-17936 GCA_034667905.1 Gammaproteobacteria bacterium | reverse complement strand
GTGCCGGAACATGCAGTCCAGGTACCTTCGCCAGCAGATCGATCAACTCTTCCGCCAGACCGTCCGAAAAGTACTCGTTGTTCTTATCGTCGCTCATGTTGAGAAAAGGTAAGACCGCGACAGACTTCTCTGAGACTGCCGGCACGGCCGGAGCATTTATGGCGGCCGCCACGGGACGATCGGCTGGGGTTTGCTTCGAGAGCGGGAACCGCTCAAGGGTAATGTATGCCAGACCGACAACGGTCAGACTGGCCAACGCGATGGCCGCGAGGCGAATACGCGAAGTCGGCTTCGCGGCCGCGGCACGCACGTTGCCGGGCAGCGTTATAGGGGCGCTCGTCGCACCCGAAGGTGCGGCGGGGGCGCCAAGGAGCGCAGCGATGCGTGCCGCGAATGCAGGCGGTGTATCGCCCCATGGTAGCCGCGTCCACTGCACTCGCTGGAATGACTCAGGTACATCGGCCCCGGACTCGGCCGTACCGTCGAGGCAGACTGGGACGATAAACGCCTTGTTGCGCGCGATCATGTGCGAGCGCTGCTCGGCGAGCGACCACTCGAGCCTGAAATAGCCTTCCGCACGCGCTGCCGTGTTTGCCGATATCAACGGTATGAAGAGCGCACAGTCGCGGATTTCGCGACGGATCTTCTGGTCCCAGGCATCCCCGCCACGAAGCTCGCTGCGATCTAACCAGACTTCGATACCTGCAGCCCGTAGTGTTTCGCAGATACGGCTAGCGGCCTCTGAATCCTGCGAGGCATAGCTCATGAACACCGCCTTGCCCGAGTCGGTCACGGTGTCCTCACGGGGCTGCGATAATGCCTATTTTCTGGTTGCGCTCGCTTGGGCATACCGATCCCGTCGTTGGTGTCGCCCATAGCCTACCTTAAGCCTTGAGCGTCTGCTTCCGGGAGACCATTACAAGGTTGTCAGTGACGGCAGTTGGCCTGCCGCCGGACAAAGGTCTCTACGCCGGAGTCGACCCCGACACTACATTCGTAGACGGCGGGTTCCCACAAAATGCCGTTTCTCCAACCGAGTCGAACCGCGGACCCATATGCAACGTGATGGCTGCGCAGGAACCCACGCCTTGCGCCCTCTACCCGAGATCATCGTTTCTCGTCAGAAGGGAACGACTCAGGCAGGTCATCCAGGCTATGAAGACGCTTCATGTTCTCTTCCTGGTCCCGGCGTTCTTGCGCCGATTCGTGGACTATATTTCCGATCTCTTCGACGCTGGGTGCCGGCACAAAATCGGGATTTGCGATGGAGAGGTTACGAAGATCAGATCCGTAGCGGTAAAGGCGATTCAATAGAATTCTCGTCAATCGGATCTGTTCTTCAATTTGAATCGGCGTGAGATGAGAAAGATCGGCGTCGTCAACGGTATAGGCGCGGGCCTCGGTGTTGGCTACGCGAAAGGCGGCGTAGCTGTCCGTGCAGATTCTAAGGCGACGGTAAAGCTCCGAGTTACGGCGGACTTCGCCTTGGGCAATAAATGCCGTAACGCCTGTCTGCTGTGCTGTTTGCCACACGTAGTCGATAAATGGCGAGCCGAAGTTGTGCCAGTTCACCTTGCCGGGAAGCTCCTTCTCCGCGGTGCCAGGATGCAGGCGCAGGTAATGGAACACTGCCAGGTTGGTCTGGATTATTGGAACACGAACGCGAAACTCCGTGAGCTGGTCGGCGAGGCGCAAGTGGTTTTGTTCACGTTCGACCCGAAGCGCCTCGCGAGTCTCCGAAACCTGATGGCGGTGATGAAAATACTCGACGGTCTGTTCAAGGCCGAGCGCGATGAGCAGACCGACTGCGATCGCCGCAATATGGATAAGAAAATCTTTCCATGTGCGCACTGATTCATGGGGTGCATGCACGTCGAGCATAGGCGCTGAAATCTCCGGCGTAGAAAGTGCTTCCGTCTCTTGGAGTCCCACGGCCCTAAGTCTATCTGCGGGTATCAGAGATATTTCTTGTTCGATGCGGTCGGCCATTCACGGGCTCTTCATTAACGTTGCCATAGCCTACGCCAAGCTGTGAGCGGCCGCTTCAGAGCCATGAGTCCGGCTCCTCGATGTCTCAAACTGGCCGGCTGGAGCCTGTCGAGGACACTAGCGCGAGCGAGAGGCGCGTTTCGACCTGTTTCTACCGGTGACCGGCGGCAGCTGCAGGGACGCGAAACTACTTACGCACTACGTCCAAGATCAATGCGGTGAACTCGCCTCGCGTAATCTCTCCCAGCGATCAGCAGGTCCCAGGCGGTCGGCTCCCTGGAACGGTAGCACCCAGCCTGGATGCTCAAGGGCAAGAGCGCTGGCCTCACCTAACTGCTTAAGCTCGTCTTGTGTGAGTGTGAGCTCCATCGCCGCGAGATTGTCTTTAAGCTGATCGGGGCGTTTCGCACCAATGATGACCGACGTTACGGCCGGCTTTGATAAGAGCCACGCGAGCGCGAGACGTGCAGCACTACATCGGTGTGCTTTCGCGATCGGAGACATCGCGTCGAGAATATTCCAAGTCCGCTCTTTGTCCACGAGAGGAAAGTCGTACTCAGTGCGGCGCGAATCTGCGGGATTCTGGTTTGTCCGGCTGAACTTGCCGGAAAGCAAACCGCCGGCAAGCGGACTCCACACGAGCAGCCCGACCTTTTCGGATTCCAATAGGGGAACGATTTCGCGCTCGATATCGCGGCCGGCGATCGAGTAATAGGCCTGCAGCGTGTCAAATCGGATGCCGCGAAAATTCACACGCTAATCACACTTGGGATCTGCAATTGCGCCAAACTGCTAGTTTTTAAGCTCCAGACGCGCTGACCGTGTGGGTTCGATTCCCATCGCCCGCTCCACTTTTCGTTGTCTGGCGTGTCCCTGTGTTGTCCTAGGACGCTACTTACCTTATCGCGCAGTTCCCACAGTCTCAACGCGGCTACAGTTCATTTGGTCGAACGCGTCGATCGGCCTCTTGGTCGAGTTCGTTCTCGACGGCCTCATTGGTCCGTCATCGGGTCGACTCCGGAAGTTTGAGATGGCACCAGCGGCAGTCGGCCAGGAGGGAACTGGCCGCGACACAAAGGATCCGACCTCCCTACCGGAACCCGAACAGGGAACGTTCCAGCAGCTCCAGGGAAGTGTTCGCGACATGAGGATCGGCATCGACCGCGACTACGCGCTCAAGGGGATCGACCCTCGGCAGGCGGCGGCCATCGAGTTGGCTCTCCGCGTCCTACGCGACCGTGGTGCACAGATCGTTCCGGTCAAGATGCCAGACGTGTCCCACGTCGTTGATATATGGTCGCCAATTTGTGCGCACGAAATGTCCAAAGCGCACGCGGCAACGTTTCGTGCGCGCTCGGGTGAATACGGACCGTACCTGCGCGAGTTCCTTGTGAACGGCCGGCAGGTCACCGCCGACCAGCTCGAAACCGCGCACTGGGCGCGAAAGGCGCTCACAAAAGACTTGGACGCGTTGCTCGATTCGGTTGATGCGATGGCAGGTCCCGCGGGTGGCGATCCCGCGTGGCCGATCACGCACGCAATCCAAGTCGGGCCATTGCCTGCCTATCATGCGGCCTGGTCGGCTGCTGCACCGAGGTCCTCTGAGTTCACGATGCCGATGGATCTTGCGGGCATACCGGCGATCTGCCTCCCTTGCGGGTTCTCGCCGGACGGTCTTCCGTACAGCATCCAGTTTACGGGGCGGCGGCTCGGAGAGGGGGCGCTGTTCAGGATCGCGTACGCCTACGAGACCGCCACGGAGTGGCATATACGCCACCCGATCGTGCACCCCACCTGACGAAGGGCAGCTTTAGGCGCATTCGGGACTGTCGTTGCATCCCACTACATTGGAACAAGGTCGTCCGTCGGCTGGGCGCGTGCCCGAAATTGATTGAAGACACCGGAATCGTCGATTGCGTCAAAGTAAACACAGCCGATTTCCATTTGCTGTGTTTTATGTCCTCGGTAGAGACGGAGTCGTGGTCCTTGGTGTCCTCCGTGGCAGCCGCCATCCACGCTTTTGGATGAATCGCGAGTGAAGGCGGGAATTGGAGGCCGGGCACTGAGGCGTTGCCCGAATTTAGAGTTGTGAGACCGCCGTCAAGGGGTTGGAGTTGACCAGTTGTCTCACGTAGTCCTCCGTTGCCCCTCGTAACGCAAAAATTCGCACGCAGCCAGCGGCGCTTCACGAAACGCCACATTTTATAGGCTCTGAAGGGCCATCCGTTTGGGTTCGATTCCCATCGCCCGCTCCACTTCCTCCAAAATGCTGGTCCCGCGTGCGAGGCCATTGCCGCCCCGCCCTGGCTCTGCTAACAATGCACCATACGCTTCGTCTGCGGTTGGACATAACATAAAAGAACGCGCCTTCTTGGGGCCGCGTGAAAAACGGGAGATAACATGGATGTTCGAGTTCTGGCTGTAATGGCCGCGACTTTACTCACCCTGTCCATCAATGCGTCCGCGGCCATCAATGACTGGACGGCAATGGGTCCGAGCGGCGGCACAGTAAACAAAATAGCCTATAGCCAGAATGGCAATACAGCGTTCATGGTCGCGGCGGGCGGCTTCTACCGCTCTCAAGACAAGGGTGTTTCGTGGCAGCTTATCAAGTCGGATTTCTTGAACGCGCCCGTGGATGTGTCAATCGAACCGTCCAATCCGACTCGAGTTTATGTGGTCGCTCAGAACGCTCCCTGCCTGTATGTGAGCACGGATGGCGGCGCGACCCTCGCTGTGAACACCGCATTGCCGACTACAGTTACGCAAGCCCACCAGATCGCAGTCAGCAAGGACGGCACGACGCTGTATCTGAGCAATGACGGGCGGATATTTTACAGTCCGGACCGCGGGCAATCATGGCTGGAGCGCACTGCAATCTCGGAGGATGCGACAACCAGCGTACTCAAATTGCTGATCGATCCCACCGATCCGAAGACGCTTTACGCAGCGGTGGCTACGGCCTCAACGGAAAAGGAGGGGATTTTCGCGACCCACGATGGTGCCATGACCTGGCAGCAGCTGACGTCGGGCACGGAAGCTGCGAGCTTGACCCAAGACCTCGCCATCAATCCTGCCAATCCGGCTCAAATTTGGTCCGCGCAGTTCGACGGAATTTGGGTGAGTGCGGATCGCGGTGTGCATTGGAGCAATGTCTTTTCAACAACCATGTCTGCCATCGCGATCGATCCGACCAATCCCGCGATTCTTTATGCGGGGACACCGTACGGTAAGGTTTACCGCTCGGTGAACGCCGGAGTGAGCTGGGTCGATGTGAGCGGCAACATTTCGGCAGGCGAGAATCTCCACCTAAGCGTTAATCCGTCTGCACCCACTCAGTTGCTGGCGGGTGGAATTTCTGGCGTATCGGGCTCGAGCACGTCGGGCACTACCTGGGCCGCACAGCAAACCGGATTCAACGGCACCAGGATCAGCAGCTTTTCGGCAGATCCCACTGCGGATCGGATCTACGTACACCTACGCAGCAACGGAGTGTTCTTCACAGCCGCAGGCACGACGACGATCTTGCCGGTGAACAATGACGCTCTCCTGCATCTGTCGACTCTCCCTGCAATCGATGTCACGGGAATTTTGGCCCAGCCGGGTCGCCTGTTCGCGTCGCTGAATAATGGACTCACATTTTCCGCAGACGGAGGAACTACCTGGTCCCCCGAGGTCGAGGTTCTGCCGCCCACGGGGTCGGAACAAATTTTTCACATGACGAGTACGCCTGCCGCGCCGCAGAGCATTTTGGCCTCATCGACCGGCCCAATTGCCAAGTCCTCGGATGGCGGCGCCACCTGGCAGGTGGTTGCCGGCTTGCCCGCCAACAGCAGCGTACCGGACGAGACGTCGGCGCCCAATTTGCTTTTCGCTGCCTCGGATCCCTCTATCGCGTATGCCGCCTTCTACTCGAATGGCGCCGCCTTAGGCCTGTACAGGTCAACGGACTCTGGAAACAGCTGGGCCGCAGTCAATGCGAATCCTGCCTCAAGTCCTCTTAATTTGCTGGCCGTGGATCCGAGTAACGCCGGCATCCTTTACGGGTTGGGAGCGCCTTCGAGCGAGACCTTGCTCAAAAGCGTCGACGGCGGCGTCACCTGGTCGACCTTGACGTGGGACATCGCCGCGTCGGCCAATACTCCCAACGTACTGACTATCGATCCCGTACATCCCAATATTCTGTACGCGGCGAGTCTCCAGCGCATTGGGCGTTCCGTCGATGGCGGGTCATCGTGGGAAACGCTGCGAGATTCAGGCTCGAGACTGCCGCTTTGGATCCCCAATGCTTTGATAGCGGATCCGAAACGGCCGGAGAATTTGCTGCTGGGCACTGACGGGACCGGCGTGCAGCAAATTACCATTGCGCCCGATTTGACGCTCGCGGTGACCTCGCCGACGAGCCCTCTCGCGATCGGCGGCGCCGCGACATACACCTACACAGCGACCAACCAAGGACCGTTTGATGCAACGGGCGTCAAAGTCACGGTCCAGTTGCCGTCCACAGCGCAAAGCGTAACCGCTTCCGCCGGCGGCGGCAGCTGCGCGGTCTCCGGTCTGAGCGCAAGCTGCGTATTTCCGATCGTGCGAAAAGGCGCCCACAGCAGCCTGACGGTTGCCGCCGTGGCTCCCAGCGCGGGAGCCTTTCCGGTGTCTGGCGCGGTTGTCGGAGACCAGCCCGATTCTGATCCAAGTGACAATGCGGTGAGCTCGACTGCAACGGTCACGACAATCTCTGACATGTCTGTCGCGGCGACGGGCAACGCGGCAGCGCATGTTGGCGATTCCGTCAGCTTCACGGTGGTCGCGACCAATGTGGGACCGAATGTCGCACCGGCTGCCCAATTGACGTTCCAGTTGGCGGCCGGCTTGACGCCTGGGTCGGTGAGCTCCGCGGAAGCGACCTGCAACAGTGGGGCTGCGGGACAAGTCACCTGCAATCTCAACGATCTTGCGGTCGCAAAAACGGTGACCGTCACGGTCAACGCAACGGCTGCGACCGTGGGTACGCAGACTTTATCGGCTGCGGTGACCAGCGGTGCAACCGACTTGGTGAGCGCAAACAACTCGGCAACCGCAACCACGACGGTCAGCGCGGTTCCGCCGCCGGCGACCGGCGGTGGAGGAGGCGGTGAGCTGTCACTCTACGATGTGCTTGCGCTTGCATCGGTTTTCCTCGGTTCACTCTTAAGAAGTCGGGGGCCGACGTTTCCACGCGGATGAACACGCACCTGAGTCCGAGGCAATTGTTCAAGCGACAGGCTTGACGGATCCCTTGTTTTTCCCACTGTCGCTTGCGCATGGCAAAGAGTTGTGGCTCATCGGTGGATTCGGCTTCGGCGCCTTCAATGACGTCTGGCGTTCGGCTGATGGCGCGAATTGGCGCCTCGCCTTCAGCGAAGACATTGTGCTTCTCTGAATCACGAAACGCGGCATTTTATAGGCTTTTAAGAGCCGTCCGTGTGGATTCGATTCCCATCGCCCGCTCCATTTTCGTTGTCCGGTGTGTCCCTGCGCTGTCCTAGGACGCGACTATCGACATTCTTGCAACGGATGGCCGGCAGTCAACGAGTTGCGAAACTCTTCGAGTTGCTCGCTACTCGTAGCGCAGCGCGGCGGCAGGTCTTGCTCGAGCGACCGGCCAGCAATGCGCACTCGGCGAATGTTCGCCAACGCACATACTGCGACGTCCACATGTCATAAAGTGAACCATAGGTCTTGATCAGTGCACTGCATGGCGAGAAGACGCTATTCAGACTATCGCGACCTCGGAATATCGCAACGGATATCACGCAAAGCAGCGACTGTGCATTCCAACTACGAGGACTACACAACGTGAAGAACATTTGCTTTATCGGTCAAGAGCCTGAGACCGTCGATTTTTCGGATCCGGCGTTGCCGCCGGGTTTTGACGCGAACAAGATCCATGCGGGCATTGAAGTCGGTATGCGGCAAATGTCGGAGCGCGGCTGGCACCCCGATCTTTGCCTAGTGCGCCCAGACGGCACCGCAGTCTCCGCGATTGAACGGCAGCTTTCCCTTGTGAGGTATGACTGCGTTGTGATCGGTGGAGGCATTCGTATACCCCCCAAGAGCTTGCTTCTGTTTGAGGAGATTGTGAACGCCGTGCATAAATTCGATCCCAGCGCTTCGATCGCATTCAAT
Source organism: Gammaproteobacteria bacterium (assembly GCA_034667905.1). Classification (GTDB taxonomy): domain Bacteria; phylum Pseudomonadota; class Gammaproteobacteria; order Steroidobacterales; family Steroidobacteraceae; genus Bog-1198. Next base: position 9,782 of record JAXDQK010000110.1, on the reverse strand, counting down.
ACGCGCCCGGAAGACACAGCCGATGCGGCGGCACGCTGGCTAAACCCTTGATCTTCTCTTTTGGTGAGGTGCAATAAATTCCGTCTTTTGCGATTCACCGGAATGCCATAGGCAACGAGAAAATGATTACTTAAAGACGGTTCATCTGAAACTGCCGCTCGATAGTAGCCATGAAAGTCATTCCTTTTGCCGTAGCGTTGCCGACACGGCCCTTGCGGATCTCCAACGACGTCTTCAACTGACTCGATGGCCGGATGAGGTCGGCGAAGGCCACATGGGAATACGGTATGCCGCGCAAGTTTCTATGGGATGTCGTCGAATACTAGCGCGACCGCTTCGATCGGCGGGCGGCAGAGCGCAGGCTCAACGGTTTGCCGCAATTCACTATCGAGATTGATGGGCGGATCACCCACTACCTGCACGTCAAAGGAGTTGACCGGGACTCAGCTCCGCTCGTGCTCACGCACCGGTGGGCCGGGCTCGTTCGTCGAGATGTACAAGATCATCCCGATGCTGACGGATCCGACAAGCAACGGACTCCTTGGTTTCCGCTCTTTTGATGTCATCGTCCCCTCGTTGCCTGGTTTCGGCTTCTCGCGGGCGCCGGTCAGGCCGGGTACGAGCAGCCGAGCTGTCGCGTCACTCTGGCACACGCTGATGGCTGAGCTTGGCCACTCGACGTACTTCGCCCAAGGTGGGATATTGGCTCCGGGGTTAGCACGTGGCTGGCGCGCCTGTTTCCGAACGCTGTGCGCGCGCTTCACTTAAATTTCATCTCGGGGGGCTACCAGCGAGTCGCGAAATCGTTCAGCGTTTTCGAATCCATCAAAAGTTTTCTCCGACGCGCACGCGGTCGCTACAACAAAGAGCACAGCTAGCAAGCTCAGGCCTTGCATCACGGCAGTTTTCCTAGTTCCGGGGATCATTGTGATGGTACAGATTGCGCAGAAATGGATCCAATGGCGATTGACTCGAAGCCGTTAGCCCCGAAACGCAAATCGGCACGAGGCGCATCGCAGACGCCAACCCCAACTGGCCGCCAGTCACCGCTCCGAAGTCTAGGGACTATTTCTTCAAATCCGAGCCTTGCGAGAGCACACACTGCCACTTACCGTCGGGCATCTTCACGTAGGTATCAGCCTTCTTCGTCGGCCGGGCTGTTCGTGCGTCATGCACTCGCCCGGCACCGGCAAGCTAGAGGCGTAACTCTAACTCACCTTACGGAATCGCGTCGCCGACTCCCGCGATTCCGTTGCCACTTCCATGTGGCAATCACCGCGCGGTCAGTCCAATGCCAGCTAGCCTATTTCTTCAAGTCCGAACCCTGCGACAGAACGCACTGCCACTTACCGTCGGGCATCTTCACATACGTATCCGCCCATCGCGCGTTGTATTCCATGGGTTTGCCCTTCGCGTCTGTTCCTTTGGTCTTAAACACCATGGTGGCGATCGCAGTTTGCCCAACTACCGTGATATGCAAATCCTGAATATCGACGCTTGTAAATTTGCTTGCTTTCGAGTCGGCCAGAAATTTCGCACGACTGCTGATCGATCCGTCCGTATCGATGTCGATAAACTTGTCAGCCAACAACGGCGCGAGCAGATCAACATTGTTCGTTCTTTCCGATTGCGCCCACTGTTCCTCCGCGGCGGTCACCGCCTTCTCCGCTGTTGCATCCGCGGATTGGGCCCGCGCGATGGTCCCAAGACTAAGCAAAATGACTCCGAACAAGCCCAAAGCGATCTTGGTCTTCATACTATTTTCCCCATCTGAATTGTATTGATGCATCGCCGCAGTGTCTTAAGGCACTGTATCGCTGGATTAGATGCCTTGTATTCAAGTATGTCCAGGCTTCTTGGTCTGGCCGGGCCGTTCGTGCAGCTAACGCTACGCTGTCCTTAGCTTCGCTGCAGTCCGGCCGAGCCCACTCGCTGCGCCCGCGACGCTTCGGCATCGTGCCTCGCTGCGGCCCTGCCGATACATCCATGTATCTGCGTTCGGTCCGTCCGACGAGATTTTGTATCTCGTCGAAAAGGCATCCGACCTCACCCTTCCGGATCTCGCGCGAAGCGCGCTTCGTTCCGTTGCGACATCTAATAAATTCGATTCTTGAGAGTCGGATTCGCAACGCTTAACGGGCCGCCAGGAGGCCAGTCGTTGAGAGTCAATGATTGGAGGCGATGTCTTTAACCATTGAAGTCTTAATGGCTAAGATTTGTTGCTGGTCAAGATGGTCGGAGTGATAGAGGCCCTTGAGAAATGCCTCGTCCCACTGGGTCAATCCCGTCGGTGCTTGTCTCCCGGCGTCGGAGAACAGCTGCAGAATACTGGGTGTATCGGATGCTTTCGCGTCGATGTTAATTTGTGCGAGACCGACCATGGAGACATAGGCGGCAAGTTGGCCGAAGCTGATGCCTCGCGCGCGAGGCGCATCGATCAGCACGATCACCGACGCCAGGTTCCTGACCGTATTGAACCGGATGTGGGTGGCCACCGCGTGCGAAGTGACACGAAACCCCTTGAACGGACCCGAAATTTCATATTTCAGCGGCGTCCCATCCGAATTGTAGATCTCGGCGTTATACCAGGCCCGCACTGGCATTTTGGCGTCCAGAAACTTGCGGATCTCTGTATAGCCATGATCATCGCCGTTGTCGAATAGGTAAACGTCGCGCTTGCTCCAAGCCTTGAGCAGCGCATCCGGTTCCGAAGTAACGACGACAAAGAAGTTAGGTTGGCAGTGGTCCGGCGCCAAGGGTGCCCCCGCAGACACCGCTATCTGCGACAACCGCGTTAGCATATATTCGCCGTCCGCTCGTGGCAGGCCCGCCACCAGGGGACAAATAGGAATTTCCAGTTGCCAGCTCGCAAGGGATTGATCCCGCCGCTTGACGGCAATTGCGGAAACGAACTGGTTCACTTGCTGCGCGACCTTCTCGCGTGCTCTCGCAGCTTCGACGGTTATTGTTTCTATCTCAACTTTGGGAGTAGAGCTTGGAGGTGAACCGCCAAGTGCGCGAAACGCAAGCAGGGACAGTCCAGCCGCAGCAATGACGAACCTACTGTCCCTAGATGTAAGCGTCTTTGCCCAACCGTGATAACTCATTCAGGTTTCCATTCGTAGTCGGGGCGCGGTCGGCAGCGAATCTGCGCAATAGATCATTTAGTTGGTGGCTCTGCAAGAATTTCCCGAATGACCGGTACGTGGAAGGCAACTCCGGTAGGTCAACGTCCACTTTTCACCCGACTCAACTCCGAAGGCCTTCAGGAACCGGCGTCCATACACGACATTCTCGTTAATGGACCGTATCTCCTCCTCGGAGAGAACCACAATCGACTCCTCGACCGGCGCCGTAGCAGCGATGAACGCGCTTGCTCTTCCAAAATCGCCGCCATGCGAACTTCCCGAAATGCGCAAAGGTAGTTAAACGGGCCGCAAGGCCGGCCCAGCGCGGTCGTAAGCTACTTAACCTGGGTAACATCCGGTTTCGGACCCCTAAGCAGCTAATTGCGCATGGCCGATTTACGGCGCCTGCCCGATCTCTATCATCATGGTCCTCCCGGTGGCATATTCGAGTTCCGTCAACAGCTGTCGAAACTGCGCTCCGCCGTTCGTATAGGGGCTGATAACCGGCTTGTCGCCGGCTAGTGAAGGAGTTGATCGTGAAGCAGTACTTACTGAGTGTCTGTTATCCAGCCGGTGGCAGTCCGCCCCCACCGGATGCACTGAACAAGATTATGAGCAACGTAATTTCGCTGCAAAGGGAAATGCAGACCGCCGGTGTGTGGGTCTTCAGTGGCGGACTCCATGCCTCCAATTCCGCAACGGTTCTTCGCCACGAAAACGGCGACGTCGTGCTCACCGACGGGCCGTTCATAGAGAGTAAAGAGCAAATCGGAGGCATCACGATTGTGCGGGTATCGGACCTCGATGCGGCGCTGCTATGGGCTAGAAAACTCTCAAGCGCCACGACCACACCCATTGAGGTGCGGCCTTTTATGGACCACGCAAGCTGAACGCAGAGATTGAAGCAATCTTTCGGCGTGAATACGGACGTAGCGTTGCCGTGCTCACCCGCTTCCTCGGCGACATTTCGTTCGCCGAGGAGGCGGTGCAAGAAGCATTCGCAAGCGCGCTTGCCAAGTGGCCGAGCAACGGCATTCCGCCGTCGCCGGTGGGCTGGCTTATTACGACCGCGCGCAACAAGGCTTTGGACCGTCTGCGCAGAGAAGCCTCTCGATCTGAACGTCAACACGCCGCCCAATTGCTGAACGACGTGGAGCAGCCTGAGGAGCACGATGTGCACGACGATCACTTAAGATTGATCTTCACTTGTTGCCACCCCGCGCTGGCAGCCGATGCCCAAGTTGCATTGACGCTGCGATTGATTGGCGGACTGAGCACCGAAGAAATCGCTCACGCATTCCTTTTGCAACCCACAACGCTTGCACAGCGCCTATCCCGCGCCAAGGCGAAAATCCGCGACGCCAATATCCCGTATCGCGTTCCGGACGCGGCCGAGCTACCGGCCCGCCTGCGCGCAGTTTTGGCGGTGATCTATCTGATTTTCAACGAAGGCTACAGCACGTCCGCCGGCGATCAAGTGCTTCGTACCGAACTGTGCGATGAGGCCATTCGACTCGGGCGACTGCTGGTGACGCTCATACCTGAGGAATCCGAAATACTCGGCCTGCTTGCGCTGATGCTGCTGATCGATGGCCGCCGCGAAGCCCGCACGGTGGGCGGAGACCTAGTACTACTTTCCGGGCAGGACCGAACCCTATGGGATGAATCCAAGATAGACGAGGGGCGCGCACTCATGCGAATCTGCCTTGCCCGAAATCGTCCGGGCACCTATCAGCTGCAGGCCGCCATCAATGCGGTGCATAGTGACGCACCCTCATCTGCCCGCACAGATTGGCGGCAGATTCTGGAGCTTTACGATCAGCTCATGGCAATTGCGCCGAGTGCGATAGTTGCACTGAACCGTGCGGTAGCTGTAGCAGAAGTACACGGTATCGTGCATGCACTTCAACTGGTGGATGCGATTGATCTTCCGAAATACCACTTGTACCATGCGGTTCGAGCTGATCTGTTGCGGCGGATTGGGCGCACAGCCGATGCCGCCTCGGCCTATCGGCTGGCATTGAACAATTGCGACAACAAGATGGAGCGCGACTTCCTCATGCGCCAACACCAATCACTGGCGAGACATTGAAACAGCATCCGTTACCGCTGAAGCCCATATGAGAACGGTCGCCGCGACAAAGGGTCATTGCTCGGACACAGACTATTGAGCGGCGCCTAACGACCCCGTTGCGGCCGATCGTGAGCGGCAGCTCTCAGTCTTCGAAAATTGCGCGAACGGGCGTCTAGCCCAGTAAAACGCGACCGTATGGACAGTCGATCTCTGCAATCAAAGCCGGAGCAGCACCAACGCCGACCTTAAGGTCGACAGCGACTACGCGAAGCATTCGGAGCACGTGGTCGGCATCCGGATGCTCGGCACGAAGACCCACCAGTGTCGCGCCTCGCGAAGCGACTAACGCTGGATGTGGCGATTTCCCCCAGTCTATGAAGAACGGCACGATTCCATCCGCGACAACGCAGCGCAGATCGGTTAACTTCCAGGCCAAAACCGTGCCGTCCGCTTGCTTGCGGCTGCCGGACAGTACTTTTCCGAGTTCGACACCGTGCTGAGCGGCTGCATCCCGAAAGTTCGTTAGCCCACTGCCTTTCGCTGCCCATCCGACGAGGCGCGACGAAGCGAGGGCCTCCAGTCCAAACGGACGTTCTTCGGAGGGGGACGAATGGTCCGGGTCCGGCGCGATGATCTCGAGATAAGAACTTGACCCTAGTGCCACAAGCGCATTGCGAGTACCCCAGATCGGGTGCTGCCCGCCGAGGCTCGCGCGAACCCCGAGCACCCGTTCCACCTCCGCAATTCCGCGGTCAAGATCGGCAGTGGCATAAACAAGGTGATCGACTAGCGCGAGAACTTCTGGCGATGCCATTCGAACCTCAATGTAGCGTGAAGTCGGGCCCGCCTATGCGGCGTTACGGTTTGTCTGATTAATTTGTGCGGTGATACCCCGGAAGGGCAGCTTTCCGTCGGGCATTCTAGCTCCTTCTATGACCGGGTTTGGCCGACTGCTGCCGAGTTCTCCTCTCTTCGCGATTCGCCCAAGAACGGCCTTTTATGGGTATGTTGAAACCCGCTCCGAAACGCTAGCCGCACTCGGGATCGGGATCTGCCGGAATCCGGCCAGTGCCAGTGACGGTTGTTTTGAGAGCGAGCCTGACTAAGAGTACGCTGGCGGAAAACCCGCGAGTCAGAGGTTTTGCTCCAATGCAGCCTGCGACGGATCGAAAGATGACAGCATCGCTCCCAGAATTCAGTAATGCCGCTCAAATGGGCGCATTTTTAGCGTCTATTCCCGATGCAGATTGCCATCCGGATCTATAGTGAGATTTCTACCGCTCTTTTGGTCTGGCATTTGGCGCAAACCTGGGCGCACCGGTCTCATTTTCTTTCAAGTCAGTGTCGCATTTGCACTTTTCGGCATGCTGCAGGGTCTTAAAACCGGAGTTGACCACGCAGCTGCGGCCGCGCGCGCTGATCTATTGATTGTGCACAGCCGCCTGAGTTTTCTTGCCGCATCGTTGCCGGCAGGTTTGCTCGACCAGATCAATTCGGTGCCTGGCGTGGAACTGGTGGTTCCCGTGGACATCTTCGGAGCCACGTATCAAAAGCCCACACAGTGGCTCGGGGTTGTCGCCATCCGCCTGGTCAGAGACTGGCCATCTGCGTTTACCTTCGCGATAGCTCCCGAGCACCTCGCGGCCTTCGAGAAACAGCGTACCGCTGCCCTGGTCAGAAAAGAACTGGCAGAAAAGTACGGTTGGAGGATCGGCGATCGCATCCCGTTGATGTCTCATACGGCGCAAATGGATGGATCGACGGATTGGGCCTTCGATGTGGTGGGAACCTTCAGCGATACCGACGTTGGCAGCGGACCCGACAACATTCTGGTCAATTTGGCTTACCTCGAAGAGGCGCGCTTTCTCGGAAAGGGCACCGTTCAGCACTTCAACGTCGCAATTTCGGACCCGAAGCAGGCCGCGGCGGTGTCCGACGAAATCGACCGGCGCTTCGCCAATTCCTCGCAGGAAACCAAGACCGAGTCATTGCTGGAACTGGCGCAGGCGCGAGCGCAGGAGATCGGCGATATGAATTTTCTCATCCGGTCAATTGTGGGCGCAGCATTGGTGGCACTGCTTTTCGCCACCACCAGCATGATGATGCAATCGATCCGCGAGCGCAGATTGGAGCTTGCGGTGTTAAAGGCAGTGGGCTTTACGGATCGCAGTGTGTTCATGCTCATACTGGCGGAGGCTTTACTGGTATGCGTCGGCGCGGCCGCATTTGGACTCGCGCTGGCGACAGTACTGCTGCCCATTGCAGGAGTGTTTGTAGTGGGACTTTCGATGCCGAAGATCGTCATCGCGATCGGCCTCGGGCTGGCCATCGCCGTAGCGCTGATCAGCGCCGCCGTCCCCGCCGTTCAAGCGGCCCGCCTCAAAGTTGCAACCGCGCTCGCGAACGGATAGCGCGCGGGATGAACTTCTTCCGCCAGTTCTTCGCTATCTTGCGGGTCAACCTGTCGGGAGCCACTCAGCGACTGGGGGCGGTCCTGACCGTCATCATTGGCGTGGCCTGCGCTGTCGGCGTGCTCGTCTCCATGCTGGCCATGGGCATTGGCATGCAGCGTCAGGCGATGCAGGATGTACGCCCCGATCGTGTGATCATGAGCAGCACCGGCGCGCGCGACACTCAGAGCAGCATCCCAAAGGATGTCGCAGTCGGCGCCCGCGACCTTCCGGGGATAAAGAAGGATGTGAATGGTGCCCCCATTGCGATTTTCACATCGCTGATTCCGATCGAAGCCCACAGACGGGTGACGGGGATCCGAATCTTCTTCCCACTCGTGGGCACCACGGCCAATTTGACGCAGTACCGCCCCGAAATTCGCTTCACCGGTGGACGCATGTTTCAGCCCGGGCTGCATGAACTGATCGCCAGTAACCCTTGCCGCCGGCAATTCACCGGTTTCGAAATAGGTGATCGGCGCTCGATTCGTGGCATCGATTGGGTCGTCGTCGGCCATTTTGGCGAGGGCCGCACGCTGCAATGTGTCGTGTATACGGACGTCGATGTCCTCATGTCCACCTTCAATCGCAACACCTACAACCAGGTTGCCGTGATGCTGCAATCCCCTGCGGACTTCACAACGTTTCGCGACGCGTTGCAGGCTAATCCTACGCTGCACGTTGAAGCGCAACACGAGAGCGACGCGGCACAGGAAGATTCTAAGCAACTGAAGGGAATTCTCGACTTCGCTAGCTACTTCGTCGGCACCATCATGGCGATTGGCGCGACGTTGGGCGCGGTGAACTCGCTGTATGCAATTGTTGACTCCCGTCGCCGAGAGTTGGGCACCTTGCGTGCAATCGGATTCGGCCCCGGCGCCGTTGTCGCATCCATTCTCTGTGAGTCACTCATATTTTCCCTGCCGGGCGCGCTGCTCGGATGCGCTCTGGCTTGGATGTTTTTCAATGGATTATCGGCGAGCCCCTTCGGATACAACTTTCAATTGGCGGTGACGCCTTCGCTGGCGCTGAAGGGCCTCGCCTGGGCGCTGGGCATGGGTTTGGCCGGCGGACTTCTTCCCGCGCTCCGGGCGGCACGACTGCATGTCGCGACGGCACTCCGTGCGGTGTGAAGGGTGAGTGGGTATGTTTGGAGATTTACCATTGGTAAGTCTAGATACGCCGACTGGGATAGCCCAATGTACTGATCGCTGCGCATACACGTGTTCGGTCACACAATGTCCGACATGAAGCCCATCTTGGCAGCCGAACACGGCGCTCAATTCGCCGAGACGAGTGGGTGGTGACGATCAGCCTTTCGCCAGGGCGTCGCGGACGATCAGCCGTCCGCTTCCGCCCGTTGCACCCAAACAAGAACCTTTATGTTTGATCTCGACCTTCATTGGTGTGAACGCCGCGGTTTACGACGTCACGGCCTTCTGGGCTGCCGCGAAAACGTCGCGTGCGGACGTCGTGCCACCTACGTGCTCCGTACCCTCGACTCCGAGGTCCATCCATCCTGCATTCACGGCCTCAAACATTTCTTCGGCAGGGCCGGTGTGGCCCTTCGGGATGCCGAATTGCTCGAACGCTTTCGCCCACCCTGCACGCGGGACTGCGAAGGCTTTCACGTCGAGATTCAGGACTTCACCCAATTGCTCCGCGACTTCATCCGCGGTAACCATCGAACCAAGCTCGACGACGCGCTGCCCTGACCACGCCGGGCCGGTCAAAAGGGTTGCGATCTCCGCGCCGATGTCGTTCGTCGCGACCATGGTCGATTTCCGGTATGTCGGATTGTAGTAGACCGGTAGCGTTCCGCCCTGGGCGACCTGCAAACCGTAGAGAAAGTTTTCGAAGAATCCGCCTGCGCGCACAAATGCGATTGGCGATAGCAGGTCGCGAAAACCTTGCTCCAAAAGCGACAAGGCCGTGATCATCCCAAGCCCGCTGGTCCTGTTCGCACCCATCGACGAAAGCGCTACCACCCGCGGCGGCGCTGTCTTGGTGAGCGCCTCGACATAGTTCGCAATCACGCCCTTGGCTTCTTTGTAATCGGGCGAGGGGGCCCAGACAGCCGGCAACATGACAAACGCGCCTTCGACGCCTTTGAGCGCCCGCTCGATGGCT
>JAXDQK010000109.1:0-17811 GCA_034667905.1 Gammaproteobacteria bacterium | reverse complement strand
GTGCCGAAGCGAATCGTTGCAGCGCGTGTAGGCTGCAAACGCCTCATCGATGTACTCCTTAGCGTCCAGCACATCGCCGAGCAAGCCTTCGGCGTAGGCTCGCTCCAACGGCGCCAGCCGGGTATCGTCGAGGAGCGCGGGGACCCGCGCTTCTGCGCCGGCTATGTCACCCTCGCCCAATTCCGCCGTCGCAAGGCTCATCGCCGCGTCGGGAAGCCCCGGCAGGGCATTCAGGGCTTTCTGCGCCCAGAGCCTTGCTTCCGGATACGCCCCACGACGACTGGCGAGATGGGCGAGACCAGCGAGTGCAATTCCCTGATCGCCATCGAGTTCGATTGCACGCCGATAACTGTTTTCCGCTTCTGCCACGAGGCCGAGCGCGAGAAGGGCGCTGCCCATACTGGCGTGAGCGAAAGGCAGCGTCGCGTCCAAACCGAGCAGCGCGTCGAAATGCACGATTGCAGCCGCCGGACGGTCTAGCCTCATAAGGCACAAACCAAGCGCATTGCGCGACCCGAGATCCTGCGGATCAAGTTCCACGGCACGGCTCAGCAGTCGGGCGGCCTCCTCCAACCGTCCTTGCTGCTCGAATCTCAGTGCCGCCAAATTATAGATCAGCGGGTGCTCGAGGCCATCCGCCAGAGACGCTTCTGCCAATGTGGCCGCTTTGGCGTGATCGCCCGCCCGCGCCAGTGCGTAAATGGCGGTCAAACTTGCATGATCGGCGCTACGATCGCGTGTCACTGGACGATGCGCAAAAAGGCTATCGCAACGACATGGGTTCGCTGCGCTGCAACGCATTTAACAGGTTGTGCTTCGTCATGTGTGCGGGGCGCCCCATCATGGAAATCGTGCTGGAAGTATACCCGCGAGGTCAATTGCGGGACGTCCCACCCTGCTTGAACCGGTCGCGCGCGTCTTGTCGCTCCTGCAAGATGAAATCGAGTCGGGTTTCGTCGACGCATTTCTTGGTAGTAAAGCGGCTTCCGGTATTGGCATCTTGCCAACAAAACACCGTCATGCCGTTGCGCGTTTCAGCCTTGAGTCCGGCCGTCCTGGCCTTTTTGATAATGGCTTCCGAGGGGCCCGTCGGTCTCTGGGGAGGTCGCCCAGCAGTCGCGGCGGGTGCGCTCGCCACGGGCGGCTGAGCTGCTTGCTGCGCTGATAAGGGCGCAGATATGAGTGCCATGACAAACAACGATGCGTCGAAAGCGCAGCGACGAGCCGAACTCCGCATGATACCTGCCCTGGCCATCTAAGAGTAAACCCATTATAAGCCGTGCACCGGAAGGAGACACGCGGCGGCTTGATCATGCCCCTGCGGCGTCGTACATTGGGCAACAACGCTCAATCGAGGAGTTGCACCATGAGTCGATCCCAGTGTATGCGTTTGTTAATTACGGCAACCCTCGTCGCAGTCACGGCACCCCTCTACGCGCAACAGACTCCGGAACCCGTAAAGGCGCCCGCCCAAGCCGAAGCTTCCGTACAGGACGCAGATGCTGCCGCCGCAGTAGCGGTTATCGCCAAGGCCAAGGCTGCGGCTGCAGAGGCAAAGTCATCCTCGGACGGTGATGCGGCGATCGCGAAGAAAGCCAAAGAGGCCGGTTGGCGCCCGGAAGTGCGCAGCGGCGTTACGGTGTACTGTCGCCAAGATGCGGTAGTGGGTTCGCGTTTCACACAGAAGAGATGCGCTACCGAGACCCAATTGGCGGGAGTATTGGAGCGGCAGGAGTATGAACGAGAACAATTGAAACAACGCGGCTGCGGCGGCACTTGCGGAGGCAAGTAGCGACTCCTGTAGTCTTAGTTGCGAGCTACATTCTGCCGTGGATGTAAATATGCAATTCCTGCAACTGCTTCTCATAATGCCGTGCGCGTCCCGAAGAGCGCCCATGGATGGGCTCTCGAACTTGCCAGACGCTGGCCGTTTTCACCGCGCGACCGCTCGCCGGTACGGCGAGGCAACGCTCGTCCCACGGCAGGCCAAGGAACCCAAGTGCCTGCTTTATCTCGGATTTCGGATCGCGAACCAGCGCATCATAGCTCACCTCAACGATGTCATCCCCGAACAGAGCTCGCCAGTGCCTCATGAGGCGCTGATACTGCCGGTAATAATGTCCAATATCCATCAGGTCCAGGGCGTAGCTCATGCCTTGGTCGAGATGCAGAAAATAAATAGACAGGCAATTATCAAGCGCGTCACGCACCGCATGAATGATTTTGGCCTGTGGGAAGAGCGCCTTGATGAGTCCGATATAAAGAAAGTTGTCCGGCCGCTTATCGGTGACGTAACCGGCCGCCGGGAAACGCTCCGCCAACATGACTCGATAATCCGCTGCAAGCCGGCTCAATTGGTCGGCACTCACCGAGGGAAAGGAACTCGGAAACGGCGCGAGGAAAGTATTGACGGCGCTCGGGATGAAATCCAACTCACCCCCGGCCGTGATGCCGGGATGGCCGGCGAGCAGCTGTTCCAGCAATGTCGAACCGGAACGAAACATGCCGCAGATGAATACCGGCTGCGCCAAGGCGCGCTCGCCTGAAGCGGCTTGCGGCTGCCAAACCGGCGGCGTGCTTTTCGCGAAAACGCCGATGAGTTGCTCGGTAAATTTTTCTTGCAGCGCCAAGTCATAGTAGCCCGTGCCGGGCGGGGCACTTTCACGGCTGTGCCGATTGGCCTGCCGATAGGTTTGGAAGGCTGCCTCGAACGACCCGCAGGCGTCGAGCGCCCGCCCTAGGGCAAATTCGACGTGGGCTCGAGCCGCGAGGCTGATGTCCGTCTTTTTGAGCGCTGCGCGCAGACGCTCGATGAGCGGATCATTGGGATCGGAAAAATTCTTCAGGCCGGCGTAGCGGGCCAGCGCCGTGGACGAGTCCGGCTCGAGCGCGAGCATCCTCTCGTACATCTGCGCTGCGAGTTCGCGGCGTCCGAGATCTTCGTACAGATTGGCATAGTTGATGAGAGCAGGCACATAAGCGGGGTTGATTCCCAGTGCCTTTTTCAGCTCGCGCTCCGCCGCGTCGTATTGATTGAGGTAATCGCTGAAAATGACGCCGCGGTTCAGGTGCACCTCTTCCGGGCGGGTCACGTGGCGTTCCAATGCCTCTTGATAGGAGGCAAGTGCCCGCGCGTATTGTCCCGCTTGCCGCTGCAACCTCGCCAAGTTGTACCAGCAGTCCGGTAGCCCTGGCCAGAACTCCAGCAGCTGCTGGTAAGCGGCTATGGCCTCTGCCACCTGTCCTTGCTGCTCCAACTTGGCGGCGGCCTCCAGCATTTCTTGACTGCCGACACTCACTTATCGGGACCACATGCGGTGAAGGTTTGCGATGACGAACTCGATCTGCGTGCGATTCTGCCACTCCATTTTCATGCCCTCGAGCGCGCGCACTTCTCCGAGCGTATACAGCAACTCCCGCTGCAATTGATCGGGAATCTGGCTTTCGATGAATGTGATCATGACGAGCCGTTCGCCGGAGATCACCGGCGCGACCTGGTGCAGGGTGGTGGAGGGGTAAAATATCGCAGAGCCCGCCGCGCCCTTGATGCTGACGCCTTCCGTGCCTAGATGGATGAGCAGTTCGCCGCCCTGGTATTCGCCCGGATTGCTGATGAAGATGGTGCAGGAGACATCGGAGCGCAGCGGCTCGGGAGCAACCGGGAGGAAAGCCGCGTCCGTATGCGGACCGTATTTCATGCCGACGGCATAGCGAGACAGGGTGGGAGCCAGGACCCGGCGCGGAAAAACGAAACCTTTCGCCTCTTCGTTGCGCTGAATTGCGCCGAGTGCGATTTGCGAAGCTTTCTGGTTCAGCGAGTCGCTGGTGTCTGCGATGAGGTTCTGTTTGGCGATGTTGTGCGGGTTAGAGCGCTTGCCGTCGATAAACCTCGCCTGCCGGGAGATTTCCAAGATCGCCTGGACTTCCGCCGCGACGAGCAAGTTGGGGATCTGAAGGAACATCGATTTTCCCGTCCTTATATTGTGGCCCTAGTATAGTTCGCGGCAGCGATGCGACACTAACAGCAATGAATGCCTTGCAAGCTTCCTTGGCCCGCTCCCCCGAGCAATTCCCTTTCTCACTGGATCCGCGCAGCGATCAGATTTTCTTCCTGCATTTGACTCAAGACGACTACGAAGCCGCCAGTTTTCTCGATGCCCGTATCCTGACGCCGCAAACGCAGCTGCGTCCACTACCCTGGCTTCAGGTCGCCGCCGCACTCGAATCCGCCAACCTCGCAGAGCGCTGTAGCTTCATTTTCCACATCGGCCATGTAGGCTCGACCCTGATTTCACGCCTGATCGGCGCGCATCCCGGCGTTCTCGCACTGCGCGAGCCCACGGTTCTGCGCACATTTGCTCAGGTGAACAGCGATCCTGAGGCCGGGCTCAACTGGAGCGACGGTGATTTCAACGCCAGATTGACGGGTGCATTGAAGCTGTTCTCACGCACCTTCGATCGGCGCCAGCTACCCATCATCAAGGCCACGAGTTTCGTGTCCGAAATTAGCGCAACTCTGATGGCCCGCGCTGCGGCGCCCAAGGCGTTGATGATGTTCGTCTCGCCGGAGAGCTACTTGGCCACGATCCTGGGCGGCCCGAACTCGCGCAAGGAGGCGTTGATCCTCGCACCGGCTCGATTGCGCCGTCTGCATCGACGCATCGGCACCGAGGCATGGACCGGGGAATCCTTGAGCGAGGGGGAAAATCTGGCCTTGGCGTGGGCCTGCGAAATGTCCGCGCTGGCGCAAGCAGCGAGCACGGCGGGTAAGCGAGCCTTCTGGCTCAATTTCGATCATTTCCTGGCCGACCCTTCGACGCTGCTGAGCATATTTCACCATTTCGATATCGACGCGCATCACGCCGAAGTGAACGCCATCGTGGGCGGGCGGCATATGCGCCGCTATTCGAAGGCGCCTGAACATGCCTACGATGCCGCGCTTCGCGTCGAGGTACTGAATGAAGCGCGTGCCCTGCACGGCGCGGAAATACGACGCGGACTCAACTGGCTGGAGCGGGCCGCGGCGAAATTCGAACCTATTCGCCAAGCGGTGACGATCGCCGCTGCGACGATCAGCCTGTCGAAGTAGCTGCGGCAACGCACCATCGCATTGTCCGATAGTTTCCACGGAGGGGCCGGAGTAAGGTAACGCCTAGATCGAACGCTCGAATTCGACGAACAGGGGAGCACTGCACCATGGCTATCAACGAACAAGCACTCAATGAATTCCTCGGCAAAGCGGTAGGTGATCTTGGCGCCGCCATGAGCGCGACGCTCATGCTCGTCGGAGATCGGCTAGGCCTTTACAAAGAACTCGCCACCGGTGCAATGACATCCACCGAGTTGGCTCAGCGGACCAATACGAACGAGCGATATGTTCGAGAATGGCTCGGCAATCAGGGCGCCGGGGGCTACGTGCAATTCGATGCCAAGTCGAATAAGTGGTCGCTAAGCCCGGAGCAAGCACTTTGCCTGGCGGATCCGAATGGGCCCGTTGACATGCCGGGCGCATACAACATCGTGGAAGCGACCTTTCATGCGCTCGAGCGCACGCTCGATAATTTCAAGACCGGCAAAGGGATGGAATGGGGAGAGCATCATGCCTGCCTTTTCCATGGGACAGAGCGATTCTTTCGCGCCGGATACAACGCCAACTTGCTGGCTTCCTGGCTGCCGGCCCTTGATGGAGTGGTGGACAAACTAAAACGCGGCGCAAAAGTGGCCGACGTCGGGTGCGGCCATGGAGCCAGTTCTATTCTCATGGCGAAAGCGTTTCCGAAATCCGAATTTGTGGGCTATGACTATCACGGTGCGTCCATTCGGACAGCAAGAGAGAGGGCCGCGGCAGCGGGCGCCACCAATGTGCAGTTCCAAGAAGCCGACGCCGTCAGTTATACCGGCAAGGGTTTCGATTTGATCGCATTCTTCGATTGCCTACACGACATGGGCGACCCGGTCGGCGCGTCTCGACACGCCCGCCAAGCGTTGAAGAGTGATGGCACAGCCATGATCGTAGAGCCCTTTGCAAATGACCGCGTCGAGGAGAATCTCAATCCGGTTGGCCGCGTGATGTATGGCGCTTCGTCTCAGATCTGCGTACCGGTGTCGCTCGCGCGCAAAGGGCCGGCGCTCGGCGCGCAAGCCGGCGAAGCCAAGTTGCGCGAGGTAGTGGTAGGAGGCGGCGGTTTCCGCAACTTCAGGCGTGCCACGCAAACTCCGTTCAACTTGGTGTTGGAAGCCCGGCCCTAGTCGATGGCCCGATGTGGGTTCGTGGTGGCCGGACGATTGGATGCACTCCGGCGCGAACATTAAGAAACCGTCATTTAATGGTGTCTTCCACGCGGTCAACCGCTGCTGCCCTCCCATCGAAATAGGCATGAGCTCAGATAATTGAGTAATAATGAGGCTGTTGGCCGGGTCTATTAGTTGAGCAGCAATACCGCTGCGTTCTATAACTAACGAGGGTACAAATATGCAGATCAATAAAATGTCGAGCGCCGCCATGGCTGCCGCTGCCGCCATGCTGTTCACTTCCGCAATCAGCACCACTGCATTCGCAGCGGATGCCGCCACCGTGAAGTGCACCGGCGTGAATTCCTGCAAGGGAACTTCCGAGTGCAAGTCGGCGAAGAATAGCTGCAAAGGTATGAACAGCTGCAAGGGTCAGGGCTTCGTCTCCATGACCAAGGAAGCTTGCGCCGATGCGAAAGCGAAGGCAGACAAGAAGAGCTAAACATTGACTGAGAGGCCGGGCTTCGCAGCCCGGCCTCACCTTATGAAACTCTCCGGCTTTGGACTTGGACTGCGCACTCCCCACTATGAGGCCATGCTAAGCGAGCCTCATCCGATCGATTGGCTCGAAGTCATCACCGAAAACTACTTGGTACCCGGCGGCAAGCCGTTGGACTATCTAGAACGCATCCGCGAACGATTTCCCCTGGTCATGCATGGCGTCTCGCTCTCGATCGGCAGCACCGATCCTGTGGACGTCGACTATTTGAAAATGGTGCGGGGCTTGGCTGCCCGCATCGAACCGCACTGGATTTCCGATCATCTATGCTGGACCGGGGTCGAAGGTCGGAATTTGCACGATTTAATGCCGCTGCCTTACACCGAGGAGGCTTTGTCGTCGGTCGTAGCCCGGGTCGGCCAGGTGCAGGACGCCCTGGGCCGGCAGATATTGCTGGAAAACGTCTCCAGTTATCTGAGCTTTCACGCGGACGAGATGACCGAATGGGAATTCCTGCGCGAGGTGGCCTCGCGCGCCGACTGCAACATCCTTCTCGACATCAACAACATTTATGTCAGCAGCGTCAATCATGGCTTCGATGCTTTTAGCTATCTTCAGGCAATGCCGAAATCCCGCGTGCGCCAGTTTCATCTTGCCGGACACAGCAACATGGGCGGCCACTTGATCGACACGCACGACCATCCGATCGTAGCGCCGGTATGGGAGCTGTACGCGCACGCTGTCGCTTTGTTTGGCGACGTGCCGACCATGATCGAGCGCGACGATAATATTCCTGAATTAAGCGAATTGGTCGCGGAACTGGAGGTGGCACGCGCAATCGCGGCCAGTCATTCCAGGCGGGCTGCGTGATGCAGTTGCGCGAGTTGCAACGCGAGATGCAACGCCATCTTCTGGGCGAAGACAGCTGCGTCACCGACGCCATCGTGGACGCGCCGCCGCTTCCTGCGGCGGACAGGCTCGCCATTTACCGCAATGCCTATCAGGTGCGGCTGATCGATGCGCTGCACGAGACTTACCCTGTCCTGCACGGTTTGCTGGGCGATGAGATGTGGGTCGAATTGGGCCGGGCCTTCGTCGCGGCACATCCTTCGGTTTTCCGCTCGATTCGTTGGTATGGGCGAGAATTGGCGCAGTTCATGGCCGCTCGTCCGCCCTGCTGCGACGAGCCCATTCTCTCGGAGGTAGCGCTGCTCGAATGGACACTCTCGGAGGTGTTCGATGCTCCGGACGCGCAACCCTTGCAACGTACGGCGCTTGCCGCCGTCGACCCGTCGGCGTGGAGCGAGCTGAAATTTCAGTTCCATCCCTCGTTGCGGCGGCTTGAATTGACTTGGAACACGGCGGCCGTTTGGAAGGCCATGAGTGCCGATGAGACGCCACCGAGACCGGCAGCCGCTGCGGCCGCCATACCGTGGCTCTTGTGGCGACGGGATCTACAAAACTATTTTCGATCGATGGATGCCGTCGAAGCAGCGGCACTCGATTCGGCGCTTTGCGGACGCAACTTCGGCGAGATTTGCGAAGCCTTGAGCGACTTGCTCCCGGAAGAGGAAATTCCCCCGGCCGCCGCCGCCCTGCTCGGGACTTGGGCGGACAGCGGCCTCATCGTTGCCGTCGGTTAGAGCAAGCTGCCGCCCTCTCCTACCAGTTCCTTGCGCAATAGCGGAATCGGCGGTCCTCCGTACGACAAGAACTTGTCGTGAAATTCATGCCACCGGCTCTGATCGTCCGGCGAGGGCGAACCCGGCGCCGGCGCCCCTGCCCCTGCAGCGCTCTTCGACAGCCAGTCTGCCCGGAGCTTTCTGATCATGAGTTTGCCCAGGGTGTAGTTCAAATAGGCAGGATCATAGGTACCACGCGCGGCTTGCTGGCGGGCGTTACCCGGATCCTGAAACGCTTGCTCGCGAAACATTTTTTCCGACTGCGCCACAGTCATGCCGTGCGTGTGCAGGCCGATCGCCGACATCAGTCGCACATCGCGCAGCAGCGCCTCATTCAATTGGCCTATGTGCTTTTCGGCATCTCCCTTACTTAAGCCCATCTCAACCATCATTTCCTCGCAATAGTGCGCCCAGCCCTCGGCGTAGGCGTATCCCACCCAAAGCGCTTCCAGCTTGTCCGGGTTCGCATTCGAATGCAGGAACTGCAGGAAATGGCCGGGCCAGACCTCATGCACGGACGTAAAAAGCAATTGCGCAACGCCGGGAATATACGAAGCCTGCTCAGCCTTGCTCCACTTCGGGTCCGGCGGCGCGATGTTGTAAACGGACACGACCCCCTTATCGTAGGGACCCGCCGTATTGATGAAGGCCGCATTGGAGCGATTGTAGGGCGGAGCTTCCGCCACCAACGCTTCGTCATTGCTCGGAATCGACACCACGTTGTTCTGGACAATGAACTCCTTGAGCATCTTGAGCTGGTTCCGCGCTTCCTCGACTGGACCTCCTTTGGGTTTGTTCGCGGCCATTTTCGCGACGCATTGCGCCAGAGGCGCCTTCGGCGCATAGGTGTTGCATTCCGCCTTGAGCGCCGCGGTATTGCGCTCGAGATCCGCGCGTCCCGCAGCCTCGATCTGATCGATGGGGAGGTCCACTTGCTCGGTTTGCTTCACCATCTGCGCGAACAAATCCGGACCAAAGGCATACTTGTCCGTGGCGTTTTTGCGCTCCGCCGCCAAGTAATCCTTGAGATCGTTCATCGCCGCCGCAGCGTTCGCATTCGCATCGGCTAGTTGCTTTTGCAGGTCCGCGTTGGACACCGATGCAAACACGGGCGCTACGTTCTTACTGTAGAAATCGGCGAGTCCGCCGAATTGTGCAATTCCCAATTCGACATAGGTTTTAGGCAATGGTGATTTGAGATTTTCCTTGATCGCCTTGGCCACTCTCGGAATCCCGCGCGCGTACTGGATGTAGGCCTTCATGCGCACTTCGAGGGGCGCATAATTGCGGCTCAGGTACAGCTCCGGGTCGATCTTGCCCAAGTACCAGCCCGGGTTAGTGAAGGGGAACTGGGTCTTTTCTATCCAAAAAAGATCCTTATCAACGACAGCCAGGAGGTAGTCACGATCGAAGCGGTCGTGCGGCTCCAAGGTTTTAGGATCAACGGCGGAAATTTGCTCCCGCTCATCGTGCAGCCGCGCGATTTCGCGCTTGATACCGTGCGCGCTCACGTCCGGGAGCTGCCCATCGAATTCATGACGGCCGGATTGCGCCGCAAATGAGGGTTGTGCGCGCATATAGTCTTCGACGAAAGCGTTTGCGACTTTGAGCCAAGCGACGCTCGACGGCGATGGACCTTTAGGTTTAGGTGGCGGCGGCGCCGATTGATTGCAGGCTGTCACGCTCAGCAGCAGAACGCTCGACAATGCGGCACTCGTCCTAAGAGACTTCCACATAGAAACTCCCCCTTACTTATTTTACTGGTAGTCGTACTTCCCGCCGCGCTCCAGCGCACGCTTGTAAGCGTCCCGCGCATGGATACGCTCTAAAAAAGCCATCGAATTCGGGCGGCTGGCATTAAGTCCCGCCCTGGATACGGCAATCTCCAGGGGAAAACTCATCTGCACATCGGCCGCTGTAAATTGTGCGCCGGCAAACCACGCTTGCGTGCCGAGTTCGGCCTCGATGTAGTCCAAGTGGCGCGTAAGATTGGGTGCGATAAAGTTCTTGGTGACAGTGGCGGCGATGCGGCGGGCAATGGCGCTGACTGGCCACGGTGCGGGATTGCCCGCAACCCTGTCGAAAACCAACTTGAACAACAGGGGCGTCATCGCCGAGCCCTCGGCGTAGTGCAACCAATAGGTGTAGCGCAGGCGCTCGCGAGAGCCCGCGGGAGGAATCAAGCGTCCGCCGCCGTATTTATCGACTAGATACTCGATGATCGCCCCGGACTCCGCCACCGTTACGCCGCCATCGACAATCACGGGGGATTTACCCAAGGGATGAATCGCGAGCAACGACGGCGGCGCCAGCATCGTCTTAGGATCCCGCTCGTAGCGCTTCACCTCATAGGGAAGCTCAAGTTCCTCCAGCAACCACAACACCCTTTGCGATCGGGAGTTGTTGAGATGGTGAACGACGACCATGCCGGCATTCTAAACCCTTGGAGCCCGTGCGAGTAAAGGCTAAGGGCTGCTCGGCGCGAACCAATCGGCCTTGACCGATCGAAATTCGGGCAGGGATTCGAAACGGTCGGCAACCGCACTCAAGGCCGGATACATCACGGTGTCGCGGTTGATGTCCAGAGCCTGACTCAGGAAGCTGTAGACGCAGGTCGCGGTAATGTCGGCCTGCGTAATTCGATTGCCGATCAGCCATTCGCCTCCGCGCACCTGACACAACCGGTCCAACTCGGCGAGCGCCGCATGCGTTTGGGTATGACAGCGTTCCACCCAGGGGCGATACCGCTTTTCGGGAGGCCGGAAAGCACTCTCGTACACTTGCTGCACACCCTTCTCCGCGCCGCCGACGGCTATCGCGATGATGCGCAACGCTTCGCGTCGCGGCTCCCCGGATCGCGGTAGAAGCGCGTGCTCGGGGCCTGCCATCTCGTCCAGGAAGTCCAAAATCGCAGCAGATTCGATCAAGGTATCGCCGTCCGCTTGCACCAGGGCCGGCACTCTGCCGAGCGGGTTGAACTGGCGAATCAGCTCGAAGTCCTTCCCCACGGACCAATTGCGGTGCTCAAAGGGCATCCCCAGAAGATTCATGCTGACCGCGACTCGCCGCACGAAGGGCGAATCGAACATACCAATCAGAATCATGTCAGTGGCCACCCTTCACGGCGAATCCGGCTGCGCCGAAGGCTTGCGCCAATTGTGCTTCGATACGCGCAGCCTCGCTGCGCTTGATGTATTGCAAATGCATGGTCGGTCCCGTCAGCACTTCGATGCCCCGTTTTAATACGCTTCCTGCCGCGCGAATACCCGCCTTGTGCTGATCGAAGCGCTGAGCGGGACTATATTTGCTCATGCCGACATACAAGCCGTACAGACCATCACGGTCGCTGAAATCCAACAACACCAAATAAATGTTCGACCGGCCTTTGGCAGCAGCCCTAAAGTTGAGCGCAATCTCATAAGCCTCGGGCAGCCAGTCGATATAGCGCATCGGCAGCCACTCCGGTACGGACGGCGCGGCACAGGCCCAAAGCTGTTCGAGCGCACGCTCAATATTAATGGACATTGCTCCACGCATCCACAGCTCGTGGATGCAGTGAGCACCGAGAAATCCATCGGCGGCAGCGCAAGCCAGTTTAAGGCTTTCGGCGATGGAACCCTGGCTCGCGTTTAGGAGTGGACGACTGCCGGGCGGTGTTTTGACGTCGATGCGCAAGCGCGGTGCATTATAGACGACGCCGCTCAACTTTCGGTCAAGGAATTCGCTGCGCGTCCCCGGAGCGCCATCGAATCTCCCCTCGGCACGGATCGAGCAAGGTTTCGATATCCGGGGCCAATCCCATGGTCCGAAGCAACGCAAACGCTCGAACCTGCGCGCGAGGGATGGCCTCGCGTACACGTGCAGCGGCCGCCAAAAGCGTTCGGCCCTTGGTAATTACATCGTCGATAAGCAGCACGTTCACGTAGTTCGCACTGGGTGGATCGACATGAAAGGATGCATAGTGGCACGAGACGCTGGGGCGCCTTCCCGGCGCGGCTGTCGCCGATTTCGGCACCGCGCACACCCGATGCAAGCCGGGCCACGCGCTAGCCCCTATTCCGGCACTGACGAGGGCACGAGCCAAATCCGCAGCCGGCCATGTGCCGCAGGCTCGCGGCCGGCTTCTGGGTACCGGCACCAACACATCGGTGGCGCGGAAGAAGCCGGCGAGACTTTCGCATCGCTCCGCTTCTTCGCGGACCCGCAACGCATACTTGAACATGAAGCGCGCATCGCTTTCCTTCAATAGTGCGCACAGCAGGCGGGAACGCTCACACATCGCGCCGCTACCGGCGGGCGAGTAAACGTAGCAAGAGGCATAGTCAATCCGTCGGATCATCGCGCAAGATCGTCATCCTGCGCGCGCGCCGCGGCCTCCGCGCGCGCAGTCTCTGAGTTTCCGGTCTCGGCGCGCCCAGTCTCGGCCTGCGCTTGCCTCATGCGCAGCCAGTTATCACGCGCTTCGCGGCGAATCGCATCGAGGCTGGCCGGTTCCGCTGCAGGAGCTACTATCTGCGCGGATCGTTGCAGACGCGATTCCACTCGGTCTTGATATTCCTCGCGAATTCGCTCGGCGACTACGCTTCGGTATCCATGCCGTTCCATTTCGAAGGCCGCACGCGGAATTCGCGGCTCGGGCTCGCGGTCTATGCCCTGCGCTTGCAGCGTGCGATGATCGATACGCGCCACCACGTGCGCCGCCAGCAATGCCTCATTCGCCGCCGCCGCCCAACGCTCACGCACGTGCAATAGCTCATTAATGGCCGGACCTAAGCCGGTCTCACGGCGACGCGCATCGCTCCATTCGAGCGTGGTTTTGGCGCCGAGACCCTCGGTAGTCGCCTCGCGCGTAGTGGCCAGAAGGTGGGCGTGAAAGTTGCGCGGATCGCTGCCGGGAAAATTCCGCGGCGCATGAATGGCGACATCGACCGCGAATCGATACCGCTCCACCAACTCGTGCGAAAATCTTCTGACCAAGTCCAATCGATGCGCGTGGGGTAGCTCCGCCGGCAGGGCCACAAGATACTCACGCGCCACCCGAGCGTTCCTACGGGTCTCGGCGCCCTCGGCCGCATTCCATAAATTAGTGCGGTCCTTCGCCCAAGCCAAATCATCCGAGTCGAATTGGCTTGGGAGAATGATTTCCTTATGCATGACATCTTGGCGGTCCGAGTGATCGTAGGTCTTGCCGCTGCGCTCGTCGCGTATGCGCTCGCCGGCACGGTATGCGGCGGCGCTCACCGCACTGCTGCCGTTTGAGCGCCCGAAAGTCTTGATATTGAGAAAGTAGACTGCCATGCGCTAGAGGTTGAATGCGACCTTCAACCACACCGCAGAGGAAGCTCGCTTGAGATACCCGCACAAGTCCGGCAATTGCTCGAGTTCGGACGGCATGACCGCCGTTTCGGTTACGTGCTGGTGGGTAATACTGCGTGAGCGGCGCGCACCATGGCTCGACCAGGAGCTCTCGCGATCGCGGCCGCGCGATATTTGCCGCCTTAGGACTTCTCGTTC
The DNA here is from genome assembly GCA_034667905.1 of Gammaproteobacteria bacterium. Taxonomy (GTDB): domain Bacteria; phylum Pseudomonadota; class Gammaproteobacteria; order Steroidobacterales; family Steroidobacteraceae; genus Bog-1198. The sequence goes on along the minus strand of JAXDQK010000109.1, from coordinate 3,885 downwards.
ACCGATCAGGCGCGAAGCAAATTGCGACGTTCCGCCGTTCTCACTGCCCGAGCAGCGCAGAATGAGCGTATTCCCGCAGTTCTCCACAATTGTCTGTGCCTCGCCCTGCCCATAGGTGCTGGAGACCTGCGCGATCGACTGGAATCCGAGGACACAGCGGCAACCAAATTTGCGCAGCCGTGCCAGCGCGTCCTTCAGCCCGTGAATTGCGCCCAGCGCGTCCAGCTCATCAATCACAAACCAGAGCCTTTGCTCGCCCTCTCCCGATTGACTCATGGCCTCGAAGATTGCCAGGTGCATCCAGGTTGCGATCATCGATCGCAGCGCTGCGATTTGGCCGGCCCTATAAGGAATAAACAACATGCTGGGATAGGTTCGAGACTGCACCCAGCCGCGCACCGAAAAAGGTGCAGCGCGTTGCCGCTGGACATACTCAAGTGCGGCAATCGCGGAACCCATCACAGAGCGTATCGATCCGAACATGCGCGCATTATCGTGATCGAGGAAAGGCTGGGCGGGCGTGCCTTCGACGATGGGCCGGAGCTCATCCGCTGATGCGACCATAAGCAGCCGCCACAGCATGCCCGCATCACGCCAGCCGCAATTGTGGCAACGACGCAGGACGGCAGCCAAGAATGTCCGCGCATAACTCCGCCACTCGCTGGCCGATGAGTCGTCACTGTTCGGAATAAGCCCGCTTGCCAACTGCTCGACGTCGAAGCTGTTCTTGATCTCGGCAAACAAGTCCCATTTCGCCGATTCACTCTCGAAAGGATTGAGCACGACATCGCCTCGATAGCGATTGTAGAAATGCTCGAGGTATCCGCCGTCAGGGTCTGCAAAAACCGCCCGGTCGCCGCGCGCGATGGCGCAGCCGAGCAGTTCCCGAATGGCAGTCGACTTGCCGGTACCCGTCGTGCCGATGAGCTTGAAATGCTTAGTTTCGTCAATCGGAGGGATGTCAACGCCGGCAAGCGTGACCAGCTCTGTGGCCAGCCGCTTGCGGCGGGCACCGCGCCGTTGCATCGGCGCCCCATCGGCCAACAGCACCCCACGCTTGTGCGTCTCGGATCTCGCGCTGCGAAACTTCCCTGTGCGCAACCGCGCGCAGAGGACGACGAGCAGAGTCAGCGCGGCAAACAGCACGACAGCGATTTCGCTTCGCACAGCATTCATGGCAACTGGCCAACTCACCTGCTTAATAACCCTCGATGACGTAGTAATCGGCGTTCTCGCCGTACACCGGCGCCTTGCGATCCACCCGAACGCACAGTCGTCTGGCGTCGCCGCAACGTCGCCATGCGATGCGGCCGCCTTGCTGCTCGAGTTTGGCCACATTCGCCGCCAACTCTTCACGCCGAACTTGCAACGCCGCAATCTCAGCAGCTGACGGCAGCGCCCAGCGGGCGACGCCGATCGGAACCACGACGCAAAGCAGCGCGGCTGCGAAACTTGCGGCGGTGAAGCGCCAGGCTATCCTGGCTCCTAACTTTTGCAACGCTCGCGTCGCGCGAGTCGTCTCGGCGGTCAACATCCGCAACTCCTGCACGAGGGTGCGCCGAATTTCATCCCGCACGACGCTGTCGAGATCTTGGGTGTGCACCCGCAGTTTCTCGAGCTGGCCTTCGGCGAGCCGTTGATGAACCTGGGCGCTCTCCATGAGCAGGCCTACCTTCATGGTGGCATCGTCAATTCCCATGAGCGTTACTCACGACTTGCATCCACAAATCGCTGCGATCTCTCTTTACCGGCTTGCGCAGTGCGGACCTGGCCTGATCGAAGCTCGGCCCATTTGTTCCTTGCGTCGAGTCGCACACGTTGCCAGGTCGGTTCCGAGGCATATTTCAAATAACCTGTCAGGTCAGGAAGCTGCTCAACCTCAGAAGGCAGCACGGCCGACTCGATGCTGAAGTGCTGGCTGCGGGAGACCGAACCCAGCATTTCTGTCATCCGCAGGCTCCTCGATGTCGTCGTGCGCAATACCTCGCGCTCACCGATGAGTTGCGAGGCGAAGCGAGCGGTACCGCCGCCTTCGCTGGCCGAGCAACGAAGAATGAGCGTATTGCCGCAATTTTCGATGATGGTGTGCGCATCACCCTGCCCGTAGGTGGTCGAGACTTGCGCAATGGACTGAAATCCCAGCACACAACGCCCATTGAACTTGCGCAGCCGGGCAAGCGCATCCTTCAATCCGTCGATCTGGCCCAGCGCATCCAGCTCATCGACAACGAACCAGAGGCGAGATTTGTCCTCCCCGTGATCCATCGTCTCGAAAATGGCCAGACGCATCCAGCCGGAAATGGTCGAGCGCAATGCTGCGATCTGACCGGCCTTGTAGGGAATGAACAGGACGCCCGGCTTGTCTTCGTTGATCCAGTCGCGAACCGAGAAATTCGTCTTTTTTTGTTGTGCGATATAGTCGAGTGCCGCGACCGCTGAACTTGTCACGGACCGGATGGAATCGAACATTCGGCTGTTATGCTCATCAAGGAAGGGCTGCGCGGGGGTGCCGCGCAGCAGCCCTCGCAGCTCATCGTTGTCTGCCACCACCAGCAATCGATAGAGTTCGCCAATATCGGCAATCCCGGCTTCATGTGCCTGTCGAGTCACTGCCGAAAAGAATGTTCGAGCATATCCTCGCCAACTACGGTCTTGCCCTTCATGGTCGGGTATCAGGGATCGGGCCAGCTGCTCCACGTCATACGTGCTTCTTATTTCCGCAAACAGGTCCCACTTCACGGAACGTTCGTCGAACGGATTGAGAATGAGGTCGCCGCGATCCTTGCGGTAAAACCGCCGCAGATAGCCGCCGTCCGGATCGGCGATGACGGCCCGATCGCCGCGAGCCAAAGCGCTGGCCATGATTTCCTCAATGGCCGTGCTTTTGCCGGTGCCGGTGGCGCCGATCAACTTGAAATGTTTGGTTTCATCCTGCGCAGGAATTCGAACACCTGCCAAAGTGATCCCCGCATCGGCAGACGCATGGTCGGTTTGCACTGCCGCCGATCGCTCTGCAACCAGGGAGCCGCGCTGATGCAGTCTGTCCTGCGGCGCCCCGTGCGCGATCGCGTGCCCGCCGGCAAACCCCAGCACTGCACTTATGCCGGTGGCAACGGCCATTTGGGCAGTACCATGGGCGGCGAAACCAAGTTGCAGCAGCAACGGGTCCGACACCGCAGTTGCCACGACGGCCACGGCCATCAAGGGTACCGCGACTGCCGGGGAGATGACGTATTGGTGGAATTTCGCCTGCGCTCGCACGAGCCCCGCGATCATCGGCGCTTGCACGGCCGCGTATGCCGCGATAATGCCCGGCCAACCATGGAGTACGCCGCTCATAACCCTCGCTTGCGCGTAGGGTCGTACCAAATCTCCTTGATGAAACGCTCGTGGCGTTCAACGCCGAATTGGACCACCACATCGACCAGCAGATACAACAGGCTCTTGATGTCGGCACGCGCCAATTCCCGGCCACTCTGATTTTGCTTTATCAGCAACACCAGTTGTTCGAACGCGAGTGCTGCGCTGGTGGCGTGGACGCTGGTGATGGAACCCGGATGCCCGGAATTGACGTTGCGCAGATAGTCGAATGCTTCCTCGGCTCGCAATTCCGCGAGCAAGATCCGGTCCGGTTTCATTCGCAGGCAACATTCCAAGAGCTGCTTGGGGGTTACACGAGCAGATCCCTGATCGTCCTTGGAATAAAAAAGGCGCACGTGATTTGGGTGTCGGTCGAGCACCAGTTCCTTTGCATCCTCGATGGTCACCAGCCTCTCATCGCTCGGAATCTCACGGATCAGCGCTTTCGTCCAGGTGGTCTTGCCGGAACCGGTTGGTCCGGATACCACGATATTTTTGCGGCTGAGGACGGCGAGACGCATGAAT
>JAXDQK010000108.1:0-15159 GCA_034667905.1 Gammaproteobacteria bacterium | reverse complement strand
GCCGCCTACAAGCCGCAAATCGCCTTCTACAGCGCGGCCGGCGCCGAGGACGAGCTTGCCGCGAGTATCCGTTACATCCGCGAACGTGCCCCCAACGCCTTAGTTGTGTTGGATGCCAAACGCGGCGACATCGGCAATACCGCCGAAGCGTATGCACGAGAGGCCTTCGATCGCTACGGCGCGGATGCCGTGACCGTGAATCCCTACATGGGCGGGGATTCGGTGCAGCCGTTTCTGACGCGTCCGGATAGGGGCGCTGTGCTGCTGTGCCGCACGAGCAATCCGGGCGCGAAGGATTTCCAGGACCTGAGCCTCGATGGGTTACCCCTCTATAGGCATGTCGCCAGACACGCGGCGCAACACTGGAACCGGCACCGCAATCTGATGCTGGTGGTGGGTGCGACGGTGCCGCGCGAAATGGCGGAGTTGCGCGCGGCGCATCCTCACCTGCCCTTCTTGGTCCCAGGCATCGGTGCGCAAGGCGGCGATCTTAAAGCCACGCTCGCCGCGGGCTTGGACGCCCAGGGCTTTGGCCTGCTCATCGCCGCCTCGCGCAGCATTATTTACGCCGGCGGCGGAACCGAGGCCGCCATCCATGCCGCCGCCGCGAAACTTCATGCCGAGATCAATGCGGAGCGCCCCTCGCCAGGCGCCCCTAAAACGCGCTCCTGACCACGCCCCCATCGACGCGCAGTGCCGCGCCAGTGGTTGCGGCAGACACCGGACTCGCCACATAAGCCACCATCGCGGCCACCTCTTGGGGTGTCGCGAAGCGCTTGATCAAGGAGGTCGGGCGTGCTGTCTTGAAGAAGTCATCCTCGACACTTTTCGCGCTTTTGCCTGACTTGGCGGCCCAATCGCTCACGAAATCCCCCACGCCGCGTGACATGGTGGGACCAGGCAGTACGCTGTTAACGGTAATACCCGTGCCGGCGGTCGCTTCGGCCAGCCCGCGGGCGACGGCGATTTGGGCGGACTTGGTCATGCCATAGTGAATCATTTCGGCGGGAATCTGCAGGCCGCTCTCGCTCGAAATGAAAATGATGCGGCCCCAGTTGCGCTTACGCATGGCGGGCAGATACAGGCGCGCCAGGCGCGCGCCGCTCAACACGTTGACATCAAAAAATCGCCGCCATTCCTCGTCGGTGATTTCCTCGAACGGCCTGACTTCAAAAATTCCCAGGTTGTTGATGAGAATCTCGACCTGCGGGTACTGCGTCACCAGCTGGTCGGCCACCGACGCCGAACTTAAATCCCCCGCAAATCCGAGCACATCGCCGCCGGTGGCCGCTTTCATGGCCGTTACCGCGGCATCAACCGCCTTGGGTGTTCGGCCGTTGACGATGACCGTCGCGCCTTCGCGGGCCAGCGCTTCGGCTATGGCATTGCCGATGCCGGCGGTGGAACCGCTGACCAGCGCCAGCTTCTTTGTCAGTTGAAGATCCATGATTATTGATGATGCATGACTACGGCGCCAGTTCCGTGGGCGTGGAATTGAGCTTGTAAACCACCCCATCCTTCATGACAAAACTGACGCGCTTCATGAGGCTGATGTCCTCGATGGGATTGCCGGGAACGGCCACGACATCGGCGATCTTGCCTGCACTTAAGGTACCCAGATCCTTCTGGCGCAACAGCGCGGCCGCATTTACCGTCGCGGCTTGAATGACGAACATGGTCGGCATCCCCGCGCCCACCATCAATTCGAACTCATGCGCGTTCTCGCCATGCGGGTACACGGCGGCATCGGTGCCGAAGGCGATTTTGACATGCGCCTTGTAGGCTCGTGCCGCGGTGGCTTGGATCAACGGGCCGATCGCGGCCGCCTTGGCAGCGATGGTCGCGGGGTAATAGCCTGGCACTTTTGCCTGGCGCGCGACGAAGTCCCCTGCAATGATGGTGGGGACAAAATACGTGCCGTGTTCCACCATCAGCTTCATGTCCTCGGCGTCCATGTAAGTGCCATGCTCGATGGAATCGACGCCGCCCAAGACGGCGCGGCGAATTGCCTCGGCGCCGTGCGCATGCGCCGCCACCGCAAAGCCGTAGTCGTGCGCGGTGGCCACAACCGCGCGGATCTCCTCCAAGGTCATCTGTGAATTATCCCCGCTCGCCCCCTCATCGAGCACCCCGCCCGAGGGCATGATTTTGATGACATCATCGCCGAGCTTATAGTGCTGACGCACGGCTTTGACCGCGTCCTCCGGACTATTGATGATGCCGTCCGCGGGGCCCAGGTCTTTCATCAGGTCCGCACGGTAGCCATCGAAGGGATCGGCATGCCCGCCGGTGGAGCCGATCGCCTTGCCGGCGGTGAAGATTCTGGGACCCGGAACCACGCCCGCGTTGATGGCATTGCGCAGCGACGCCGATTCGTTCGCCGAGTCGCCCAAGTTTCGCACCGTCGTGAAACCGGCCAGCAACGTGCGCCGCGCGTACACCGTCGAGCGGATGACATAGTCGGCTAAGTTCCAGTGATAGAGGTCAACGTACTGCGTGCGGCTGGTCTGCCCAGTGATATGCACGTGGCTATCGATCAAGCCCGGCATGCAAGTCTGCGTCTTCAAGTCGATGATGCTCGCCCCGGCGGGCGCTTGAGATCCGCTCAACACATCGCGCACGCGGCCCGCCTCGATGACGACGGTGGTCTCGCCGAGAACTTTACCGGCAGCCGTGTCGATCAGATGCCCGCAAAGCAGCGCCGTGACGCCGGGGGCGGTCGGCGAATCTGCGGCAACCGCCGAGCCCATTGCAGCCAGGACGCCAAGTGCGGCGCTGCTTAAGCGCGAGCCAAGAGTTCGATTCTTCAAAAAGAGGTAACGCATTTTTGTTTGTGATCCGTTAAAGTTTTAAGAGTGGCGCGCGCGCCAGGCGACAGCATTGCAGCATAGGAAAGCGCCGCGTTCAACAAGGAGCGCACGCGCTTTCACTGAATCATCGATGCAATGTATTCCCCTAACGCGAGCGAGGCAGTGAGTCCCGGGGATTCGATTCCAAAAAGATTGACGATACCGGCGACTCCATGCTCATCGGGGCCTGAGATCTTGAAATCGCGCGTGGCTTCGCCCGGGCCGGAAAGTTTCGGACGAATGCCTGCGTAAGCGGGGTACAGACGGCCGGCATCCAAAGCGGGCCAGTATTGGCGGATCACAGCCGCGAATAACCTTACGCGTTGCGGATCGACGTTGTAGTCGAGGGCGGTTACCCATTCGGTGTCGGGACCGAAGCGAGCGGCGCCGGCCAAATCCAGCGTCATGTGAATACCCAAGTGGCCGCCCGGGGTTGGCGCCGGATACACCAGGCGCGCGAAAGGTGAGGCTCCGGAGAGTGCGAAATAGCTGCCCTTGGCATAGCGCACGCTCGGGATGTATTGCGCCGGAAAACCCTCGATGGAGGCGGCCACTTGATGCGCACACAGGCCCGCGCAATTAACGACGAACTGAGCCCGCACCGCCGGCTCGGCCTGCGAGTCGATCAGTATCTCAATGCCGGCACGTGTCGGACGCATTGATGTCGCCTCGGTGCCGTAGGCGATGGTGGCGCCCGAGCTTTCCGCGTCCGCCAGCAACGATTGCATGTAGGCATGAGAGTCGATGATGCCGGTGGACGGCGAGGACAAGGCCCGAATACACTTCAGTTGCGGTTCGGCGCGAACCGCCTGCGCGGCATCCAACCACTGCAAATCGAAGACGCCATTCGCCAGGGCGTTGGCCTCGATTTTCTCGAGCGTCAGAAGTTGCTCATCCGAGGTGGCCACCGTGAACTTGCCGCAGCGCCTATGTTCGATGCCGCGCTCGGCGCAGTAGCGGTATAAGAGATCCCGGCCGGCAACACAGAGTTTGGCCTTGAGCGAATGAGGTTCGTAGTGGATGCCGGCATGGATGACTTCGCTATTGCGCGAGCTGGTATGCACGCCGAACTGCCGCTCACGCTCCAGTATCAACACTTCCCGCCTTGTCGCCGCCAACGCCTTCGCGACGGCGAGACCGACCACGCCGGCGCCGATCACGATGCAATCGACATCGCTCAAGGCGTTGTCCTCAAGGTTTGACGGCGGCCGCCGCGGCGATGAATTCATCCACATCGGCGCTTGCCGTTGCATACGAGGTCACCAGCCGAATCGTCACGCCGGACTGCGCCATTTGCAGGGGCCAGCGGTAAAACTTGAATCCCTGCATTTCCAAGCTACTGACAGTGCTTTCGGGCAGCGCGACAAATAGCTCGTTGGCATCGACGGATTGCAGCAGCCGCGCCTCGGCGACGCTTTTCAATCCCTGCGCCATTTTAGCGGCCATGGCATTGGCATGACGCGCATTATCGAGCCACAGCCCATTCTTTAAATAGGCCAAGAGTTGCGCGCTCACGAATCGCATTTTCGACAGGAGGTGCCCGGCGCGCTTGCGGCGCCGCTCGAAGTCGCGCGCCAGCCCCAAATCGAAAAAAATCACTGCGTCGGCCCCCAGAGCGCCGTTCTTGGTGGCACCGAGCGACAGCACGTCGATGCCGCGCTTCCAGGTCGCCTCGGCTGGGGTGCAGCCCAAATGAACGAGCGCGTTGGCAAAGCGCGCGCCATCCATGTGCATGGGCAACTGGTGGTGCTTTGCCACCTCGCTGATGGCGGAAATTTCTTGCAGCCCGTACACGGTGCCCCATTCGGTGGCTTGAGTCAGCGTTACCGCGCCCGGCTTGACGTGGTGTATGCCGAGGTCTTCCGCATAGGCGACGGCCTGGGACAGCTGTTCGGGCCGAATCTTTCCGTCGAGCGCCGGAAAACCGATGAGCTGGGCGCCGCCGGTAAAAAACCCGGGCGCGCCCGCTTCATCGGTCACGATGTGCGCCGCTTCGTAACAATAAATCGCGCCGAAGGCAGGCACGATCTGCGACAGCGCCAGTGCGTTGGCAGCGGTACCGCTGGTCACCGGAAACACGGTGACCTGCGTTTCAAATAATTCCGTGGCTGTGGATTGCAGCTGCGCCGTCAAGTCATCACCGCCATAGGAGGTGACGAAGCCCTCATTGGCCTCATTCACCGCCGACATGATGGCTTCGCAAGCGGGAGCGACGTGATCGCTGCTGAAATTCCGACCCGAGAGTACTTTCGTGCGCATCAACGCTCCCAATTTTTCGCCGTAAACTCATAATGCTCCGCTTCGCATTGCCAGATTGCCGCCTCGCGGCGCACCGTCAGCAACCAAATCCGCTGCGCCAAGGGCCGGCGCGGTTTGAAGCATGGCCGCAGTACGGCCACCGCGGCGGCATGTTGGGGATCACGCACCGATTCGTAGCGAATGGCATCCACGTTGGCCAGCCGCGCCGCCTGGGCAAAGCGCTGCGGCGCGGTGTAATCGCGCGGATCCGACCATTGCGTACGCGATCGCTTGAAGGGAGCTTCGGTCAGGTCGACCATCCGTCCCTCGATGGCGGCGCGAAATACAGTTTGAGGCGAGGGTCCCAGGCTGTCCAATCCATCGGTGTCCATGAGGAATCGCCAACGCCAAAACCCCAACTCCGCGCAGGCGGTACGCTCCTTTTCCGCTCCGTACCAAACACCGGGGTCGGCCGGAGCACGAAAGCGCGATCCGATCGGCGAGGTGTACCGAAAGGGTGTGGCCAGCAAGTAATGCAAATCCGCTGCGGCGCTCGGCACGGCGGGTTTGCTCTTCTCCAACACTCGTTCGAGCAGCAGTTGCTCCTCGATACTGCCTACCAGCCGCAGCGTCGATGCGATGTGCTGAGCCTCCACCGCTCGCCACAATCGCCGCGTCGCCCGGGCAGCCTCAGAGCCGACCGCGTGCGGCGTCCAGATATTGGACGACACGAACCAACCCTTCTGTGCTGCGAATCAAGTCCACCGGGCGGCCCGCCAGCGCGCTGTTCTGACCATCGAGCCACCGCCTTGCGGCAGAGTCATTGGAACCGATGACGGCGTCCAGCGATCGAAACAAGCGCACGAACAAGGCGCCGAGTTCCCATTCCTTTTTTTGCTCATCCAACGTGTATGTGCCGTTGGCCATCCGCGATACGGTGGATGCACTGAGGCCGAGAATCTGCGCGAGCGCCGCTTGAGTAATATCGAGAAAAGCCGAGGCCCGCACTACGGCGCCGGTCAGTACCACGCGGGGTTCGGGATTAGGTGCGGATAAGGCTCGCGGCATAATGTCTGTAGCAATAAATGACGTATTCGCATTCTACAGAAATCATGCCCCAATGGCAAAATCAGCCCAAATTGCCGCTCAATGCCTGAAAAACACCGCTGCTGGAGGGAGAGGGCCGCTTGCTGTTGAGCTTGATGTTGAGGCGCAACTCGTTGGCTGAATCCGCATTGCGAATCGCTTCATCGTAGCCGATGATTCCGTCGTTGTAGAGCTCGAACAACGACCAATCAAAAGTACGCATCCCGAGTTCGTGCGACTTGCCCATGATGGCTTTCAACTCGTGGAACTCGCCCTTGAGCAGCTTATCGGCGACGATGGGCGTGTTGAGCAAAATCTCGATGGCCGCGGTGCGCCCGCTGCCATCTTCCTTGCGCACCAGCCGCTGAGAAATGATGCTCTTTAGATTGCTCGACAAGTCCATGAGCAATTGCTTGCGCCGCTCCTCGGGGAAGAAGTTGATGATCCGGTCGAGAGTCTGGCTGGCGCTATTGGAATGCAGCGTGCTCATGCAGAGGTGGCCGGTCTCCGCGAAGGCGATGGCATGGTCCATGGTTTCGGCATCGCGAATCTCGCCGATCAAGATCACATCGGGCGCCTGGCGCAAGGTATTTTTCAACGCGTGATGCCAGGTGTGCGTGTCAATTCCGACGTCGCGATGGGTCACCAGGGACATCTGCGATTGATGCACGAACTCCACCGGATCCTCGATGGTGATGATGTGTCCCGGCGAAGACCGATTGCGGTGATCGATCATCGCCGCCAATGAAGTGGATTTGCCGGAGCCGGTGGCCCCCACGACCAGCACCATGCCGCGCTTGCTCATCACCACTTCTTTGAAAGTTTCCGGAAGCCCGAGCTGATCGAAACTCGGCATATCGTTCGGAATCGTCCTGATGACCATGCCGACGTTGAGCTGCTGCATGAACACATTGACCCGATAGCGGGCGACTTCGGGTATGGCCAGGGCAAAATTGCACTCGAGTTCTTTGGCGAACTCGGCACGCTGACGCTCGTTCATGATCGACAAAGCCAATTCGCGCGTCAGCTCACCGCTCAGTTTTTGGGTCGCGAGCGGCTGCATCTTCCCTTGACACTTCATGCTCGGAGGAAAATCTTTCGAGACGAACAGATCCGATCCGCCCGCGCGCGTCATGGCGGACAGCAGTTTAATCATGTAGGACTTGGCTTGCTCTTCACTCAACGACATGTAAATACCACCGGCCTTAAGTCAGATCGAAGAATATAGGCACACGGACGCCGCTGGGTCCGCGACGGAGTTAACAGCTAGGGGTCATCGCTTTGTAGGACAACGGCGCGACCTTGCGGTTCACTATCGGGATGCCAGCTCTCCGGTGCGCCATCGCCGCGTGAATTCATGGCGATCCGTCTCGGTTTCCAGCTCGGTTGCCACTTGCCGGACCAGTTCCTCCACGCTGAGCGCGTGCGAGGCAGCGGTCTTCACCAAGTGCTTGGCGATCGGACCGATGTACCCGGCCAATAGCCGTTCGATGCGCAGCACCTCGGCGGAATCCAAGGGTGGGCTCGCGGCGGGCGGCGCAGTGAAGCGTGCCTCCACCGGAGTAACGTGCGCTTCCACCGGCGCCAGCTGTGCCTTTAAGTAAGCGCACAGACGCGCATAGTGCGGCTCCCGCGGCGGCGGGAAGGCGTCCATCCAGTGCTGCGCGCTCAAGAAATACTCGAGGCTTTTGGACGGCAGCACATTTTCGATGCGAAACGGCAAGATGTTCACCTGCTTGTGAACAGCCCGTTCCACCTCGCGGCGCACCTGCGGTGAATCGTTGCTGCTGGCGGAGAAGACCAGAACCATCGTGCGCGACTTGGAAATCGCATCGATAATCTCAGCGGCCCAATCCGCCGAGGGCGCGATGTCGCGAGGCGCGATCCAGCAATTGATGCCCTGCGCTTCAACCCGCGTGACCAGTTCCATGGCGCAACCGTAATCGGGCTGCGAATAGCTGACAAAAATCTCGCGTTCCATGCTCTTAGTTCCCCAACAGGCGCATCGCCTTCTCAAGGCTCTTGCGCATTCGATCGAAAGAATGCGTGACCGACATGATTTCCGTGGCGCCTCGTTGCGGAAAATGCTCTGCCGACATGTCGCCGCGGCTCACCCGATCCGCAACCAGCGCGATTTTTCGCACCGGGCGCACCACCAGCTGATAGAGGACCACATTCACCACCAGAAAGACGGCGCCAAAAACCACAATCAGCAAAACCATGAAAGCACGAAACTCCTTCTGGGCGTTCGCCCTTGCGCTGTCGAAGGGCACGGACACCACTTGCGCGGCCACAATTTCATTGGCCTGCCAGCCAAAGCCATTGTCGCCGCCGTAACGCGCGATCAGGCTGCGCGGCGCCGCTGAGGCCGTGCTGTGGCAGACGAGGCATTCTGCTTTGGCGCGGATCGGGCGCGCCAAATACAAAGACTTACCAATGGGCGTATCACGTTCGCCGATCACTTGTTGCGTGTTCGCATCGTTGCGGAATCGCTGAATGATGTCGCTTTCCCAATCTGCCGCCCGATCGCGCGGATTGGTCGGGTTGAGCGTCGCCTCCTTGTACGAGTACTCGGGGTGGCGCTCGTGAAAGCTCAGGAAATTCTGGGTGGCCGCATAAGAAGGCACACTCTGCGGCGGGAATTCCTCCTGCATCCGCGCCGAGATCAGCGGCAAAATCTCTTTGGCGGTGTAAATGCGCACCGCGGCCGCGCTGTCCATCATCAAGCCTGCTTCGGCCAACACTTCACGCTGCGCGTTGGTTTGCAGCATATTCCAGCAGACGTAGCCCGCGAGCAGCGCCGCGATCAAGAAAACCGCGCCGAGCGCCGCATTGATGCGAAACAACAAACTCATGATATACCTGGCATTTGCCATGCCTTATTGTGCTTTTTAAACGATTGGCCGCGCATTGTACACGCTCACGCAGCGGCTCATGCGCGGATGCCCCAACGGAAGGGATCTTCGGCATCGAGGTGCAGCAAATTCTCGCCGGTCACATACGCCGTACCGGTAATCACGGGCACGATTTCGCCCTTGCTGCGATCGTGCCAGCGATAGGTCGCTTCAAACGTGCTGCCGATCAAGCTCTCCTGTACCCACACATCGCCTTCGAGAAGCTTGCCATCGGCGGCAAGGCAGGACAGTTTGGCGCTCGTTCCCGTGCCGCAGGGAGAACGGTCATAGGCCTTACCCGGGCACAGCACGAAATTTCGGCTCTGAGCGCCTGGCAGAACCGAAGGCCCGAAGAGCTCGACGTGATCGACGAGCGGATGGCCCTGGGCGTTGAGCGCCTCGCGCACGCGCCAGGAATAATCCGTGAGCGATTCGACGTGCTCGAGGTCGAGGGTTCGATCGTGATGGGATATTAAGAAGAACCAGTTGCCTCCCCAGGCGATATCGCCTGCCACGGCGCCGATTCCCGGAACGTTTACGATCACTTGGCGCTCCGAACGATAACTGACGACATTGGCCACACTGATGCGGCCGTCCGGCTTGAGTTCAACGTCGACCGCGCCGACGGGGGTATCCAGTTTGACGGCGCCGGGACGTAGACGGCCGGCGAATTTCAGCGAAGCGATCAAGCCGATAGTGCCGTGCCCGCACATTCCTAAATAACCGACGTTATTGAAATAGATCACACCGAACTCGCAGTCGGCCCGATAGGGCTTAAGGAGCAGCGCGCCTACCAAGGGATCCGAGCCGCGCGGCTCGTTCACGATGGCGCAGCGATAGTCATCGAAGCGTTCACGAAAACGCTGCACGCGTTCCGCGATCGGACCATCGCCTAAATCGGGCCCTCCCTCGAGCACCAGGCGGGTGGGCTCGCCGCCCGTGTGTGAATCTATCACTCGAATCGGGGGCATCATGAAGGCCGCGTGTCGCGAGCCTGCTCGATCATGGCGACCACGGCCGCCCGCCGCTCGCCCGAGAGCGGCAGCCGCGGCGGTCGCACGCGCTCGGAACCTCGGCCCATGATCTGTTCGGCCAACTTGATCGACTGCACCAGATCGTGCTCGGCATCCAAGTGCAGGAGCGGCATGAACCAGCGATAGATGCGGCGCGCTCGCTCAAGATCACCGCTGCGCAACGCCTCGTACAACCATAGCGACTCGGCGGGGAAGGCATTGGTGAGGCCCGACACCCAACCCTTGGCCCCCAGCACCAACGCCTCGAAGGCCACATCATCGAGTCCCGCGAACAGGACGAAACGATCGCCGAAAGCATTGATCAGATCCGTGAAGCGCCGCGAATCCGGTGCCGACTCCTTGATCGCGACGATGTTCGGCACATCCGCAAGGCGACTGAGCGTGGCGATGTCGATATTCACGCGGTAAGAAGGCGGGTTGTTGTACAACATGATGGGCAGCCCGGTTGCGGCCGCCACGGAACGGAAATGGTGCTCGAGCTCTGCAGGCGTGGGCACGTAGACCATGGCAGGCAGGACCATCAAGCCAGCGGCGCCCAAGCGCTCCGCATCGCGCGCAAACTTTGCCGCCGTCGCGGTCGTGAATTCTGAGACGCCGGCGATGACCGGCACATCGCCCGCCACGTCCACGGCAGCCTCGAGCACGGCGCGCTTCTCATCGGCGCTGAGCGAGTTTCCTTCGCCCACCGTTCCCATGAGGACCAGGCCGTGCACGCCGTCTTTCAACAAGCCTTTTTGAACTCGCTGAGTGGCAGGCAAATCAACTTGGCCTGCCGCATCGAATTGAGTCGTCGCGGCGGGAAATACACCGGACCAAGCACAAGGCAGGGGATGAGACATGGGATTGAGGCCAATGGGTTGCTTGCAGGATCGCAGATCGTATACGGTGGGGCGATGACCCAGCAAGACACGATCGCGGTGATTGGTGCCGGCGCGATCGGTGCGGCCGCCGCCTTCGCGCTGGCCCGAGAGGGCCGACAGGTCTTGCTGCTCGATAGCGCGGAGCCGGGGATCGCGGGCGCGAGCTTCGGCAACGCCGGCCATATTGCCCAAGAATCGGTGCAGCCGCTGCCCTCCCCTGGGCTGTTGTTTGGATTTTATCGTGAACTGTTCCGGTTCGGCGGCGCGCTGGACCTGCCGCCGCGCCAGGTGCTGCGCATGTCGCCCTGGATACGGCGTTTTGCGGCAGCGGCATTTCGGCGCACCGAAAACACCCGCTATTTGGCGCCGCTGGTACGGCCGTCCGTTGAGGCTTGGGTGCGCTGTCTTGCAGCGATGAGGCGTCCGGACCTGCTGCATCGACACGGGCACTATGAAGTCGCGTTCGGCCCGCGCAGCCAAATTCAAATGCAAAGGCATGCGCAGGACATGGCGCGGCTCGATGTGAAGACCCAGCCCATTCCCACCGAGCAACTACTGCCTCTGCAGCGCGCCGCGCGGGCATCGATGGCCGCGGGGTTGTGGTTTAAAGATTCAGCAAACGTGATCGATCCGTTGGAAGCCGTGCGGGCGCTTGTTGCGGCGGCGAAAGAGTCAGGGGCGACGTTTCGACAATTGCATGTCAAAGCGCTCGCTGCGCGGGGCGGGAAAATCGAGATCTTGAGCGATGCGGGACCTCTCATCGTCGACAGTGCGCTGGTCTGCGCCGGCGTGAGTTCTGCGCCGTTGCTGGCACCGTTCGGCTTGCGCGCGCCCCTTCAAGCGGTGCGCGGCTACCACGTCGAGATGCCGGGCGCCGCGGCCTACCTCGATGCGCCGCTGCTTTACACCGCCGAGCGCGTGGTCGTCACTCCGATGACGGGGCGCTTACGCGCCACGAGCTTCATGGAATTTGCGGACCCTGACGCACCGCCCGATATGCGCAAGCCCGCACGCTTGCGGCAAGCCGTGCGCGCCCTCGGTTATTCCTGCGAGCGCGAGGGACCGAGCTGGTTGGGCTCCCGCCCCGTGCTGCCGGATTACTTGCCGGGCATCGGCCGAGCTTTAGGTGTCTCGAAGCTCTTTTACGCCATTGGTCACCAGCACATTGGACTCACCCTTGCGCCGATCACCGCCGAACTGGTGGCGGACATGGTGGCAGAACGAACACCGCGAATTCCGATAGCGGCTTATGATTTGCAACGCTTTTAGACCACAACAAACAAGGGATGAATATGCGCTCACTGTCTTGGAGCTCAACCGCGGCATGCGCCATGACGCTGACACTGGCGGCGTGCAACCCGGCACCCAATGCCGATGCGCGTCTGCAGCGCATCTACAACGAGGAATGGACGTGGCGCGAGCAGCAATTTCCCGATAACGAGGATTCGCAAAAGCCGATTCAGGACCATCTGCCGAAAGTCGATCCCGCCAGTCAAGCGATGCGGCTACGCACCTGGCAAGACGTGCTGCAAAGGATCGATGCGGTTCCGCGCTCCGAACTCTCAGCGGCGGAGCAGCTTAATTACGATATCTACCGGCCCCAGATCGCGGCCTTGATTGCCGAGCAACAATTCCACGAATATGAGATGCCCGCCAATTCGGACACGACGTTTTGGACCGATATCGGCTACACGGCGCGGCGCCAGTACCGCAACGCGCAGGACTATCGCAATTGGATCGCGCAGATGAAGGATATCCCGCGCTACTTCCAGGAGCAGATGGACGAAATGCGCGCCGGCCTGAAACGCGGCTTCACCCCGCCGCGAGTCACGCTCCAGGGCCGTGACGCCTCGATCACCGCGGTCACCGATGCAACGCCCGAAGGCAGTCTCTTCTATACACCGTTCAAAGAGATGCCCGGCATATCGGAAGCCGACCGCAGCACTCTGCGCGATCAGGCCATCAGCACGATTCGGGACACGGTGCAGCCCGCATATAAAGGACTGCTGACGTTTTTTCGCAGCGAATATTTTCCCGGCACGCGTACAACCCTGGCCGCCTACGATCTGCCGGACGGCAAGGCTTACTACCAGTCGAGAATCCGGCTATTCACAACGGTGGATCAGGACCCGGCGGCAATCCACGCGTTTGGCGAGTCTGAGGTCGCCCGCTTGCACGGGGAAATGCTCGGCGCGATGAAGGAGACCGGTTTTACCGGCGATTTCCCCTCCTTCCTCGCCTTCCTGCGCAAAGACCCGCAATTCCAAGCGAAAACCCCCGAGGAACTGATGATGCGCGCCGCCTTGATCGCCAAGCGATTCGACGGTAAGGCTGCGCAATATTTTGGCTTGTTGCCCCGGGCGCGCTTCGCCATCAAGCCGGTGCCCGATGATCTCGCTCCTTTCTATACAGCCGGTCGCGGCGGCCCCGGCGTGTACTTGCTCAATACCTACAATTTGCCCAGCCGCCCGCTTTATAACCTCACTGCCCTCACGCTGCATGAATCCGCGCCGGGACATGCATTTCAAATGCCGCTGGCACTGGAGCACAAGCAGCAACCGGAATTTCGTCAACACACCTATTTATCCGCCTATGGTGAAGGCTGGGCGCTTTACTGCGAGCTGTTGGGACTCGAAATGGGCATGTACGACACCCCCTATGATCGCTTCGGGATGCTGAATTACCAGATCTGGCGAGCCGCCCGGCTGGTCGTGGACACCGGCATTCATTCCCAAGGATGGAGCCGCGAGCGAGCCATCAGCTACTTTCGGGATTATACGGCGCTCCCACTGCATGAAATTGAAACCGAAGTGGATCGCTACATTGCGTGGCCGGCGCAAGCCTTGTCTTATTATCTGGGCGAGGCTGCCATCATCAAAGCTCGATCCAAGGCTGAAAAGACGCTGGGCGATCGCTTCAACGTGCGTGCATTCCATGACACGGTGTTGGAATTAGGCTCGGTGCCCATCCCCGTGCTGCAAGCGCGCATCGACCGTTTCATTGCCGAGGGCGGGAAGGGCCCCTACCCAGAGCTCGAATAAAAGGCCTGCAGGTCTTGGACATCGGCAAGGTTGCATTGCTGTCGGCCCTGGCGCTGATCTCACTGGGGTACATCGGCCGCTGGTGGTGGCTGGAGCACGCGCGAGCGGCGCTCGAGGGCGGCGGGCGGTCGCCGCGGCTCATGGACGGGCTGGTCGGCTTTGTCACGAACTTCTTCGACACGCTCGGCATCGGTTCATTCGCGCCGACCACCGCTTATTTCAAGCTTCGCGCGCGCATGCCGGATGATGAAATTCCCGGAACCCTAAACGCCGGCCAGGCATTGCCGACGGTGACGCAAGCCCTGATCTTCATCGCCACCGTGAGCGTGGATCTGACCACCCTTGCCAGCATGATACTGAGCGCAGTGCTCGGCGCGTGGTTGGGGGTGGGGGTCGTCTCGCGGCTATCACGCCGCGCGATTCAACTTGGCATGGGCGGGGCTCTGATGTGCGCCGCATTGCTTTACTTGGCAAACAATCTCCATTGGATGCCGGGCGGCGGCGAGGCGCTGGGGCTGCACGGTTGGCGGCTGATCATAGCCGTCGTCGTCAATTTGAGCTTGGGAGCCTTGATGATGCTGGGCGTCGGCCTGTACGCGCCCTGTCTCATTTTATTGAGCTTGCTTGGCATGAGTCCGCTCGCCGCATTTCCCGTCATGATGGGCTCGTGCGGTCTGCTCATGCCCATCGGCGGCGCGCGGTTCGTGCGCAGCGGCCGCTACAATTTCAGCGCTGCTTTGGGGCTCGCATTGGGCGGGATTCCGGGCGTGCTTCTGGCCGCCTACATCGTCAAAAGCATGCCGATAACCTGGTTGCGCTGGCTCGTGCTCATTGTCGTGGTCTATGCGGCGGTGCAAATGCTGAGGTCGGCGCGTGCCGGCGAACCGACGAGGGTGTAAGGAACCCTCCTAGACAATAAAACCCACCCTACTGGCCCGGGATGCGGTCCCAGTGCTATAAATGGAACTCCCGCTGATGCCGGACATTGGATGCATCATGATCAACCCGACCCGAGGTAGGGGCGTGAGAGTGCCCGCCGGCGCGCTTTTGCGAATCAGCGTGGCGGTTTTGCCTGTCTTGATCAGCGCCTGTAGCGCAGGAGTGCTCGATCCGCACGGACCGGTTGGCGATGCGGAACGCCACATCCTTTTCGACGC
>JAXDQK010000107.1:0-2779 GCA_034667905.1 Gammaproteobacteria bacterium | reverse complement strand
GTTGCATGAGACACGTCTGTCAAGAGGATGAGAAACTCATCGCCCCCATGCCGGCTCACCGTGTCAGATCCGCGCACCGCAGAGGCGAGCCGCTTCGCGGCAAGCCGCAACACTTGATCGCCCACTCCATGGCCTAACGTGTCATTGATCTGTTTGAAGTTATCTAGATCAACGAAGAGAAGCGCGAGCTGAGCGCCCGTACGCCTCGCGATGGCGATGGCGTAGTTGAATCGATCCAGAAGCGCCACGCGATTGGGCAGGTCCGTCAGCGTGTCAAGCCCCGCTGTGCGGGAAAGTTCATCCAGGGCTTCAGTGGCCGCCTCGACGTCCGTCTGCGCGCGCAATGCCGAGACCACCAGTTGCTCGTTGACTGCCAAGAGCTTCGCCGCTCTTTGCTTGCCGAACTGCCTTTCGGTTGCCGTCGCTGCTTCGTGCAATTGCGCGAGCACTCCGCGCGCTTGTTTGATCTCTTTTCGCAGGTGCCCCAATTCGTGAGCGGACTTCACCGGCGCCAACGGGTAAAGTCCTTCATTTTCCCGTAATTTCTGCGAGTCGCGCTACTCACCCGAGGTTCCGTTCTCGTGGTTGACCATATTGTCCGTTCGCTTCGTGGTCGGCCTGCCGCCGAGCAATCCCTCCTGGTCGTGGAGCATGTCACCGATGATGATACCGTGCTGATCGATGGTGAACTCTCGCAATTCGTGGGAATGCGCGCTGCCCCGAACCTTGACGACCGCGATCAAACGCCGTAGATGGCTGTCGACCTCGATGTAGCGCTGCACGATGATGGAGTCGGTCATATACGCTGTTCCATAGGGACTAAAGCGCAAGTCGCCATAGCGATCCTCCATCTCGCAGGTCATTAGCACCGTGACCCCGGTGCTCGCGAGGGCGGTTACCATTCGCGACAACGATTCACGAAAATCCTCCCTAAACGACGGCGCCACGGCGAGCTCAAAGCCCGACAGCGAATCGATGACTACGCGCTTGGCGTTTAACTTTTTGATTTCGGACATCAGGAGCAACAGAATTTCATCAATCGAGAGATCCGAAGCGTGGTTCTCCACAACAGCGACGCGCCCGCTCTCAATGAGCTCAGCCACGCCGCTTCGAGAGCGCTTGGGGCTTTGCTCGAAGGCGGCGATGACCCCGGTCTCGCCGCGTCGCGCGCCCTCCGCCAGAAAGGCGGCGGCTAAAATACTTTTTCCTGATCCAGAAGGACCGGCAACCAAAACAGAATATCCACTCGGCATCCCGCCGCCGAGCATATCGTCCAAGCGTGGTATGCCCATCGACACGCGGGAGTTCGTGAGCAAAGGTTTTGGCTCGCCCGCCGCGGCGGCGCGGAGTGCTGGCGCAAATACATGCAGACCCGCATCGCTGATGCGGAAGGTATGGAGGCCGGGGGTGGTTGCCTGGCCCCGCATTTTCATGATTTCGAGCTTTCGGACCACCGAGTTGCGCTGCACCATCTGGCGCAGCCAAAACAAGCCATCGGCCACGGTGAATACAGGGTTCGCACCGCTTTCGCTAAAGTATTCTCCAATGAGAAAAGTCGTGGCTTCCCAACTGGTCATCAACAGCCCCAGTTGCTGCATGAATTGCTGAAGAGTGGCGCCGGCACCGTCCTCGCTCGTGCTCCCTAATATCAAGGAACGAAACGAATCCACGAAGACCAACGCCGGATGGTGTGCTTTCACTTCGGTAGCGATGCGCTGGAGCACCGCTTCAAGGCCGCCCGCCAAGGTTTCCTCGGAAACATTGACGAAGCGGATTGAGCGATTGATCGCCTCATTGTCGAAAAAGTCAAATTGCTGCTGATACCGAAGCATTTTCAACGGCGGTTCACCGAGCACGGTAAAGTACAGTGCGGGCCGCTGCGCTGTTGCGAGGGCAAACATCAATTGGTGCGCAAGCGTCGTCTTGCCGCTTCCAGGGGGGCCCGCGATCAGATTGAACGAGAATTCCGGCAGTCCCCCGCCTAAAATCTCATCGAGCCCGGGCACACCTGTTGGAAGGCGGTCAATGATGACTTTATTACTCATAAGTTGCGGATCTCGTGGTCGGCGTGAGCCGAGTCTTTTCGGACGGGCAAGAGCAATTGTTCGCAAAGCGCGGGGCCGATCAAGCCGACCAGTACATCGTAGAATGTTTGCAGAAATTCCCTTGCGCCGGCGGCGGCGTCGCTGTCGCTTTGCATGGCGAGAACCGATCTCAGTGCCGCGGGGTCCACGGAATTATCGGCGCCGGTGCGTGAGCTTGCCAGCCACGGATGTTTTTTCGAGGCAAGTGATATGCTGCGATCATAGAGAGCGGCAATGCCCTGGCTGCCGATGATGGAATGCAGTGCGGCGGCAATATCTTGCCATACGGAAATCATGGCATCGGCCGACTCTGCGGCGTCCGGCTTGTTGCCGCTTCGCTGCGATAGCAACGCAGTAATCCACCGGTTCTGTTGTTTTTCCACTAAGTGGTTCGCCTGTCGTTTGCTGGGAGTGTTCAACACGACGCCTTTATATTGTCCGGCCGAGAGGGCATGATATTCAGTAGGGGAACGCTGCGGGCCGTCTCCGATTCTCGTTGAGAGGTTAGCCTAATAAAGCATCCGCGTCGGTGCGTTGGCGTACTCATTCGCTAAGTGCGCTAACGCACTGACGATTTCAACGTTCGCGTGTATGCTGTCCACCAAGGGCCTTGGCGAGTCAGGTGAGCAGTACCAGTCCGCCGGCCGCATCGATGTAATTAACTCAAGAACGGGGCAGCGATGCCAATACATGGC
>JAXDQK010000106.1:0-4537 GCA_034667905.1 Gammaproteobacteria bacterium | reverse complement strand
TTCGAGTCCTCCGGGGGTGAAGAGCACCAGCATGCGAAGGGGGGTGTCATCGGAAGGATTGCACCAGGCATGGTGCACGCCTTTGCCGATGGTGACGGACGCACCGGCACCGACCTCCGCCCGGCTGTCTCCATTCGCGATGAGCGCTTTACCCTCCAGAATAATGAAGTGTTCCTCCTCATTATCGTGAACGTGCATGGGCACGCCGTTTCGAGGGTCCGCGACAACCTCCAGCATCGAATAGGTGCCGTTGGCTTCTTCTGAAGTTATTCGGATGACATAGCGTTCGCCGCGCGTGACCTCCGACCACTCGTCCTCACGCTTATGACCGCTCGGGAGTGCTTTGGAAGAGTTTTTCGAGTTCATCATGATTGCCTCTCTCGCCGTAAAACCAGAAGTAGGCGCTGGGATTCTCGATATGTTTTCTTGTTATGAGCTCAGCCAATTCCATCGGCCTGGCCGACTGGACTCGTCGTAACGCGCTCACGTCCGACGATGTCGCCAGTCTCGGATACCAGATACGGACCACGCTGATGCCTGGCGGCGGCCGGCATGCGACTTGCCGACCACGGGTGAGAAAGTCTTGCGGCGATCAGGGCAGCCTCAACGGAAAATGCCACGGTCGGATGCATCGACGCGGCATACGCAGCAAAGCCTTCCATGAAGAACATGAACACCGACCGCCAAAGCGCGGTGCCACGGCGATCGGCAGATTGGTCCTTGCGCTCGCGACCGCTCGGAAGCTCTTTGGAAGGCCTTGTCTGAACCACCATCGTTGGTGGGAAAGTCTGCCGGTTCGCGCCGCCGGGCATTGCTGCTTGCCCGCTCGCGGCTAACGCCACAACTATCTTCGTATTCTTCATCGATCAAACTCCGTGAAAGTCTTGCTGCCAGAACGTCACGTTGCCTGGAGCAATTCGACCGAAGAGGACGCCGCGCAACATGGTCACTGACTCGTGACATGCGGCTTCATGCAGGAAAAATCTCCGTGAACCTGTTGCGATCGTGCCAATGGCGACGAACTGGATGACATGAACTCGCGACAGCCCTCTCGTAGGAACCTAGCGCGCCGAGCGTCAAGGAGACGCTGAGTGAGCGACGGCTCAAGGAGTTTACCGACCTATCGCGAAGATGATCACGCATCGTCTCGGGTGATGAAACTTGAAGAAGAAGAAATGCTGACTCAACAGAAAGCGATCATGAATTGTGCAACTGTGCCGGCCCTCAGCTTTGGCATTTTTGATCATTTGGATCACGCAGGCGGGAGCGTTCGCCAGCAGTACAGCGACCGACTAGAAATCGCCGCGGCGTGCGATGAGGCTGGCTTTCGCGCCTATCACGTCGCAGAGCACCATGGCACGCCGCACGGTCTGGCGGCCTCACCCAATCTGTTCTTGTCCGCCGTAGCGCAACGCACCAGAAGACTGAGACTCGGACCGTTAGTGATGTTGTTGAATCTCTATCACCCGCTACGCGCTTTCGAAGAGATCTGCATGCTGGATCAGCTCAGCGGCGGCAGACTCGATCTTGGCATTGGCCGCGGTGCCGTCCCACTTGAACTTTCGTTCTTCGGCGTTTCGCCTGCAGAGGCTCAGGATCGCTACAGCGAGGCTGCCGAGATCATTCTGAAGGCCATGGAAACCGATACGCTTACGTACAGCGGCCGCCATTTCAGTATCTCCGACGTGCCCATCACGCTTTCACCTATCCAGAAACCCTATCCACCGTTGTGGTACGGGGCGATGAAGCCGGAGACGGCCCGATGGGCTGCGCAGAATTCGATCAACATCGCTTGTGTCGGAAAGAGCAGCTCGATCCGGGTAATTACCGACGCGTATCGGGCACACTGGTCAGGGCGACCAGCGCAAGTTATGCCGCTGCTTGGCATGGTTCGCATCGTCGTGGTTGCCGGGTCCGACGCTGAGGCCCGTGCTCTGGCCGCTCCAGCCTATGCGCGCTGGTTCAAGACATTCACGTTCCTGTCGCGCATTGGCAATTTGCCCGTTCCGCCGAATCTACCGAAGTCGTTCGAGCAAGCCCTGGACGACGGCTTCTGCCTGGTCGGATCCCCTTCCACGGTGCGAGAAAAGCTCAATAGCCAGGTCGTTGAGTCCGGTGTGACATACGTCATGTGCCAACTCGCTTTTGGAGACCTGCCGCTCACTGCTTCGCTCCAAACGATCTCGGCGATGCGCTCGACCATCATTCCTGATTTCACTCGGCAAGTGCGTGCTCAACACAAGGAGTGAGCGCGAGTCCGTTACTGGCACCGGCTGACGCCAACAATTTGCCGAATGACCGCTTCGCGCGCCAAATGCGGTCATCCCATAACCGCCCATTACGCGAGTCGCGATGGCAACCCGGCCTCTCATCGCGGCGGCAGATCGAGTATCAATAATATCGGCCTGCAGCTGCGCGAAACTCGCTCATTGTCAATAAACTCGCGGCTTCAATCACCACCTTGCTGGCGCAACTTTCAGGATCTCGCGAACCCGCAAGGGTATCGATTGGAAAACATTTGCCGGCCTAGGACGAAAAGGCTATGCAAATCAATAAAGCGGACGTGGCGGAACTGGTAGACGCAAGGGACTTAAAATCCCTCGATGGCAACGTCGTGTGGGTTCGACTCCCACCGCCCGCACCAAACCCGGCAAGCGTAATGGGGTGGCCATGCCCGATGACAATGAGCTTTTCGACGAAGACGGCCAGGAAGCCCTTGATGAGTTCGACCGGCTCACGCAGTTGCTGTCTCAGCACGTCGTCAAGTTTGCCGAGGACGAAGACATCCCCGACGAGATGCTTTCGCCGTTGCTGCTTCGGATTGCAATGACCTCGCGTATGGTGGGTTACCTCGCCTCGACCGCCAAGCCCTCGGCCGGCGGTCTCAAACTCGATCTCGACCGGTTTCGCCGCGACGTCGAGGACATCATTCGCGAGACGAAAAAGGATGCCGAAGGGTTCATCGCACACGCCAAGGTGTCGATCGCGGCGGCGGCACTGAATGAGGATGAGGATTGAATCGGGCGGTGCTTGTGATGACGACGGAGCAACCAGGTGTGGAGTGAGTTTGCCTCCGAAGTGTTCTAGGCATGATGAGCTGCTGCCGGTTTGATGAACACGAAGTTTAGGTCCAGTCCGGTCGCGGCATCATCAAACCGTTTCTCAAGCCTAACGCCCGTCCGCAAAACGCCCCCGAACAAATCAAATCGAACACCACCACCGACGTTCGCCAATCGTTAACCTCACCGGTGAATGTAACAACCGCAAGGTGTATTTCCGATCCCGTTCGCATTATGCATCGGCTGTTGCGGTGCGAAAGGTGTCAGATGCTCAGGGACGGCGAATATGCGGCGTGGTACAAGACCCCGCGGGGCGAAGGCACCGGCATCGTCCATCTTGCAAATGGCGAAATAACCGGCGGCGACAGCATACTTAGCTATTCCGGCCGGTACGAAGTCGACGAAGATCGCTTTACCGCTGTGTTGTCGACCAAACGGCATGCCGCGGGACATCCCTCGATGTTCGGTATCGACGAAGTGGAATTGAAGCTCGCCGGGAAATCAATGGGCGTGACGGCTTGCTGCTCCGGGACAGCAAAGCAGGCACCGGAACTGCCTGTCCAGGTGACACTGATCCGCGTTCAGACCCCGTCGCCTGCACCAAGCGCGCCCGTGCGCAAATCCGGATCCGCGGGTGTGCTGGTCGATCTGGAGAGACACGGCGTTGCGCACCCAACCAACAAGTTGCGATAACGAATTCCGAGAGAAATGCGGTTCGGTGGATAGCCGCGGTCCTTACAACCCGAGACCGCCCTCCTCTACCCGAGAGTACCCATTCATTGTCAGACGAAGAATATTTGGCTGCGCTCGAGCATGCGATCGGCGAGGGAAAGCCGACCTATTGGGTGAACGGTTATCTTTCATCGCAAATGCAGCGCGTTGCGACTCTGTTAGAAGAGCGCCATCCCGCCACATCAATCAACGTGATCTGTTTCACCGAAGTTGATCTCTGCGTCTTTTGTCTTCCGGGAGAAACAAGGAATACGACCGAGCTTAAATCGGAGGCCCACCAAAGAGCAGGAGTTTGAGCAGGGCCTCCTCCGAGGTCGCTGCATCCAGCGGCGATTTAATGCATGCGCGACTGGCGCCTTGAAGCGAATGGTCGTCTTATGAAAGACCTCCGCTTTCAATCTACTTCCCAAGCCCAACCAGCGGTAATTAGTTACTTCGCTCGTTCGCATGGGCAAGCTTCGCAAAACCGGTAGACGGCGGACAATTAAAGTCGCTCAATAACCAGCCGCGTAAAATCGAGTCCCCCTCCTCCCGCAATCTGTGTCGCGCCAACGGTTTGCGCCGGAATCCCATCGATGTCCCAGCTCGAACCCGAAAAAATCACGATTCGTCCCGGCCGGACCTTCGACGCCCTCGCCTCGGGCGAAGCTGGCGCGCCGCTGGTGCTGCTGCTGCACGGCTTTGCGGAATCGATGAACTGCTGGCGCGCGCAACTGGCAGCGCTTGCGGGCAAGGGCTATCGCGCC
>JAXDQK010000105.1:0-3097 GCA_034667905.1 Gammaproteobacteria bacterium | reverse complement strand
GCGATGGAGAAGCTGTTCATGTGGAAACGACCGACCAAGGCGCCCCCCTCCGCGAAGCAATCGATAGCGCCAGCTCCGCCGCGCAGTGAGTGGCACGCGGTGTCGATCGTTAGCAGCGCCTCATGTTGCCCTGCGGCGATGGGACTGCTGGGCACTCGATTTTTATCGAGAGAAGCGCCGCGATTGCCGCTCAAGAGTTGCTCGATGAGCGAAGGGTGTCGTTGCTCGTATCAGCACCACGACGATAGGCGCGGCTCGTCGCGACGCACTCATGATCTCTGGAATCCAGGGCATGGCGGCTACGGCGGAAAGGAACGTCGCCGGGAAAGAGGCAGGCGAGTCACGGACCTCAAGTGAGCGGCGGCCCACACCGCGGCGCGCCGGCAGAATGAATATTCTGTATGTCGTCGCGGGCGCGCTGATAGTGGTTGGCCTGGTCGGCGCCATTGTGCCGGCGCTGCCCGGCATCCCGTTGATCTTCGGAGGCATCTGGTTGATTGCCGGCGTGGATCGTTACCAGCATCTCGGCCTTTGGTGGCTGCTGGGCATCGCAGCCATCGGTACGATTGGATTGACTGTGGACTTGCTCGCCGGCGCGTTGGGCGCGAAGAGAGTGGGAGCCAGTAAGCAGGCAGTGTGGGGCGCCCTTGTGGGTACCGTGATCGGGCTGTTTTTTGGGCTGCCCGGCTTGCTGCTCGGGCCCTTTCTGGGCGCGGTGCTGGGCGAATTGTCCGCCGGCAACAGCGTTCTGCGCTCGACGCACGTGGGAGTGAGCGCCTGGTTCGGGCTGCTCTTCGGTACGATCATCAAGCTGGTCTCGTCCTTGATGATGGTGGCGCTGTTTGGCGCCGCTTGGTGGTGGAACCGCAGCCCTTAACCCTTACGCGAAGCCGACAGTTCGTCAACCATTGAAATGATCTCCATGAGAACCGTGCCGCCCACCCTGAGTCGACAGCCTTCGATTTGCTGGCGGTCAAACAGCCTGCCAGCCGTTCTGCCTTTTGCGACGATCTCGATCCTCGAGCCGGAGATATTGTCCGACGGGCCAATGTCGACACCCGTAACGCTGCCAAAAAGGCCATGCGGTACCAAGCGACTCTTTATTTCGTGCCTGATTTTGCTCATTCCTGTGTCGAATTCCTCTCTCGATTGCTTGTCTTCCATGGGAGCGCCTCATTACTGATCGATGGAACGCATGATACGCGCTTGCGCGGAGGCATAGGCGCGGAGGGGCCATGAGAGGGGTTGGGCCCGTGGTTGCGGGCGGGCGCCGAAGGAGCAGGGCTCCTCCGCTCAGGTCGCGCTTGCGCGCATCGCCATAGTTGCGCGGTGACTCAAGAAGGACAGAACACGAGTTTCGGTTTGTCGTGGTGCGGCAAGCTTAAGGCCGCCATTGAACGCTTTTTGGATCGTGCCGGATCGCCAAGCTTCAAAGACGATGGGATTGATGTAAGACTTGCGGCAGACCGCGGGGGTGTTGCGAAGTTCTGCCGCGACCTGCTTGACAACCTTGACTATTTCGCTCTTGAAGGCGCGGTCGCTGGCGTCGTTAGGGCGGGGCGTGTGCGCGAGAAGAATGATGGCCTGGAGAGTGGCGCCCCAGGTTCGAAAGTCTTTGGCCGTGAAGTCATCACCCATGGCGTCTCGCAGATAGTCGTTGACTTGTCCGGAGTCGATGGGGGCGCGCTGACCCTCGTCCGTCACGTATTGGAAAAGCTGCTGTCCCGGAAGCTCTTGGCAATGCTTGACGATTCTTGCAATGCGCTTATCGTCGATGGGGACTTCATGCGGAACGCCGCCTTTGCCGCGGAAGTTCAATACGGCGCGGCCGTCTCGGATGAAACTCACGTGGCGGTTCAATAACGTGGTTAGACCGAAGCTCTTGTTGTCGCGCGCGTATTCGACGTTGCCGACGCGAATCCGGGTGGCGTCCAAGATACTGATGACCACCGCGAGAACCTTTTGGCGCGGAAGTCCGTCGAGCGCCAGATCACGCGCCAGTTTGCGCCGCAGCCGGGGCAGCGCCTCAGCGAAAATGACCATGCGGTCGAACTTGGCATCGTCGCGCGTGCTCCGCCACTCGGGATGGTATCGATACTGTTTTCGACCGCGCGCATCACGGCCGGTCGCTTGCAAATGACCGCGCGGGTCCATGCAGATCCAGACATTTGCATAGGCCGGCGGAATCGCAAGACTGGCGATGCGCTTCAGTACCGCCGGGGCTCGTAGTTGCCGGTTATCGGGGAGAAAGTATCGAAAGCGCTTACCCACGCGCTCGCGTCGATAGCCGGCAGTGCTGTCGGATACGTAAATCAGGCCGGCTCGTTTCGCCATATGTGCGGCCTCGGCGGCGGCGTTGACGAACAATTCGACCGATGTGCGGGCTTTGGCTGTCATCTTGTATCGATTGTCAGGTCGAGTAGTCGCGTAAACTATCGATTCGAACGCACATTTGGTAGGTAGTCCACGCAATGGTCGCTTCCGGGCGCCAGTAATTTGACTTAATTGCCCGGAAAGAGTGGATTCGCATGATTTACCTAAAGCAGGAGGCACCGTTTCTATGGCTGAGGTATCGGCGCCAGGAACCTGGCCTGCACTGGATTGGCATCAATGGGCCGACACTGCCAATACGTTGCATATGTTCACTCAGATTGTCGGCAAGACCCGCCTTGCGCTCGCACCCATTCAAAGCCACTGGTGGCAAGTTCCGCTCTACGTGACTGCGCGTGGGCTGACTACTTCGGTAATGCCGCTACCGCAGGGCGGGCTCCTCGATGTTGAGTTCGATTTCATTTCGCACGAACTTCTATTCCGTTGTAGCTCCGGCCAGACCCGCGCGCTTTCTCTCCAGCCGCAAAGTGTTGCGGATTTCTTTGCATCCTATCTGGATGCCCTGAGGGCTTTATCGGTGGTGATCCATATCGATCCCTTGCCGGTCGAGTTAAAGGATCCCATTCGATTTGATCGCGACACCATCCACAGGAGCTATGATCGAGAGGCCGCGAACCGGTTTTGGCAAGTGCTGACCCACGTCGATACGCTTTTCAAGCGGTTCTCCGGGAACTTTCGCGGCAAGATCAGCCCGGTGCACTTTTTC
>JAXDQK010000104.1:0-3064 GCA_034667905.1 Gammaproteobacteria bacterium | reverse complement strand
CCGGCGCGCAGAAGATGGGCACGTTCCACCTGCTGGGCGAGTTGCAGCCAGGGAAGCCGGTCGGCATCGCCGAGGGTTACGCAACTGGAGCGAGCGCACACCGGGCAACCGGCATGACTGTGGCGATTGCGCTGGACACCAGCAACCTGACAGCAGTGGCCTTGGCATTGCGTCAACAAGATCCTGATCGTCCGCTCAATATGCTGGCCGACAACGATCATCATTTGCCGTTAAGGGATCCGCCGAGGCGGAACGTCGGAATGGAGAAAGCCGAAGCGGCGGCGACCGTGGTGGGGGCCAAGGTATTGCTGGCACCCGAGGCGCCGCAACGTGCGATTATCGGGAAGGGAACTGACTGGAACGACTATGAGGCGATCTATGGTCGGGAAACTATCAAAGCCACGTTGCAGATTCAGATGACTGAGACGGCCGCGCCGCGCCAGGGTGAGACGCAGCGGGCAGCTTCGCAGTCAGCCGGCGCTTAGTGCCGCTCGTGCGTTATCTGACACTGCGCGACCGTCGGGTCGGCCTGTGACTTCTCAATCCGCTGGGCTACGCGCTCGCATGTCTCTTGTGTCATAAGCCCAACGAATTGTTCTGTCCTCACCACCTGTCCGGTTTGCAACGTAGTTGCTATCGCAATCACATAGAGCGCCATCATTCTCCCATCCCCTCCGTTGGTTTCACCCTGGCCGCATCGCGATCGGCCTGCGTCATGGCATGCTTTGGCGCCTCGGTCGCCCGCAGTTCACGACCGACCCGCTCAACGTCCGTCCAGATCGCCCGCTCCCGTAGCCGGACGGCGTCCCTGGCCGCCCGCTCCGTATCGTCCATCACGCCGCCACCGCCGCGGCAGACGGCTTCTCCGCGGGCTTCTCAGTGGGCTTCACGCTGTCCTGCTGACGGGCTTGCTTGCCGTTGCTCTCGACGACGTTCCAGACGGCTTTTTCCTGGGCACGTTGCTGCGGCTCCGCCGTCTTCGGCTTTCGGGCTGGCCGCGGGGTCGTCTCCTTGGCCAGCGCCGCGACTGGGGCCGCCGCGACTGGGGCCGCCGCGACCTTGCGCCGCTCGGCCTCCTGCAGATCGGTGTTCTTCGCCGTGTAGCCCTCCGCCTTGATGCCGCGAACCTGGGCTTGCACCCACACCTCGCGCTTAAACGCCTCGCTGCCGCGCAGCTTGACGGTTCGCCAGCCGCGCGATTGCGCCAGGTCGAGCATGGCCGAGACAGTCTGCCGGTCGTCGAGCTTGGTTGTGATCTGCTGCGGTTTCGCCCGCATAACCTCTGACTTCTGTTGATAGTCCGAATAGTAAATCCGCGTCTTCCAGCGTTCGTTGGTGTAAAGATTGTGCTGTTTGGCGATGGCGTCCGTCTGCGCATCGGCGGGGCGGTGGCGCCTTTGCTCGGCAGGGGTCGCCTCGCGGATGGGCACGTCATCGTCGACGCGGGGCTTGCGGGTTTGGCTATCAGCCGTCTGGACCGGCTCAATGCTGTTGGTTCCGAACATCAGTTTTTCCTTTAGTTGAAGAAGTCCTATTCCGCCGCGACGGGCACTTGCCGTTGTCGGTAGCTTGTTTCACCGAGCAGGTGGGCCATCTCTGACCGCCGGAAGGCGATCGCCGCGCCGTGACGCATCGGCGGGCGGTTGCGGACTAAAGTGACCCTCTCGTCATCGCGCATTTCAGCCAGTAGCTCGTGCGGCTTGGCCAGATCGCGGCTGATCTCGTGCTCGGACACGTTCGACCCAGACGATGAATTAGCGACCTCAAAGGCTTTGCCGGCTTTGCCCTGATTGACACCGCGCGACGTGGCGCGGGCACCGAACGTGCCCAGGATGGCGGACAGTTCGCGCGCGCTCTCGAGGTTCTGCACGCCGGCATAGGTGCGCCAGGACAAGCCGTCGAACCATGCGCGCTTGCCCGCAACAGTCCACACCTCTTCGATCTGACCTTCGGACTGATAGAACAGTTGCAGGGTTATCTTCGACTTTCTCCCCTGATCCCGGGCGATCTTCAGCGCAGGATCGCGGCCGATCAGAACAGCCTCATCAATCGGAAAGAACACTCTGCCGTTTACGTTTCCCTTTGCCGCAAACACCGCGTCGAGATGGCAGCCGACCAGCACGCGGGCGACGGCTGGCGTATGCTCCAGCGCTTCCTGGGGGACCTGACAGAACACGACAAGGTTGCCCTCGGCCAGTTCCCCCATCCGGTAAGCGCTGCCGCTGACCAGGTCGCCATAGGCTGCTGATGCCAGCCATTCGGTGTCCTCGGTGGCATTTCCCAGCGCGCCGGAGAACGTTTCGTTGACCATGTCCCACATCGTCGACGCGAGGGATCGGGCCAATGTGCTGCGTGAGGTTTCGGCGATGCCGCGCAGTCTGTTGCGCACCACCTCTATTCCCCCGTCCAGCCCATCCCGCAGCGCCCGCAGCGTCTTCAGTTCGGCGGGGATGGTCGGCTCCCACATCATGTGAGAGAGCAGCGCCAGGATGATCGTGCGGCCCCAGCGCTTGAATTTGTCGTCTTTATCGTTGCCGCTCATTGGCCCGATGATCCGACCGACGACTGCGCGCAGCCGGGTCTCCGCCAGCGGCGACGTAATGTCGATGCCGTCCAGCACATTCGGTCCGGTGCCGCCGATCTCCAGACGCACCACCTTGCGGCCTCGGTCCGCCAACTCGGCGCCGACCAGGTCCGCCAGTTCCTCTGCGGGATCGAGCACGAAGATGCTCTTGCGCCATGTCAGCAAGGACGTGATCAAGGCCGTCGATTTGAAGGTGCCCCCGCCCCCGATGACCATGGAATGTGTAGACCCACGCTTGCACGGGTCGATCAGCAGGGGCGCCTTGCCACCGTTACCCCATGTCGCGCGGTTGTCGGGATCAAACTGAATGCGGGCGGCCGGACCAAGGTCGACGCGGTCAGCCTCGCCTACCACCACGCCGCCGATATCGCGGTCCGGAATGCTCGGAAACAGCGCTCGCATCATAGGAAGGCTCATGTAGTCGGCATGACCGTGATTGTCTGAATCGCCACGCTCAATCGCGCGGCGTCGGGAGAAAGG
>JAXDQK010000103.1:0-5470 GCA_034667905.1 Gammaproteobacteria bacterium | reverse complement strand
AGTGGTCGCCACTCGCTTCCTGGACAAGCTGCAGGCCATGCAGACAGCTACGACGTCAGAGCGCCCGGCAGACTCCTATCAATACAATTGGGGATCGGACATCAAGGTCGAAATCCCAGAGACAGGCCTGAGCTTGCGTGAGTTCAGCAAGTTGCTCCGAGACAGGTTCGGTCACGCCAATCACATCACGGGAGAAGTCATTCGCACGCCCACGGCAATCGCCGTAACCGCGCGATTTGGTGATGCGACACCTGCAACGGTTACCGGCCAGGAAAGCGACTTTGACGAGCTCGCGCGCAAGGCGGCGGAAGCCGTCTATCGCACCAGTCAGCCCTACAGATTTGCCCAGTTCCTGTTTCAGCATGGCCGCAATCCGGAATCCCTCGATGTCATTTCCGATCTCGCCACCAATGGTCCCCTGACCGAGCGAGGCTGGGCGTACACACTATGGGGCACGCTTGATGTGAATGTGAGCGCCGATTTGGACAGCGCGCGCAAACACTGCTCGAAGGGGCTATCTTATTCGGGGGCATCAACTGTTCCAGCCGAGATATGCCTGGTGGGAGCGGAAACGTGGTCTGGACATGATGAAAAAGCGTTCCAGTTTTCGGTGCCACTCGAACTCCATTCCCAAGAGAATTCGCCTGGGATCTCCAGAGTCTTTTTTGAAAGCAACCGATTGATTGCTCAGGGATGGCTGGAAAGCATCACCGGGGATCTACAGAAGTCGGCCCAAGACTGGACGCTCGTAGAGTCCGCGCCAGAGTTCCTGGGGAGTGCCAAACTAGCGCCGGCCTTGGCGGCCAGCACATACGCACTCAATCACGATCCGGAGGCTGGACGAAAAATCGCTGCAACCCTCGAGCCTAACGACGATCGATCGTTACTGAAGTTGGACGCAATCTGGGCGTTTAACGCGCTCCCCGACTATTGGGTTGCCGCAGCCAGCGACGACTGGCCGGCCGCGTTAACCGATGCAAGAGCCTGCGATGCCTGGCTCGACGCCCATGCGCCTACTGACAAGCTGTTCGGACAGCTTCGTGCAGTCTGGATTCAGCCGCTGGTCGCGCTCGCTATGGCGAAGACAGGCGATGTGGCTGGAGCCGAGGCGCTTATCTCGGCGACACCGCTCGACTGCTATCTGTGCGTGCGCGTTCGTGGGCAGATTGCGGCGATCCACGGCGACTCGCCGTCTGCCGAACGATGGTTCGCAGAGGCGGTTCGGCAGGCACCGTCCATACCATTTGCATATTCAGAATGGGGCAACATGGAGCTATCGAAGGGCGACACCAAGAGTGCCCTCACGAAGTTTGCAGGCGCTCATCTGCGCGGTCCGCACTTCGCCGATCCGCTCAAGGGTTGGGGTGACGCACTGGCACGTCAGGGTCAATGGAGTTTGGCGCTGGTCAAGTACGACGAGGCGCTGAAGTACGCCCCCAACTGGAAAGAACTCAAGGCGGCGCGTGAGGCCGTCGCGAAGCAGAAGAGCTGATCCGTTTCAGCGAAGCGGCCATTCATGACAGGCGGCAGAGGGCACATAGCAGACATACGCGATTCGAGTTGCCCGAGCAGGCGGAGGCGAGTGGGGTGAGAGCGGCTTCCCAAAGCGCTGACTGAATGTTAGCGCGTGCCGCGCGAACGCCCGCGCGTTAGCGGGGGCTGGACCGCCATTGCGCATAGAGAGTGTCAAGTGCGGCGCGCGCCTGACTCGCCGTCGTCTGAAACGGCGCCGCGAGGTAACGAGCGGCGCCGAGAGCATGGCATCACGCGGCGATTGTCGCGAACGGGGCTTGGAGGGTCCATCCAGTTTCCGACGGGCACGATCACTGTATGAGGTGGGCCGCGCACGTAATTTATTTTGGATGGTCGCTGGTTATGTCACCCAAGGGTGGGTCATGCGGGGCGGGAGGCGGCCAACTCCGGACGATCATGGTGCCGGAATGGATGCCGCTAAGCGGCCATTCGCGGTTTACGCTAGTCTTGCTTGATGGACTGTGCGCGCCACGCATCGTTTAAAGGGCTATGCGCTTCGCTGGTGCGCTACCTGGCTGCTGTCTACGCGCTCAGCGTTTCAGCCTCGGCTGCTAGTGCCGAGCCGCCGCCCGCGCTGTCTGATGCTATCCGCAAGTACATGTATCAATTCGTCAGTGATGTGCCGGATAACTCTCCATTTCGCTTTGCCTTGGAAGATCTAAACGGCGACGGTCGTGCGGATGCAATCGTGCTAATGTCGGGACCTAGATGGTGCGGGTCAGGCGGATGCACGATGCTGATCTTGCAGGGTGTCGATAATGGTTTCGAGTTCGTTTGCAAAAGCACTATCACCTCGGAGCCTATTCGAGTATCGAAAAAAACGGTGCACGGCTGGCGAACGCTAATTGTCTACTCAAAGACAAAAGGTAACGTTTTGATGCCCCTCCACGAATGGCGTCGCTACCCTCTCAATCCATCTATGCAACCGAGGGCTTCCCGCGCCGAAGTGAACGCTGCTGAAATTGTAATTGAGTAATTCAGGCTTGAGCGAGCGCGCCTCGTGACTGAAAAGCCGACGGTGGCCAAGGACGCCTCCGGGTCGGGAGTACGCGCTGGCAGCTCTCCTTTTTCTGCCAAACATACGACAGGATCGCAATCGCTTATAGTTCGGGGTACGTTGGCGAAGCCTACCTTACTAGCAGGCCGCAGAGGAGATGAATGAAGCGACGGATTGCTGCAGCCTTGACCACTCTGCTCTGGGCCTTCTTCACATACTTTGGATATGACGGAATCTTGGGCGTGATTCGGCAACATGCGCCGGGCTACCCGAACGCGGGGCAGTGGCACTACTACGTTCACTTCCCGCTGGCCATGTTGTTCCTCAGCGTGGGCCTACTACTGTTCGCGAGAAGGATGCATATTGGGTTGTTCATCGCCCTATGGGTGCTGCAACTCGTCTTGTTTGTCCCGTTCTTCCTTGGGTACGGGGGCGGTATGTAGCCGCATCCTCGATATCCCTCGGCACAATATCGATAATATCGTTGGGGGTTGCTACAAAGCCGCCGCTCGTCTCCGGCAGCAGCTGGTCGTGACTTGCCGGATGCCGATGCTCTCGCGCTTGTCGCGCTGAATGGCGAGTCTGGAGAAGGACATTTGTCTCTGATCGGCCACTTTGAGACATTCGACCATGGAAAGTGAGCGCCGGTAAGCCGCCAGTCGCGGTGCGCTTGTAAGCCAAACCAATCGAGACCGGGTGCCCA
This sequence comes from Gammaproteobacteria bacterium, assembly GCA_034667905.1. Taxonomy (GTDB): domain Bacteria; phylum Pseudomonadota; class Gammaproteobacteria; order Steroidobacterales; family Steroidobacteraceae; genus Bog-1198. The sequence goes on along the minus strand of JAXDQK010000103.1, from coordinate 2,237 downwards.
ATAAGAACCAGCGTGATATTCGTGAAGATTGCGATGCAGCGTTGACCACGACGAGCCGCTCGGCGTTTAATATTGTTTATGATCCGTTGTAGCATTGGAGAGTCAGCCCATGCGTAGCATCGCGTTTGCCCCAGCATTCCTGATTATTGGCTCATTCGCGCTTGCGCACCCGCCGAAGGTCGATCTCGACCAACCCGGCGTTTTGAACGCGCTAAAATTGGAGCATCCGCAACGTTACCAAGCCGTTAGCGCGCTGCTTCTTGCCTCCGAGCACGCACCGTGCGAGGGCAGCGAAATTAAACTGCTGAAAACCCAGTTCAACGTCCGGGATTTCGAGTGCGGGATGATGGTGTTCACCAGCTATCCGCCGAAACGCCACTTGAGTTTCAAATTGGACGGTATCAACTTCGAGGCGACGGTCTCGCTCAGGGGTGATGATAAGCTGCAACCGATATCTCCCCCGACTGACATGCCTTGATTTACTGCTAGGAAGCTGCCGGTCGTATAGGGCAGTTCAATTGGATGGCCACCGGCAACACCCGGCCAAGATCAGTCGGTCTTCACAGCGAAATGCTTACCAGATAGCGGCCATTCGAATCTAGCAGTTGATAGTGGACCAGACTAAGCGCCGTGCCGGTTTCACTGTCGCCGGAGTAGAGAGAGCGTACACATGTTGGCGAACAAGCTGCTAGCCCTGAGCACCATTTTTCTGGCGTCAAACGGGAGTGTCGCGCTGTCGCCGGTCGTGCCACCCGCCATTCCACCTGACATCCGGCTGACAATTGGCGTGAATAAGACTGGTCTTTTTAAAGTCTATCGGGCATTCGAGCGGGCCGCCACGCGGGCGAAACTCATGTGTCGCCCCACAATGAAAGACTATGAATCCTGGCGCGCGAATGGTTTTGAGCCGGTGGGGCGCAATATGGTGTGCGGTGCCTCCCGAAACTATTTTCTGCTTGACTGCTCCTGGGCAAACGTGGCTCCCGAGTCGATCACCATCGACGTGGGAATCTCCTCGGCGGGGCAGGCTAACAAGCCTCCAATCATGCGGCTGGTTGCGGAACTGAAGAAGTCACTCAAGGCAGACGCATCGGTCATGACTGTCGTGCAAGATACTTGGTCGCCCGAGCACTCGTCGTCGAAGGTCAAGTAGGCATGGAATATGTGCAAGGTCGCCGTAAGCCAAGGCATGTCGCCGCGACTAGCGGTGTTCGGACCGTTGCACACATCGCTTGTGGCACGGCACTTTGTGCAATCTTGCTGCCGAGCTCCGCATTACCTGCTCCCTTCACGGGCTCACCTATCGAGCTCTCTTCGAGCGACAAGAACGAGTTGGCCGCAATGAATTGCATGGCCGCAAGCGACCTCAATGCCATCGATTTTAAAGCCTATCGTTTTGCCTTCGAATCCCCGCCCAGAGTCAGTGTAACCGTACGCTGTGCGCCACGCGCTTCGGTCTCGGGGTATCCCGTGAGATTCACTATATTTTGCAGCCGAGCCGACTCTGCGTGGCGCTGCGAGAGCGGCAGGACTTTATTTGAATTCAAGGATGCGCGGGCAACGATCTATCTCGATAGTGCATCCGACGTCCCCCCGGCTGAGCAATTCGGGATTATCAAGGACCTCCTGGAATTAGACCAGTCTCAGCCCAGCGGATATCCCTTCCATGCGTTTTTCGATCAAGTTGAGTTTTCTGTTCGTGCGATGTCGCCGGACAGGGTTCAGCTAGATTCCAACCACGGCGTGTTCATGATGGTGCGGCGATGCCAGCTATCTGGTTGCCGATATCATCTTGATAGTAACAGCAGCACCTTCGCTACTCCGTGAACTCGATCACCCTGGGTAATGGTCCAATTGCTTTCCAGAGACCAGCCGGTCGTCGGGGACCGCTTCGGGTCGTGACTTGCCGGATGCCGACGGTCTCGCGCTTGTCTCGCTGCTACGTTACCCCTTTCTCAGTAGCGTAGGGCTTTAGAGTCCAGAGGTAGTAACTCGCCTCCGAGAACCCGTGCTTGCGGCACAACTCCTTCAGCGCGATGCCCTTATCAGCTTCCCGCAGGAATCCGATGATCTGCTCTTCCGTAAATCGCTTCTTCACGTCCAACCTCCTGGCCGGGGTTAGACTCTAAACCGAAACGCTACTCAGGACGGGGGTAACGTCGGGGCCTTGATGAATTCATACGTCTGACGGATCTTCCCCGCACTGGCTTTCGCACGCATCGGCATTCCTCCAGGCC
>JAXDQK010000102.1:0-8044 GCA_034667905.1 Gammaproteobacteria bacterium | reverse complement strand
GATCGGGCGATCGCGAGAATTTCCCCGCGACTGCGCGAGCCTAGATCTCCGGATCCAGTGCGATGTGCACCGCGCGCGAAAAGCTCTCGAAATTCCACACATCCAACAGCTCGCACTGTGCCGCGATCATTTCGGCTTCATCGATGGTGACCTCCTTCACGGTATAGCAGGCGACCATTTTCCCGTCGCTGCGCACGAACCGCGCGAGCATCTCATCATCGTCGTAGGTACGCGTGGAAACGCCCTTTCGCTCCATCAAGAGCGCTTCGAGGCTGCCGGCATTGGGGATTGGCGCCAAAAAAAGCGCCATTTGTGCGGCGTCGTCTAATCTCGCGTTGGTGGCGATGATCTCGTGATCCTGATCCATGCGGCGGGCTCCATTGGTGGGTCGCAATTTATCTCCCCTTCGCTATTCTAATGCCAGTTATCCAGCCCGCTAGGCCGGACGACGAGACCGCCTATCCCGATATCGATTTGAAGGTGCCGGCCGGCAAGAACGCTGTGACAGCGGTGGGGTATCACCAAAGCGGGGGCACAGGTTCTACGTTGATGCTTGGAGCAGGACCTGGCCGGCCGTCGCCGCGCAGATTGGTCAGAGCGAGGTGATTACGAAACGCCTCAGCCTGAGGGTCGATCCATACGGTGATGGTTCCTGCCGGCCCGTCTGCGCCCGCATGGCCATCCCAGCCCGCACTACCGGATGAGCCGCTTAGGCCGCTCGGAAATCCATCCCCGCCCGACCCGCCTCTTCCAGCCCTGCCGCCTCTGCCGCCTTGCCCCCCGCGTCCGCCGTTGGCCTGCACCTTGAGTGAACCGCCGTTGGGATCCACCAGGTACAAGGACTCACGACCCGCACCGGCCACTTTTATTTGCAACAGGGGCTCTTTATCGGAGGTCAGCCTCATCCAAACGGACACCGCCAATCCCGGTGATGCGTCACCCCCGTTGGAGCCATCGGTGCCGTTGCCGCCGTTGGTACCATCACCCCCCGGGGCTGGCGTCCCCGGAATGCCCGTCGCTGGGTCGATCGTGCCCGGGGAGCCGCTGCTGCCCGACATCCCGTCTGTTCCGTCAAAACCATCGCTGCCCGGTGCCCCGTCCGCACCCGAGAAGTTCGCCTGATACACGACGTCATAGCGCACCGGAACTTGTAGCTCAGTGGTCACGTCCGGATGGCCGACCGGCGTAATGCGAAGCCGGGGCACCTTTCCTTCGCTCACACGCGGGTCAGCCGGCATCATCACGGCGCCCTTTTTGTTCACTTGCACGATATCTGGGTCGTACGTGAAGCTGTCCAACAGCACCTTGCCGTGCCCTGCGCCGGCGGTAACGAATTGGTGTCCGTCCTTGTCGGTCGCAACGATGATCAGCTTCACGGATTGTCCCGGAGCCAATGCTTGAACGCCGGCACCATTCTTCGCGGATAGCGAAGCCGACAGCGCCGTGACCGGCACTTTGTCCAGCCGCACACGAAGCCCCAAACCCACGGCAATCGCGGTACATCCGGCCAGCGCCGCGAGAATGAGCGGCAACAATATTCGCGAGCACGCATGCCGCCACGTTTTCAAAGGATCGCGCACCGCTCTTCATCCTTAAATGAACGTCACAGCATCGTAGTGCACGGGGCTGCGCAGCGCTGTGAATAAATCTCAAGATTCCACAAGAAGCGCGCAGCGATGCGCGGCTTTGACTCAAAGGCTCGCGGCAACGGCCTCACTGCGCTCGAGATCGCGCGCGCCGCCGTCCTGCTGGCGAATCTTTTCATAGCGGCGGCCTAGGAATAAAGCGGCCGCGCCCCAGACCACCGACGCCGCGACTCCCACCGCGATCGCGCCGTTCATGCCATAGCCCATCGACCTTAAGCCCGCTTGTACCCAGGCGGAGCTCACATCGCCAAACCGATAGACGATGGTATCGACGACATTCTTCGCCTTGTAGCGGCTGCTTTGCTCCACCACGGTGAAGCAAATTTCGCGACTCGGCCGCGCGATCGCATACTGTGCGACGCGACGAACCACCTGCAGGACCTGGATCATGAATAGCGTCGGCGAGAGCGCCGTGGCGAGAAACGCTATCACCATGAGCAGCGGGTTGAGTATCAGCCCCGCGGTAACACCAAATCGTTGCACGATGCGGCCAAGCCCGAGCAGCAAAATGCAGGCAGTGCAGATGTTCACAACCAGGTCGATGTCCGCGATGGCTTGCGTTCGGCTCGTGATCCCCGTGTAGGTTCGCGCGATCAGGTCGGTTTGGCAGAAATACGCCACCGTATTGACCCAGGTCATGAGCAGTATGAACCCGGCTTGATTGAGCACGTAGCGCGACTTGAGCAGCTGGCCGAACCCTTCGAAGGCATTGCCTTTCAAGGCGTGATCAAGCGTCGACTGCTGGGCATCGCCGTTCGCGCGCAATCGTACTTTCTCCCGCATCAGCAGGTGAACGGTGACGATGACCAGCGCGAATCCCGCCGCGGCCAGCAATAGCATGCCGCTCAACCCCAATGTTCCCACCAGCAGCCGAGTGAGCAGCGGGCCGGCGATTGCACCCAAGGCGCCGCCGGCCGCGATGAGCGCAAATAAACGGGTCGCCTGCTCGGGAGAAAACACGTCCACCATTAGGCTCCAGAACACCGAGATCATGAACAGATTGGTGACGCTGAACCACACGTAGTACGCCGAGCCCAGCCAGCGGTTCTCCGGCGCGAGGCTGAACAGCAGCGCGAACAGCACCACATTGCACAGCCAGAACCAAAAAACGCCCGGCAACAATCGAGTGAGCTTGACTCGGGTGGCCAGCGCCGTGTAGATGCCTGAGGCGATGAAAGTGCCGATGAACGTGGCGGTGAAGAGCTGCTGCAGCTGGCCCACGCCGACGACGGTGGCTACCGTGTCGCGCACCGGCCGCAGGATGTAATAGCTTCCCATCAGCATGAAATTGCATAGGAAGGCGAGCGCCACCGCCTTGCGCTGATATGACGCCACGCCTAATCGACCGTAACAATGACTTTGCCGCGCGCGTGTCCCTGTTCCAGGTACCGGATCGCCTCGGGGACCTCGCTCAATGCATAGCGCCGGTCGATCACCGGCGTAACTTTTCCCGCCTGCATCCAGTCGCGCAGGGTATCGAGATCTTTGGGATTCAGTTCTGCCAGTAGAAAAACGAATTTCTGACTGACGAAGGGCGAATACAGCTTCGCGTCGACGAGACCCCACATAGGTCCCAGCCACCGGCCCTTATCTTGGGATCCGAGGATGACCAACGCACCGTTGGGCTTCAACACGCGCCGATAATCGGACAGCGAGTGCGTACCCACCGTGTCGATGATGAGATCGTATTGCTGCGAGAGCTTGGTGAAATCCTCGCGGGTGTAATCGATAACCTGATCGGCGCCGATGGATCGCACCAAGTCTAAGTTCCGGGTGCTGCAAACACCGGTGACGTTGGCGCCGTAGACCTTGGCAATCTGCACGGCAAAGGTGCCGACGCCGCCGGACGCGCCGTTGATCAAGACGCTCTGCCCCGCTTGAAGGTTTCCTTTGTCGCGCAGCGCCTGCAATGCCGTGATGGCGGCGATGGGCACGGCCGCGGCCTGTTCAAAGGTCATGTTGGTCGGCTTCATGGCCAGCGAGCCTTTCTCGGCGACGCTCACGTACTCCCCGAAGGCGCCGTCTCGGCCGCCGAACACTTCATCGCCGGGCTTGAACCGCGTGACATTCTTTCCAACCGACTCCACCGTACCTGCGAAATCGACCCCCATGTAAATGCTGTCGGGCTTCCCCATTCCCGCCATGGCACGCATGAAGTATGGCTCGCCGCGCATGTAGTGCCAGTCCAGGGGATTGACGGAGGCCGCGTGCACCCTCACGATCATTCGGTCGTCCGCCACGGATGGCTTGGCAATTTCCTCGAGCTTGAGTACCTCAGGCGAGCCGTAGCAACGATAGACGATTGCTTTCATCGGCGGCGCACCGGCCGCACCGGCCGCCAGGGGCGCCGCCGCTGGGCAGGCCGTGTTGTGACTCAACGCTAGCGCCAACGAGGCTCCCGCTACGACCAGCAGGATCACTACCAGGCTCAGCACTTTATTTCGCGTCTTCATGATCGACTCTCCTTTTCGCGCCATGCGTGACAACCGCTTGGGGGCACTATCGGCTCAGCGCGCAGCAGTTGCCACTGCATGCGACGAAGCACGATCAGCCCGGATCGAGTCGCGCTTGCGGCCGACGAGCGGCCATCCGCGGCCGCCAATCCCACTCCCTAGCGCTCGAAGCCCTGCGCCGTTGCACTATAGTGAGCGCATGTCGGTTAACGATACCTTCGCCCGGACCGGTGCCCCGCCACCCTTGTTAGGTTGGCCGCGACTGCGCGTGGCGCTGATCGCATCGACCGTGATTGGACTCATCCTGCGCTTGGGTTCGGTCATGCCCACCGTGGTGGTGGTAGGCCGCACAATGGTCGTCGGTCTTTCTGCGATGTTGGCTTTTGGATTATTCGAGCGCTGGCCCGCGCGCCTGCCGCGGTGGCTGGCACGGTGGGTGCTGCAACTTCTGGGCGTGGCGGTATCCGTACCGTTAGCCGCGTTGTTCGCGTATTGGCTTACCACCGGCGGCCACCCAAGTTTTGCAACCGAGCCAGCCCGAGTTGAAGGCTATTTCGCACTGGTGTTTGTCGGCGTCTTGTTTGCTCCCTGGATCGCCGTGGGCGCGCTTGTCCGGCAGCGCGATACGTTCGCCCGCGATCAGGCCACCGCCTTTGCCTTGGAGCGCAGCGAACTGGAACGCAAGGCGCTGGACGCGCGCTTCAGGTTGTTGCAGGCGCAAGTCGAGCCGCACTTTCTTTTCAACACGCTCGCCAATGTGCAGGCGCTGGTGGAGGCCGGCGCCCCCCAGGCTTCCAAAGTACTGAAGAGCTTGATCGCTTACTTGCGGGCCGCCGTGCCACGCCTGCATGAAACGGCGACGACCTTAAGGCAAGAGCTTGAGTTGGTGCACGCCTACCTTGAAGTCATGCACATGCGGATGCCGGATCGCTTGGTGTTTTCGATGCACTCGGATCCCGGCATGATGGATCTGCAGTGCCCGCCGATGACGCTGCTGACGTTGGTGGAGAACGCCGTACGCCACGGTATCGACCCCAGCGAAACCGGCGGCAGCATCGACATCGACTTGAAGCTGGCGGCGGGCCGCTGCCTCGCCAGCGTCACGGACACCGGCGTGGGTCTGCGAGCAACCGGCACCGGGCTCGGCACCGGCTTGGCCGCGCTGCGCGAGCGCTTGCAGTTGGCGTTCGGCAGCGAGGCGCAGTTGCGCGTCACTGAGATCGTGCCCCATGGTGTGCGAGCCGAACTGTCATTCCCAGCACGAAAGACGCCATCCTGATGCAACCTAATCCCACTGCACTGATTGCCGAGGATGAGCCGCTGCTGCGCGAGTCGCTCGAGCGCCAGCTCTCTCAAGCCTGGCCCGAACTCACCGTCGTCGCTCGGGCTCGCAACGGGCGTGAAGCCATCGACCAGTTCGACCGCCTCCAGCCGAACGTGTGCTTTCTCGACGTTCACATGCCCGGCGTGACCGGCATCGAGGCTGCCCGCCACATCGGCCATCGCGCGCATCTGGTGTTCGTCACCGCGTTCGACCAGTACGCCGTGCAGGCCTTTGCACAGGGCGTGCTCGACTATCTCGTGAAACCCGTCGATGCCGCGCGTCTCGCGCAAACTGTGGCGCGGCTGCAGGAGCGGCTGCGCGACGCCAAAGCCGCGGTCAATACCGACGCACTGCTGCTCAAGCTGGCCGCCGCCCTCGAGCGGAGCGAGGCAGCCGCGCCGCTGCGCTGGATTCGCGCATCGGTGGGGCAAACCGTCACGCTGATCCCGGTCCAGCAAATCGATTTCCTGCGCGCCGAGGAAAAATACACCGTGGTCGCGTGGCGTGACGACTCCTCCGAGCAGCGCGAAGCCGTGATTCGCACGCCGCTCAAAGAGCTCGCCGCGCAGCTCGATGCGGCGCAGTTCGCGCAGGTGCATCGCTCGGTGGTCGTGAATTTAAGCTCCATCGCCCGTATCGTGCGCGGTCCCAATGAGACGGCCGACATCCATTTGAAAGGCCGCGGCGAGGTGCTCCCCGTCAGCCGTAGTTTTCTACATCGGTTCCGGCAGATGTGAACTCACCTATTCCTAGGCGACACCTGGATTTAAGAACCTGTGAATGGCTTGGACCACGACCGATCCCTCGCCGACGCCCGAGGCCACGCGTTTCACGGATCCTGAGCGGACATCGCCCACGGCGAAAATGCCAGGTTGGGTCGTGACGTAGGGCGAGGTCAGCTCATGTTCATCGTTAATGTGCCCGGTCACCACGAAGCCCTTACCATCGAGCGACACGCAGTTATTGAGCCATTCCGTATTAGGCTCCGCACCAATCATCACAAATACGTTGGACACCTTGAGCGTCTCGGACTTGCCCGTGTCTCGATTTGTCCAACTGATGCTGCGCAAGAACGAGTCGCCTTCGAGCGCGGTGATTTCGGTGTAAGGATGCACCGTGATATTGGCCGACCCCTGGATACGCCGGATAAGATAATCGGACATGGTTGCCGCCAGTCCCGCGCCGCGAACGACGATATGCACGTGACTCGCGGTCCGCGACAAGAATACGGCCGCTTGGCCGGCTGAATTGCCGCCACCGACCACCACCACTTCCTCGCGCGAGCAAAGCTGCGCTTCCATCGCTGTGGCAGCGTAGTGAATGCCATGCCCCTCGTACTTGGCGTAATTTTCCAGGTCCAACTTGCGGTAGCGCGCACCGGTGGCGATGACGATGGCGCAGGCTTTGACGAAGCTGCCGCCGTCGAGCGCGAGCCGATAAGGGCGGTCGGCGCACTTTAATCCCGTCACCAAGCGGGCAATAGCGAGCCGCGCGCCGAATTTCTGCGCCTGTGCCTGGGCTCGGCCCGCGAGCGCTTGCCCGGAGATGCCGGTGGGAAACCCTAGGTAGTTTTCAATTTTTGAGGACGTGCCTGCCTGCCCTCCGGGCGCGGTGCTTTCGAGCACAATGGTCGACAAACCCTCGGACGCGGCATATACCGCGGCAGCGAGGCCGGCAGGTCCCGCGCCGACGACCGCCACGTCGTACACGGTTTTTGCATCGAGCGTTTCGATCAGGCCGAGCGCATCGGCCAGCGCCACAGTGCTCGGGTTGCGCAGCGCCACCTCGCCCGGAAGGATCACGACGGGCAGCTCGTCCACCTTGACGTCGAAGCACTGGAGAAATGCTTCCGAGTCCTTGTCGCGCTCCGTATCGAGCACCCGGTGCGGATACCCATTGCGCGTCATGAATCCTTGCAAACGCAACGTGTCGCCGTTGTGCCCCGCACCTACCAAGATGACGCCGCCTTGCGTGTGGCGAATGAACCCGACGCGCCTCAATATGAAGGCGCGCATGATGATCTCACCGATATCGGACTCGCCGATGACCAGGCGGCGAAAGTCCGCGCGCTTGACGCGCACCACGCGCGTGTCAGGACCCGCCCTGCCGGACACCAAAATCTGGCGGTCGTTGAAGAGGTCCATCTCACCCGTGAATTGGCGCTCGCCGTGCACCGTGAAGACATTCGGTACGCCGCGCGCGTCGGTGTCGAAGATCTCGATCGAACCCGATAGAACCAGAAAAAAATCGACGCCGCGCTGGCCGCGCTCGAAAACCAGCGTGCCTTCCCTGAGCGTCTCTTCGCTGCCGTAGCTCGCGATGCGGCGCACCATGTCCTCGTCGAGTTGCGGGAAAGTCTGCCCGACCCGCGCGTAGGGATCGGACGGATCCTGCTCCGTCTCTGACCTGGCTCCCGTCTGAATCATGCGCCAATTCTGCTTAAGCGAAGCCCTTAGCGCCAGAGATATCGAGGCACCGCGGGCCGGCCGCGCCGCACTAAGCTCATGCCGGCTTGTCCTCGCAGCTCGGCGGCACCGAATCCTTTTGCGACTTGATCGGGATGGTCCCCAGCTCGATGCCATAGTCCGCCTTGATCGGCTTGGCGTGAAAAATACTGAAAA
>JAXDQK010000101.1:0-3259 GCA_034667905.1 Gammaproteobacteria bacterium | reverse complement strand
TTGTATGAAATTCACACCGCGCCACAGTCTGATCTCGTCGGCGCGATCTTGTCGACGGACCACATCGTTGAACTGGCTCGCTTGAGGGATTTTCTGGGAAAATAGCGACGCTCCACTGGTGCGGCGGCAATATTAGCGTGTCCGGCCTCTCTACCGCCGCTCATCGTCATCTGGATGCCCGCCACTTGTAAGGCGCGATCTCGTGCTGTTGCGTGAGATTGATCATATGGACGCGCGGCGAAAGTGCGGCGTCCGGCATGGCCAGCATTTCAACGTGGCCTCAATTTTCCAGATCGGGGTATCGCGCGGTCTGCGGACCGCGTCGAGAGGGATGTTGGCCTCGTGCTGCTGAGACCGATAAGTCGCATTCGGGTATAAGACCCCAGCAATGGGCCGGCGCTCGTGCGGCATGGTGCCACCGGCCTTTCCACACCCGCAGCCACTTCAAAACATTGCAGGAGCCAGGTGGATTTGGGTGAGAAATTGGGCGTCACGTTCCAGCAGATCCAAAAATACGAGAGCGGCTATAACCGCGTGAGCGCCGCTCGCTTGTTTGAGATCTGCGAGGTTCTGGATGTTTCTCCGGCATCGATGTTCAAGCGGAAGCTGAAGGGCTAAATCGCCCAGGCCGTTCGCGTTGCCCTTCGCCAACGGTCGCTTCGACGCAGTACGTCATTTAAACGGGGCGTCGCGCATCCCGTTCGCACGCTGGCTTCCGGCACAGCATTTGCGAGGTGCACAGAAACGCACTCCTCTTCGACCTGGTTGTGCTAAATTCGTCCATTTGAAAGCACCGAAATGAAACAGCAGCGCCATTTTGAAACCGCCAGCCGTACCGCAGTGCGGGAATCTGCATGCATCGGCAACATGATCGCCGACATGCAACGCGTAGTTCAGGTCCTGGATTGCGACGTCAGCACCGAGGAGGAGTGCGCGCGCGTACGCGACCCTTCCGATGCCCGCTATTCGATACTGGCAAGACAGCTCGCTACAAGGCGAGATAATCTGAAGGCTACGATCGCCGCGCTCGAAGCGAGACTGTCATCCGTCAACTGAGCGCGCCGGTTGAAATCACTCACGCGGCCTGAGCGCCCAAGGCCCGCATGGGCTCGCTCTGCGGTGTTCGGGGTACCGGGAATTGAACTTGTCCGCGCCAAAGAGCGCGGCGACCATCGCCAAACTTCCGACGCGCGGCGGCACTTCAGGCCAGTAAAGCAGGATCAGTTCTGCGGCGCGGCGATAGCGAGATCGAAGACGCCCAAAGAGGTCCGGTAGGTCTTCAAAAACTCTAATGCTTCCACTATTCCCAGGAGCGCGGGAGTTGTCCTCTGGCGTAAACGACAGGGCCCCGAATCCAACCTGCGATCGATGCGCATTGCATCATCCTTGGCGAACTGGCGGGATTTGTCCGTCGGCCCTTTGGGAGTGAATCGCTCGAAAGTCTGCTAAAAAGCATTTAAGAAAGGCCGACGGCGCGATAAGATCTCTGAGATCCGCAAAGGTCTCTTCTTGAATTCTTGTCATTCGCGACATTCGCTTCTGGGGTCGCGGATCAATACGACCACCGTTTAAACATTTGGGCCGGTGAACGGAATGAGCGGCGAAGAAGAACTCGTTTCCGTCATCGTGCCTGCCTTCAACGCCGAACGGACCATCAACGAGACACTGCTGAGTATCAGACAGCAGACCCATCGAAATCTGGAGATCATTGTCGTAGACGACGGATCCAGCGATCGGACCTATCAATGCGTTTCGGATCATTCGCGCGTGGATAGCCGCGTCAGGTTAATCAAACAGTCAAACGGCGGTGTTGCTGCTGCACGAAACCGCGGCATAGCAGAGGCGCGAGCGGATCTTATCGCGCCGATTGACGCGGACGACCTCTGGCGACCTACCAAGATAGCGAGGCAACTCCGTGCCCTGCGAGCGGCAGGACCCGAGGTAAGGCTCGTATACACGTGGAGCGCCCTTGTCGATGGGGATGGTAAAGTCATCGATTGGGGTACGCATCCCAACTTCACGGGAGATGTGCTGTTAGAGTTATGCCACGGGAACTTTGTGGGAAACGGAAGCACCGCGCTGACGCGCAAGTCTGCTTTGAACGAACTGGGTGGATACGATACTTCGTTAAAGGCACGTAAAGCGCAAGGCTGCGAGGATTGGCGTCTGTTTCTCCAAATCGCAGAACGCAGCCACTTCGCGGTCGTCCCGGACTATCTCACTGGCTATCGTCAGGTCCCGACGGCCATGTCTCGAGACGTGGAACAAATGCTAAGATCGGATGCGCTCGTACGTTCCGAAATGCTTATGCGCCATCCCGAATATCGGTTGCAGATCGAATCGGGCAGGCGTTCGTACACGGACTGGATGTTCCGACGTGAGCTTGATGATGGCAACTGGTCTGCATGTTTTGGGTTGCTGCGCCGGCTCGTACTGAACGACGACAGCCGCCTTCCTTCGGCGCGGCGTACATGCAAATGCGCGTTGCGCATTGTGGCCCGAGTATTCGGAATTAAATCTTCGTTGTTGTCGAATGGGCCGCAGTATCTTCCAATCGAATGCCTCACAACGCCTGAGGACGATTTGAACGTTACTAGCGATCCTGCCCAGGACTAGATGGTGTGTGGGTGCGTTGGTCATGCCCGGAAACGGTCTACGATCGCTCATTGGTCGATTAAATAAGCTCAACATCGTCCAGTTCGGACTACGTGGGGTGCTTCTTCCCTTTCGCGTCACGTACTTGCACGGCCCTCGGCGGATTATCAGCGGCCCCGACGACGTCATTGTTATCAGCGTCATGCGAGATGGCGAAGCTTGGCTTCAATCGTTCTTAGCGCACCATCGCCTGATGGGTGTTAAGAATTTCGTGATCCTGGACAATGGCTCGTCGGATCGCTCTGTAGAGATCCTATCGAAGCAACCAGACGTAACGTTGCTAAGGACCTACGCACCATATCACTCGTATGAGAACACAATGAAGCGATACCTCGCAAAGCGGTACTGCCGCGGTCGGTGGTGTCTGTGTTTGGACGTAGACGAATTGTTTGACTTCCCGCGATCCACGGTGACGCCACTGGCGACCCTAATTGGTTATCTTAATCATCAAGGCTTCAATGCGGTCATAACGCAAATGCTGGACATGTTCAGTGCCGGCCCTATTTCGGAAGCCAGGATTGATCCCGAGACAAACCTTCGTACGGAATATCCTTTCTATGATATCTCTAATATCGCCAGGACACCTTATCCGTTTGGAAACGTG
>JAXDQK010000100.1:0-47175 GCA_034667905.1 Gammaproteobacteria bacterium | reverse complement strand
GCTGCTCTCGCAACAAAGCCTCGCCGCCGATGCCGCCCCTGCGTCCAACGATGCGCTGGAGACCATCGTGGTGACGGCGGAAAAAAAGGAAGAGAAGCTCAAGGACGTGCCCATGAGCATCACCGCCCTGGGCGGCGGGGCGCTCGATAACTTGCAGTACCGGAGTTTCAGCGACTATGCAGCCATGGTGCCGGGCCTGTCGATTACGAGCAGTCAACCCGGGTACACCAATCTGACCTTGCGAGGCCAGAACGCCGGCGGCGTTGGATCCACCGTAGCGGTGTATCTGGACGAATCGCCCTTCGGTTCCAGCAGTGCCTTGCTCAACGGTTCTATTTTGAGTGGCGACTTCGATACCTGGGATCTGCAGCGCGTCGAAGTGTTGCGCGGCCCGCAGGGCACGCTGTACGGGTCTAACAGCGAAGGCGGCCTGCTGAAATTCGTGACGGCGCCGCCGGTATTGGGCAGTTTTTCAGGCGCCGCTGAGGTGAGCGGTGAAACCATTGATCATGGCGGCTCCGGCGGCGATTTCCGCGTGGTGCTGAACTTGCCATTGGGCGACAAAATGGCATTGCGGGTCGGCGGTTTCAAACAGGACGTGGCCGGATGGGTCGACGATCCGAGCCGCGGCAAGGTGGATGAGAACGACGGCCACAAGTACGGCGGCCGGGTGTCGCTGCTCGCCGAGCCGGTCGACTCGCTCACCATCCGCCTGACCGCGAGCTCACAGCAATCAAAATACAACGGCACGCCGGGAGTCGACACCAACAACGCTACCTTGAGGCCGGCGGTGGGCGATCTAGAGCAGGAGCGTTTTATTGCCGAACCCAGCAGTTTCCAATATAAGAACTACAACGCGACCATCAATTGGGACGCAGGGCTGTTCAGTATCTTATCGACGACGAGCTATGGCATCCTGAATTCCGACGCGATCTCCGACGTGAGCAATGTCGCGCTCGCGCCGGGCCTCACCTACGCAGACTTGCTGGGGGGAGCCGGGCTGACCGACACCGGCGCCTTACTCGATAACCTCGTTGATCTTAAGAAATTCACGCAGGAAGTGCGTGTGTCGTCTCCTGCGACCAACTTTATTGAGTGGCAGGTAGGCGCCTACTTCACGCGCGAACAGGGCCATTTGTTTCAGCACTTGAACCCGCTGTCGCTGCCGAGCGGAGCGCCGATCACAGCGCTTGGAGCCCTGGAAATTGCCACTCTTGATTCCATTTACAAAGAGACATCTGGGTTTGGCAACATGACGATCCACATCATCCCGCAATTCGACATCCAAGCCGGCGGCCGCTATTCCAAGAATGAACAAGTAGCCACAGAAATCCTTTCGGGCCTGCTCGCAGGTGGTGGGCAGGAGTTCAGCACGCCGTCGTCAGGGCATGTCTGGACATACTCGGTTGCGCCGCGCTGGCATATCGATGCCGACAACATGCTTTATTTCCGCTGGGCGACGGGCTACCGCCCTGGTGGGCCCAACGCATTGCCGCCGATCGTACCGCCTGACGTGCCGCGCGAGTACGGCGCCGATAAAACCAGCAACCTCGAGCTCGGGATCAAGTCGACGTTGCTGAGCGGACTGCTGTCGATCGACGCTGCAGTCTTCCGTGTCGACTGGACCAACATTCAGCTGCTCGAGCAAGTCGACAACACAGGCATCAATGGCAACGGCGGCAAGGCAAGGAGCCAAGGATTCGAATGGACGGTCGGCTATGTTCCCGTGCACGGCCTCACCGTTCAATGGACCGGGGCCTACACGGACGCGAAGTTGACCACGGATGCGCCGGGAGTCCATGGGGTTACCGGTGACCCGCTGCCCTACGCGCCGAAGTGGGGTACTTCGCTGGATGCCGAATACACCGCGCCCGCTTTCGCCGATTACAAGTATTTTGTCGGCGGCACGTGGAGTTACGTCGGTGCCCGCAGCACTGTCTTCGGCAGCGATGAAACTATGCTCCTCCAAGTTAGATTGCCGAGCTACAACGACTACGGTGCGCGTGTCGGCTTTGACAACGATCGCTGGCGCTGGACGCTGTATGGTAAAAATCTGAGCGATTCCCGGGGCATCAGCAGCTACAACAGCAGCGGAGCGCCCGGCCTCAACGGCTCAGCCTCCATCATTCAACCGCGCACGATTGGCGTCACGCTGTCCGCGAAGTTCTGAGATCATTACGGAATGAGTACAAAACCCGAGCCGCACACGCCGGAGGCACGAATGTCTGAGGTGACGGATCTACCTCAACCGTATCTGCTGTTTCTCGGCGACACCACGGAGAAAGGCTACGCCAAAACGGCCTTCGGATTGCGCGATTGGGCGAGCGATCGTTGTGTCGGCGAGTGGTCGTGTACCGGCGCCACCGTCACCACGGGTTTACCGCGCCTCACTCCCAAAGAAGCGCGCGCTCACGGGGCGAAAGCCTTGGTGATCGGTGTGGCCAACACCGGGGGGGTGATCAGCGAGAGCTGGCTGCCGTCGCTCATCGAGGCGCTCGAATCGGGCCTCGACATCATCAGCGGCATGCACGCGAAACTCGGCAACGTTCCGCAGTTGAAAGCGGCCGCGGAGCGCCACGGCCGCAGGCTCATCGATGTGCGCACGCCGCCGAAAAATATTCCAATCGCAAGCGGCGCCAAGCGATCCGGCAAGCGGCTGCTGACCGTCGGAACCGATTGCGCCATCGGCAAGAAATACACGGCCCTGGCGCTGGCGCGCGCTTTCACGCAGCGGGGTATCGACGTGGATTTCCGCGCAACCGGCCAAACCGGAATCCTGATCGCGGGCGGCGGCATGCCGTTGGATGCGGTGGTCGCCGATTTCGAGGCCGGCGCGGCTGAAATGCTGAGCCCCAATGCAGCCCCGCAACATTGGGACGTGATCGAGGGGCAGGGCTCTTTGTTTCATCCTGCGTATGCGGGCGTGTCGCTGGGGCTGCTGCACGGCAGTCAACCCGACGTGATCGTGGTGTGCCACGACCCCGATCGAAAACAGGTGCTGGGTCTTCCGTTTTCCTTGCCGGACATCGCGGAGACCATCGATATGAATTTGCGCCTCGGCCGCCGCACCAATCCAGCCATTCGCTGCGCCGGGATCAGCTTGAACACCTCGGATTTGGACGAGAAAAGGGCGATGCGATTGCTTGCCGACGAGAGCGCGCGCTTGGGACTGCCGGTGGCGGACCCCATGCGTGCCGGCGATGCTTTCGAACGGCTCGTTGATGAATGTCTTAAAAACCAAAACTAACAGCGACACCGTCGCGAAAAGAGAACCTATGCGAAATCCTGCTCCGCTGGCCGCGCTGTTCATGCTGGGCATGAGCGTCGCTGCACAAAACTACGCCGCACCGGCATCAAAACCCACCAACCCTATAGCCGCCACCGCTCCGGCTACTCCCTCGGCGGAAGCGGCCGCTGTGCCGCTGACGGCGCAAGATGTGAACGCCTGGCTCGATGGCTATATGCCCTACGCGCTGCGTACCGGCGACCTTGCCGGCGCCGTGGTTGCCGTGGTCAAGGACGGTCAAGTCTTGAGCGAACGCGGCTTCGGTTATTCGGACGTCGCGGCGCGCGCACCTGTCGACCCAAAACTGACATTATTCAGGCCGGGATCCGTGTCGAAGCTCTTGACCTGGACGGCCGTGATGCAGCTGGTGGAGCAGGGCAAGATCGATCTCGATGCCGATATCAATCAGTATCTGGATTTCAAGATTCCCGTCCGCGAGGGCAAGCCGGTCACCATGCGAAATCTCATGCAGCATACGGCCGGTTTCGAAGAGCAGGCCAAGGGCATCATGTCGGACGATCCCAAATCGCTCAAATTCGAGGCGTTGCTCAAGCAATGGGTTCCGGAGCGGGTGTTTGCGCCGGGTACCACGCCCGCCTATTCCAACTATGGCGCATCCCTCGCCGGGTACATCGTGCAGCGTCTTTCCGGCGAGTCATTTGACGATTACATGGACAAACACATTTTCGCCCCGCTCGACATGAAGTATTCGACCTTCCGTCAGCCGCTCCCGGCCAACCTCGCGCCCCTGATGTCCAAGGGATATCCACTGGCGTCGGACCCGCCCAAGCCGTTTGAATTCATCGGACCGGCACCCGCCGGTTCGCTGTCCTCGCCGGGCGAGGACATGGCGCATTTCATGATCGCGCACCTGCAAAACGGCGAATATCACGGCAATCGGATTCTGAAAGCCGAGACTGCCGAAATGATGCACAACAGTCCGCTCACCATTCTGCCGCCGCTCAACCGAATGGAATTGGGATTTTTCGAAACCAATGTCAATGGGCGCGAGGTGATCGCGCACCTCGGCGACACGCAGAACTTTCACACCTCGCTTCATCTTTTTCTGAAGGAGGGCGTGGGCTTCTACGTCTCATTCAATAGCTTGGGTAAAAAGGGTGCCGCCGGGGGATTGCGCGGAGCATTGTTCGACGATTTTGCGGACCGCTATTTTCCCGTCGCCGAGACGGTCACCGGCATAGACAAGGCCACCGCCGCCGCCGACGCGGCCAAGCTGAAGGGCAGCTGGGGGAACTCGCGCGGATCGCAATCGAGCTTTTTGTCTTCGCTCGGTTTGTTTGGCCAAACCAAGCTCAGCACCGATGCCAAGGGTGAGCTGGTAACTCCGTTCAAGGGCCTGAACGAAAAACCGCGCCACTGGATCGAAACTGCGCCTTTTGTCTGGCGCGATCCGGAAAGTCACGAACGCCTGGCCGCCAAAGTGCAAGACGGTCAGGTGGTTCGATTCAGCATCGATGGCATTTCCCCGTTCATGGTGTTCGATCGGGTGCCCTGGTATGAGGATGCCGTCTGGTTGTTACCCGCGCTGTACGCCGCTTTGGCGGCGCTGCTGCTCACCGCGTTGTTCTGGCCCATCAATGCCGTCGTGCGCCGCCGCTACGGCGCCACGCTGGCACTCGATCCCTACGCGTTGCGCGCCTATCGCCTCGGCAAAATCGGCGCCATCCTGACCCTTGCCGGGTTGGCAGTGTGGGCGCTGACCGTAATCCGGATGTTTGGCGATTTCAACAATCTCAGCAACAAATTCAACTCAACCGTGCGCTTTGCGCAAGTTTTCGGCGTCATCGCTTTCATCGGCGGTTTCGCCTTGATTTTATGGAACCTCTGGACCGTTTGGAGCGGGTCGCGTCGCTGGCCGGCCAAGTTGTGGAGCGGGGTGCTCGTCCTCTCGGCGCTCATCGTTCTGTGGATTGCGAGCGCGTTTCATCTGATCGGCTTCGGGCTGGACTTTTGATGCCGGCGCTCAAGCTGCGTGTTGAAGTCGAGAAACTGCGCCTGTCGGCACCGTTTCGAATTTCAGGTTTCGTATTCGAAGAGCAGGAGGTGGTCCTCGCCACGCTCGCGGACGGCGGCCATCGGGGCCGTGGCGAGGCCTCGGGCGTTTACTATCTCGGCGATACCGCGCAGACCATGATCGCGGCGATCGAAGCGGCGCGAACCGACATCGAAGCGGGCGCGGATCGGGGCTCGCTGCAACGATTGCTTCCTCCCGGCGGCGCCCGCAATGCCATCGATTGCGCGCTCTGGGAACTCGATGCTCACCGCTTAGGCGTGCCGGTATGGAAGCTGGCCGGTTTGCCGCCGCCCAAGCCCCTCCTCACCACCTTCACCCTGGGCGCCGACGAGCCTTCCGCCATGGCGGAAGGCGCGCGCAAGTATGCCCAGGCAAAAGCGCTGAAATTGAAATTGACCGGCGATCTGCCGCTGGACATCGAACGCGTGCGCGCAGTGCGCGCAGCGCGACCCGAGGTTTGGATGGGCGTGGACGCCAATCAGGGCTACGCCATCGATGCGCTCGAATCCCTGGTGGCCGCGCTGCAACCCTTGAACATTTCGCTGCTCGAACAGCCGCTGAAACGTGGGCGCGAGGCAGATCTGGATGGCTTCAAATCGAAGATCCCCATCGCGGCCGATGAAAGCGCGCTCAGCATGGGCGATATTCCCGGTCTGGTCGGTCGTTTCCAAGTGCTGAATATCAAGCTGGACAAATGCGGCGGCCTGACCGAAGGGCTGGCGATGGCGCACGAGGCCCGCCGCCTGGGCCTTCGAGTCATGGTGGGCAACATGGTGGGCACGAGTCTTGCGATGGCGCCTGGATTCGTGCTCGGCCAACTTTGCGACGTGGTGGATCTGGATGGGCCGATATTCCTGGCTCAGGATCGAACGCCCAGCATGACTTATACCGATGGCAACGCGTGGAGCGGTGAGCATGTCTGGGGAGGGCCGAGCGCTTAGAGCATGAGCGCGCGCCCACAAACGTGGTTCGGTCAGCCGCGCGGCCTCACCGTTCTGTTCCTGACCGAGATGTGGGAGCAGTTCTCCTACTACGGCATGCGGGCACTGCTGGTCTACTACATGACCAAGCAATTGCTCATCGGCCAGGAAAAAGCCTCGCTCATCTATGGCGCATACGCGGGCTTGGCGTATTTCACGCCGATCTTCGGCGGCATCATCGCCGACCGGTGGCTCGGCAAGCGCCGCGCCGTGATCATCGGCGGCAGCATCATGGCGGCCGGTCATTTCATGATGACTTTCGAACCGCTCTTTTACTTCGCGCTCGCCACGATCGCGCTCGGCAATGGGTTGTTCTTGCCCAGCCTGCCCAGCCAAATCGACGGCCTGTATCGGCCGGAGGATCCGCGCCGCGGCTGGGCCTATAACGTTTATTACGTGGGCATCAATATCGGCGGATTTCTCGCGCCGCTGATATGCGGCACGCTGGGCGAATTCTACGGATGGCATTGGGGCTTCGGCGCCGCCGGCGTGGGCATGCTCACCGGTCTCATTGTCTACATCCTCGGCGGCAAGCATCTGCCGGATCAGGTTCGCATCGCCGGCAAAGCCGCGGCGAAACCTCGAGCACCGGCAGTGAGTTTGCGTTCCACGTTCATTTTACTGTTCGCGGTCGGTGTTGCCGTGACGGTGTTTCGCGGTGCCTACGAACAAGTGGGCAATACCGTGGCCTTGTGGGCGGATGTCGGCATCGATCGTGCGACCTCGGTGATGAGCATACCCATGACTTGGTTCCAAGCGCTCAATCCCTTGTTGGTCATCATCATGACGCCATTGCTGCTCGCACGCTGGCGGCGGCGCGCGGATGCGGGCCGCTCGGAATCCTCGATGCGGAAAATGGCGTTGGGCGCCCTCGTTGTCGCCGCGGCGTATCTGCTGCTGGCCACGGCGGCGTACGTCGCAGGATCCGGGCGGGCCAGCTGGATGTGGCTGGTTTTATTTTTTGGTATTTTTACCCTGGGCGAACTCTATATTCTGCCCACCGGATTGGGTCTGTTCGCGCGGCTCGCGCCCTTAGGATACGGCGCCACCACCGTAGCGGCGTGGTTTCTCGCTATTTTTACCGGTTCGCTGTCGGCCGGCGCGGTGGGCACGCTCTGGGGCAGCATGGGCCACGCACAATTCTTCGCCGTTCTTGCAGTGATCTCTGCGATTGCGGCGGCGATGCTGTTCACGCTCGATGGCGCGATACGGCGAATCGAAGCGGCACGCGCCTTGGAAACCACGGCCTCGAGCGCATTTCAACCGGAGCTTGCATGAAAATTCTTAAAATGGCGCCCTTGATTCTTTGCACCGCGACGGCCTTTGCGGCGCCGCCCGCCGGCTTCGAGAGCCGGGTGGAAGCCCTGCGCAAGGACATCGGCGTACCCGGCTTAGGCATTGCCATCGTCGAGAACGACCAGATTACGTTGGCCAAAGGTTTCGGTGTCAAGCGCCTGGGTTCATCCGATGCCGTCGACGCCGACACGATTTTTCCGACCGGTTCCACCGGCAAAGCCTTCACGGTGGCTGCGCTCGGCATACTCGTCGATCAAGGCAAGATCGGCTGGGACGACAAGGTGATTGATCATCTGCCCGGCTTTCAGATGTACGACCCGTGGGTGACGCGCGAGATGAGCATCCGAGATTTGCTCGTGCATCGCAGCGGATTGGGATTGGGCGCCGGCGATTTGTTATTCGTGCCTCGCACCAACTTGAGCCGCGCTGAGTCGGTGCGGCGGCTGCGCTATATTAAGCCTGCGACCAGTTTTCGAAGCGGCTTTGCCTACGACAACGTTCTCTACATGGTAGCGGGTCAGCTCATCGAGGAGGTTACCGGCGAGACCTGGGAGAAATTCACCGCCGATCACGTGCTCAAACCGGCCGGCATGCTGCATTCCACCACCGACGATGACGGCCATTTCGCCAGCGCCGACCGTGCTCAGCCGCATGCGCGCATGAACGGCGGTCTTCGGGGAGTGGGTGATCAATCGGTCTTGGACGAGCGCGACAACCTGGGCAGCAACGCGTCCCCCGCCGGCGGATTGGCGGTCAGCGCCAATGACATGGCGCGCTGGCTGACGATCCAGCTCGACGGCGGCGCCCTTCCGGGCAACAGCGGCAGACTGTTCAGCCAAGCGGCGCACGACCAAATGTGGACTCCGTTGGTTTTGCAACCAATTGCCCCGCGCTCGGGTGCGCTCGCGCCGACGCAGCCGATGTTCAACACCTACGCGCTGGGATGGGATATACGCGATTACCGCGGAGCGAAAATCGTGTGGCATGGCGGGGCGGTGTTCGGTTTCCTCACCGCGGTGGTGCTGATTCCGGAAAAGCATGTTGGCTTCTCGATCGAGATCAACAGTGAGGATGGCGAGCTCATCATTGGATTGATGTACGAGTTGCTCGATCATTATCTCGGACTGCCGACCGATAGCTGGCCGGAAAAGCTCCGAGCGGACAAGACACAGCGCGTGCAGGAAGCTTTGAAAATGTATCAAGCATCCGCCGCCAAGCCCGCCAAGATCGGGCCCTCGCTGCCGCTTGCGCGCTATGTTGGAAAGTACACCGACCCTTGGTACGGCAATATCGAAATCGCGCAATCAAAGGCTGGACTTACGATTGATTTCAAATCGACGCCGCGTATGGGCGGTCCACTCGAGCACTGGCAGTACGACAGCTTCATTACACGATTCAACGATAAGACCATCGAGCCGGCCTATGTGACATTTGGCCTTGATGCCGACGGCAAGGTGGAGCGCGTGACGATGAAGGCCGTGTCACCGCTGGCCGATTTCAGTTACGACTATCAGGATCTGTTGTTCACGCCGCAGCCGAAACAAAAGTAACGGCGCTTTTCCAGTCTTTTTAATGAGTTAGATCCTCGCCGTCGGAGATTGCCTACATCCGAATCGGCGCATGAGGAAAGGCCCTGATCTCCCACGATCCGTGCCGACCCATTACGATGGGAGTTCATTGCGTCGTCGAATCACCTGAGACTAACCATGCAGCGCCCCAATTCCAGCCCGACCGCGCCATCCAAGGAGCCGTCCGCGCTGGAGGGCCAGTACGCCGGTGTGCGCGCGGCCAGCGCGACGCTGGCCGCGCCGCTGTCTGATGGCGACGCGACGGCGCAGTCGATGCCGGATGCGAGTCCGGCGAAATGGCACTTGGCACACACCAGCTGGTTTTTCGAAGCCATGGTGCTGCAGCCGCATCTCCCGGGCTATGGCCTGTTCGATGAGAAGTTTAATTTTCTCTTCAATTCCTATTATGAATCAGTCGGTCCGCGGCAGCCGCGTGCCTTGCGAGGGTTGCTCACGCGTCCGTCGCTCATGGAGGTGCTTGCCTATCGAGAGCATGTCGATTCGGCGATGGCAAGGCTGCTGAAGCAGAACGTGTCGGAACCTGTGCTGAAGCTCATCGAGCTCGGATGTCATCACGAGCAGCAGCACCAAGAACTTCTGTTGACCGACATCCTGCACCTGTTCGCGCAGAATCCGCTGCGTCCGGCCTATAAGGAATCGGAGCCGCTGCCGGTGGAGCTACGGAATACAGGCGCGCCGACCTATCAGAACTTCCCTGGCGGCCTATTTCACATCGGACACGAGGGGCAGGGGTTTGGCTTCGATAGCGAGGGCCCGCGGCACGCGGTGCATGTCGACCCCTACCGCATCGCCGATCGATTGGTCACCAACGGCGAGTGGATTCAATTCATCGCCGACGGCGGGTATCGCAATCCGCTGCTGTGGTTATCCGACGGCTGGGCGAGAGCCCGAGACGAGGCGTGGGCCGCACCTTTGTATTGGGAAGCGCGCGACGGAGAGTTTTGGACCATGACTTTGCGTGGTGCTCAACCGGTCGATCCGGAGGCGCCGGTGACGCACGTGAGCTATTTCGAGGCGGATGCGTTTGCGACGTGGTCGAAGCGGCGTCTACCCACTGAGGCTGAATGGGAGATTGCCGCGCAAACCCTGGCGGTAAGCGGCAACTTCGCGCATTCGGGACGCCTGCGGCCTAAACAGGCGCCGCCAGCCGGCGGTGGCCTGCGGCAGATGTTCGGCGACGTGTGGGAATGGACTCGCAGCGCCTTCCTGCCATATCCGCGCTTTCGCCCGATCGACGGAGCGCTGGGCGAGTACAACGGCAAGTTCATGTCAGGACAATATGTTTTGCGCGGCGGCTCCTGCGTTACCCCGGAGGATCATGTGCGAGCAACCTATCGGAACTTCTTTGCACCCCATACTCGTTGGCAATTCGCCGGCTTGCGATTGGCGGAGGACGCGTGATGCTTGCGACAGCAGACTATCGCCTGTCGCAGCCAGAATTGTTTCGGCGGGATGTCATCGCCGGCCTGTCCGCACAGCGCAAGACATTGCCCTCTCGATGGCTGTATGACGAGCGCGGCTCTGAACTGTTCGAGCAGATCACGCTCTTGCCGGAGTATTACCCAACGCGAGTCGAGACCGCCATTCTGCGATCGAACGCGGCCGAGATGGCCGGTTTCATCGGCAAGGGGGCCACGATCATAGAATACGGTGCGGGCGCGGGCGTCAAAACCGAAATTCTGATTGCCGCGCTCGACGCGCCGCGTTTCTATCTGCCGGTCGATATTTCCGGCGATTTTCTCGACCATGCCGTGATATCGATGCGGCATCGTTTTCCCCACATTGGCATCCGGCCTATCGTTGCGGATTTCACCGAGAATTTTGAAATTCCCGACGCGATTCCCTTGAAAGGGCGATCGGCTTTTTTTCCGGGTTCAACCATCGGTAACCTTGATCATGCCGAAACCGTTTCCTTCCTGCGCCGCGTGCGTCGACACGTCGGGCCGAAGGGCACCGCGGTGGTCGGGGCGGATCTGACCAAGGATATCCGGATCCTGCTTGCGGCCTATGACGACCGGCAGGGCGTGACCGCGGCATTCAACCTAAATCTTCTGGCGCGGATCAATCGCGAACTGGACGGGGACTTCAAGCTCGAACGCTTTGCTCACGAGGCACGGTGGAACAAAACCAATTCAGGCGTCGAAATGCACTTGGTCAGCCTGGAAGCTCAGACCGTGCGCGTCGATGGGCGAAGTTTCCACTTTGCCGCGGGCGAGACCATTCATACCGAAACCTCGCGCAAGTACAGCATTCGGACCCTGTCGGCCATCGTCGAAAGCGCCGGCTGGTATATCGACGACATGTGGACCGACCCGCAACAGTCGTTCGGTGTATTCGGTCTCTCGTCGCTCTAGAGGCGCCGCCCTCGGCGGCTATTCAACAAGAATGCCACTACCAGCACGGCGATAATCAGCCCGATCGGGCCGATGCCCCATCCAGCGCCCATGCCCCAGTACAGACCGCCGCCGCCGCCGAACAGCACCAACAGAATGATCAAGATCAATACCATGTCCATGGAATTTCCCTTATTTTAATTACCCGTCTATCGCCGAATCATGCCCATCAATGATTGTTTGAGGGTTCTTTGTGGCGCCGCCATGTACCCCGCAAGGAATCCAAGCGAGGCAGCAACGCCGGCGATCACGCCCACGGCAACCCAGGGGTTGTCGCGCACATAGTCATCGGCTGCGCTAGCCGCATTTTTTAGGGCATCCATGGCCGCGTTGTTGGCGTTTTCCAGCGCGGTTTTCGTCGTTTGGATGGTTTCATCGACGCGCGCGCGCAAATGCTGAACTTGCGGGCTTTGATCATTCGCGACCTTGCCCATCAGACCTTGCACGTCGTCGGTAAGATGCTGCAGTTCTTGCGTTTTGTTCATTTGAGCCTCATTGCTGCTGCCTCGGTGAGTGGAGGCATACTGTGTGCAAGTAAGTACGTACGTCTGTAGGCGGACACGCTCAAGTAGAGGTGCGAAATCTCACAACTATCGATGAGACCACGTTCACGCCGGTTCGTCGTCCCGCAAGCCGTGAACGACGCGCTCGAGCGCGTTTTCGGCGAGCCGGTTGACACGGTGGTGGTCATCGAGCATTCGCTTTATGCGCGTGCTCACTTGAATATGAGCGCCACTACGCGTCCCAATCGCATCTTGCTCAGCATCAGCGGCGCGCGTTTCATCGCGACTCATGAACTGCTGTTGCACGAGTATTTCCACGTCGTCCGTCAGTGGCGTCCCGGTCATTTGACGCGCTGGAGATACCTCATAGAGTCAGCACGCTGCGGATATTGGAACAACCGGTACGAACGCGAAGCACGCGAGTTCGCCGCCACAGCGGCGGATCGGTATCGCCGCTACTTGCACGGGCCGCCTCAGTGAATGCGCCGGCCGAGCCAGTCACTCATGGTCGTGGTAACGAGATCGGGTGCGTCTTGCTGCACGAAGTGTCCCGCGCCGGGGATGGTCACCAACGTGAAATCCTTCTCGACCAAGTCCCAGGTGCCGCTCAGCGCTCCGGGCAGCAGCGCCTGGTCGCCTAGCCCATGAAACTCGAGCACCGGAACCGCGACCTTGGGCAGGGGCGAGGGTGCCGGGGCCGCCGAGTCCTGGTCGGGATGTGGGTAGTTCGCGCGGTAGTAGTTGAGCATCGCCTCGAAATCCGAGCGATTGAATGCCTCAATATAGTGCGCGCGTGCCGCATCGTCTTTCACCCAGGCAGCCAACTTTTCCGAACTCAGCGTTTTTTCGGCACCGGGTTTCTGGAAGTTAAAGGCGTACTGACTATTCTTGCGCTGCTCAGGGTTGTTCTTGATTTCGCGTTGAATGCCGCTGGGATGCGGCAGATTCAGAATGACGAGGGCTTGGATCCATTCGGGGTGCGTCATGGCCAGAGTCCAGGCCACCGCACCGCCCCAGTCGTGTCCGACGATCACGGCGCTGGCGCGGCCTTCGGCCGTGATGACTGCACCGATGTCATTCACCAGCTTTGGCATGGCGTATTGCTCGATGCCCGCAGGGCGGTCCGACAGGTCATAGCCGCGTTGATCCACGGCGATGACGCGATAGTGCGCGCTCAAGACCTCCATCTGCCTGCGCCAGGTGTACCAGAAGTCGGGAAATCCGTGGATCATGACAATCAGCGGGCCCTTGCCCAGGGCCGCATAATGAATCTTGACGCCGCCAGAGTCTGCGTCGTGATGCTCAACCCGCTCCCATAGATCTTTCGCCGGGGCGTCCTTCGCCGTCGAGAATGGAGCACCCAGAAGCACCGCGATGAATACGGCAACAATGGGATAGTTTGTTTTCATGCCGTCCCCCTCCGAACTGCATTTCAGCATAGCAGATGCAATTGCCATGCAAGCCTTATACTAGGAGTCAGGAGGCTGAGAGATGCCGACCGGGGCTATCGAGGACACGGTGCAAATCGGCGAGTGGGTGGTCAACCCTTCGCTCGATACCATTGCGAAAGGCACCGAAACCCATAAGCTCGAGCCTCGTACCATGCGGCTGCTCCTGTGTCTTGCCGGCGCAGCCGGCGAAGTCGTCAGCGTCGAGCGCCTGCTCAACGAAGTATGGACCGGCGTGGTCGTGGGATCCGCGTCTGTTTATCAAGCGGTGTCGCAGCTTCGCAAACTGCTCGGCGACGTGGACGCGGATCCAACCTACATAGCGACCGTGCCGCGCAAAGGCTACCGGTTGATTGCGCCAGTACGGCATTTAAATGCACCAAACGAGCCCGCTGAGGCAGCGCCGATGCTGGAAGCTCCCGCGGTTGTCTCGCCGGCCACACGGCCGGCCACACGGCTCAATCGTAGATCGAGGCCCATTTTGCTTGCCGGGGCGGTGCTGATCGCGCTAATTGGCGCGGGTGCGGTGATTTGGCTGTACTCATCGAGCGCCAAGCGGCTGGCATCGGCAATCAATTCGATCGTCGTACTGCCCTTCATCGATATGACTGCGGAAAAGGCCGACCAATCGTTTTGTGACGGCCTCACAGAAGAACTCTCCAGCTGGTTGGCGCAGATTCCAACACTGCGCGTGGTGGCGCGTACCTCCGCATTCGCCTTCCGTGGCCGGGACGAAGATGTACGCAAAATCGGCAAGGCGCTTGATACGAGTCACATACTGGAAGGGTCCATGCGTCGCTCGGGCGATCACATGCGCATCACAGTGCAGCTGATTGATGCGCGCAACGGTTATCATTTGTGGTCGGAAAATTTCGACCGGCCCGCCGAGGATGCGATCAAAGTCCAAGAGGATGTCTCGCGCTCCGTGGCGGAAACTCTGAAAGTTCGCCTTACCACGGACTCCGAGCGGCAGTTTGCAGCGAGACGTACCGCGGATAAGCAAGCCTATCAGCTGTACCTGCTTGGAAGGTACTACTCACAGCGGCTAACCCCTGAATCTACCGATCGCGCTGTAGACCTATACCGGCAAGTGTTGGCCGCGGATCCAAATTTTGCGCCCGCATACACTCAGCTGGCGTATGCAAGCCTGAACCAACATTATTTTAGAGATATTCCGATTGCGGATGTGGCGGCGCAAACGGAGCCCCTGATCGCATCGGCTTTGAGGCTCGATAATCGCTTCTCTGCAGCTTATGCCGCCCGCGGAGCGCTGCGCGCCCTGCAAGAACGGAAGAAAGAAGCCCTTGAAGATTTGCACCTGGCGATTTCATTGAATCCGAGCGATATGCCGGCGTTCGCACAAATCGGCCGCATACGGTTCTTTGACGGACAGCCTCGCGAAGCCCTGCAAAGTTACGACCGCGCTGCCGCTTTGGATCCGCTGAATTTCGCCATACAGGAACAGAGATGCAAAGTATTGGAAGACCTGGCGCGCTATGATGAAGCCGCCAATGCCTGCCAACGGGCTCGGATTTTGCAACCCGAGATAGCATCGACTGCTGACCGCTTGGCCTGGCTCGCTGAATCCCGCGGCAGGATCGATGAAGCGCTGCGTTGGAATGCCGCCGCGTTGAAAGCGGAGTCGAGTAAGGACTTCGATCTCTATTGGATGCGAGCGACGTTTTTCCTGACGATTGGATTGGCCGGCCCGGCACGCACTGCCGTAGAGCTCGGTCGCCGTGTCACCAAAGACGACAATCAGGCCGACACTGCGCTGGTGCGAGTTATCTACCGGGAGGGCGGCGCAGAAGGATTGCGGGACTATCTTAATTCTTCACGACTTGATCAATCGCCGCATGCCTTGGCGTTATTCGAGGCAGCCTACTCGCGCTTATTGCTGGGAGAAGCAATGGCCGCGAAAGAACTGATGGCGCGCGCGCTGGCTGCACCAGATCGCGCTCCTGGATATGCCGAATTGCCATTTTACGCGAGAGGCGCGGGCGCCATGGGAACATCGTACCGGCTAGATCTCGCGGTTGCGGACCTTGCGCTAGGGGACCGTCCGTCGGCGCAGCGCGAGCTGGACAACGTGCTCGCAATGCTCAACGCGATGATCGCGGCAGGCGTGGAGCGCAACGCGACATATGAGCTACGCGCTAAGGTGTACGCCCTCGAGGGCAAGGGCGATGAAGCGATGCGAGATCTGCGCAAAGCAACAACGCTCGGTTGGCGACGAGCCTGGTGGGCCACGCACGAGCCTTATTTTGCATCGCTTCAGCCCCGCGCCGATTTTCAAGGACTCATGGGCGACATCAGCCGATCGAATGATCGGCTTGCCCAGAATATCAACGCAGAACGTTGAGCTCGTTTAGCTTTTCTTTGTAGGATCCGGATTGAGACTCAATGCGGCGATCGCAATATTGATAATCGGCCCGCCTCCTTCTCCGCCGCCTTTCATTATTAGAGAATAGTAATTTCCTCCGCCACCTTCAGCACCGCCGCTTCCTGACACCGGATCCGGTCCCGGGTCGCATCCGGCCACAGCTTCGGGAAACATCTGGAGGATTTTCAAGCCCATGATGTATATCACCTGTCCGTATGCATACTGCCACTGCGCCAGAGTAAAACTTTCCTTGGCGATTGGATCGAGAAGCGTATGGAATTTCTTGATAAAGCCATCAGGAGTAGGAGCTTCCATGGTAATCCCTTCCCTAATTGTTGCGTATTGTAACGGGGTGCTGCGCCTGCGCGTTTTATGTTCACGCTGATTATGCCGCAATTTATTTGAAAAAGACCACCTCAGTGGTTGTTTTTTAACCAGCACCCAAACGGCGCAACGCTTACGTTGATTCCGCTGACAGGCGCTGCCTGCTACAGTGCGCGCTGCACAAAAAGGAGCAGCAGTGAAAGGCAAAGTCATCGTCATTACCGGAGCAACGTCGGGCATCGGCGAGGTTGCCGCGCAGCGGCTGGCCGCTCTGGGCGCGCGGATGGTGCTCATAGCGCGCGACCCGGCGCGCGGCCAAGAAGCGTTGAACCGTTTGGCGAGCCGCGGCGGCGACGCAAAGCACTCCATTTATTACGCCGATTTGTCGCGCATCTCCGAAACGAAACGCGTCGCAGCACAGATTGCCGCG
Organism: Gammaproteobacteria bacterium; assembly: GCA_034667905.1. Taxonomy (GTDB): domain Bacteria; phylum Pseudomonadota; class Gammaproteobacteria; order Steroidobacterales; family Steroidobacteraceae; genus Bog-1198. The sequence goes on along the minus strand of JAXDQK010000100.1, from coordinate 30,508 downwards.
GCGGAACCGCGCGTCGATGTGCTCATCAACAACGCGGGGGCTTTGTTCAGCGCCCGCGAGGTCACCGCAGACAATCTAGAGAAGACCTTTGCCACCAATCACATGTCCTATTTCGTTCTGACTTTAGGTTTGCGCGCGAGTTTGCTGGCGGCCGCACCGGCGAGAGTTGTCAGTACGGCGTCGGACGCCCACAAAGGTTACACGCTGGACTTTGAAGACCTTCAAGGCGAGAAGGGGTATTCGGCGATTAAGGCATACGGGAGGTCCAAGCTTTGCAACATTTTGTTCACTCGCGAGCTTGGGCGCCGCTTCAGCGGGACGGGTGTTACGGCTAACTGCCTGCACCCCGGTTTCGTGGCCACGCGATTCGGCGACGCAAGCGGCGGTTTGCTCTCGCGAGTCGTGCGGATGGCCAAGACCTTCGCAATCTCCCCGGAAAAGGGTGCGCAGACCATTGTCTACTTGGCCACATCTCCGGAGGTGGCCAACATCAGCGGTCAGTATTTCTATCGATGCCGGCCCGCAGTGCCGACCGAAGGTGGCCGCGACGACGCGGCGGCTACACGCCTCTGGACTGAATCTGCAAAAATCGCGGGAATCGACAACAACTAGGATCATGATGCACAAGCAACTATTCGGCGTATTCGGTCTCGCGGCGGCGATGAACGGCGGAGCGATGGCGCAAGAGGCGCCGATGGCGCAACTGCGGCCCGACCAGGTGGCATTTCGCGCGATTTATAAAGAGCTGGTTGAGACCAACACCACCCTGTCGTCGGGAAGCTGTACGGTCGCGGCACAACGGATGGGTGCGCACCTGAGAGCGGCGGGCTTTGCAGGCAAGGACCTGACATTTTTCTCCGTTCCCGACCACCCGAAAGAGGGCGGGTTGGTCGCCCTTCTGCCGGGCAGCTCAAGCACCGCCAAGCCGATGCTGTTGCTCGGGCACTTGGATGTGGTTGAAGCCAAGCGCGAAGATTGGACTCGCGACCCGTTCACCTTGATAGAAGAAAATGGATACTTTTATGGCCGAGGGGCCGCGGATATGAAGGCCATGGACGCAACCTGGGTCGATATGCTGATGCGCTTCAAGAAGAGCGGCTATCACCCGAAACGCACGATCAAACTCGCGCTGACGTGCGGCGAGGAAACCACCTTTGCGTTCAACGGCGCCCAGTGGCTGGCCAACAAGAAGCCGGAACTGATTGCCGCGGCGTTCGCGTTGAACGAAGGCGGCGGCGGGCGCACCGACGGCCACGGCAAACTGATGGTGGAATCGATCCAGGTGGGTGAAAAAGCATCGCAGAACTACCGGCTGGAGACGGTCAATGCCGGAGGACACAGCTCAATTCCAATCCGCGCCAATGCGATTTACGAACTGGCCGATGCCCTGACGAAGGTTCGTGATCACGAGTTTCCGGTGAAACTCTCCGACACCACGCGCGCCTTCTTAGCCAAGGCCGGGGCTGCCCGCGGCGATGAGCTCGGGGCTGCGATGGTGGCGTTGTCGCAAAACCCGAGCGACAAGGCCGCCGAGGCCATCGTTTCAAAGGATCGCAGCTATCACAGCATGCTGCGCACCACCTGCGTCGCGACGCTGTTGGAAGGTGGGCATGCGAACAATGCTCTGCCGCAACGCGCGGTCGCCAACGTCAATTGCCGCATTTTCCCGGGCGAAACGGTCGAAACGACCCAAGCTGTTCTGGTCGAGGCCATCGGCGATACCGACCTCAAGGTGACTCCGGTGCCCCCGATCCGTCCCATCGCCGTGCCGCCGCCGCTCGATGCCAAGATCATCGGTCCGGCCGAAACGCTGGTCGCCAAATATTTTCCGGGTGTGCCGCTGATTCCCTCCATGTCGACCGGCGCCACCGACGGCATCTTTCTCGAGGCCATCGGCATTCCTGTCTACGGCGTCCCAGGCGGCTGGGGCGACCCGGACGGCAATGGCGTGCATGGATTGAATGAGCGCAGAAGCGTGCCGTCCGTTTACATCGGCCGGGACTTTCTCACCGATCTTGTAAAACTGTACGCCGACGCCGACACTGACTAAACCCGGGGCACGAAAAAAACGGAGAAAGCCATGGCCCGATACGTAGGGGCAATCGATCAAGGCACGACGAGTACGCGCTTCATCGTGTTCGACCGCGGCGGCAACACGATCAGCTCGGCGCAGATGGAACATAAGCAGATATTTCCCAAACCCGGTTGGGTGGAGCACGATCCGGTTGAAATTTGGCAAAACACGCAGGAGGTCGCAGGCGCAGCCCTGGGACGCGCCGGGTTGGGACCGAGCGATCTGGCCGCGGTCGGTATCACCAATCAACGCGAGACCACGATATTGTGGGATAGGCGCAGCGGCAAACCGCTGCACAACGCCTTGGTTTGGCAGGACACGCGCGTCGATCAGCTCGTCGCCGAGTACGCCCGCGACGGCGGGCCCAACCGCTTCCGCGCCCAGACCGGATTGCCTCTCGCCAGCTACTTCAGTGCCCTCAAGCTGCAGTGGCTTTTGGATAACGTACCGCAGGCGCGCAGCGGGGCCGAGGCGGGGAACCTGCTGTTCGGGAACATCGACACTTGGCTCTTGTGGAACCTGACCGGTGGAACCAAAAACGGGCTGCACATCACCGATGTCACCAACGCCAGCCGTACGCAACTGATGAATCTCGCCACCCTGGATTGGGATCCCGGCTTGCTCGAGGAATTATTGATTCCTCCCGCCGTTCTGCCGCGCATCGTTGCCTCCAGCGAAGTCTATGGTGAAGCCCGAACGCCGGCGCTCCTCGGCGTCTCGATCAGCGGCATTCTGGGGGATCAGCAAGCGGCGTTGGTCGGCCAGGCGTGCTTTAAACCCGGCGAATCGAAGAATACCTACGGAACCGGATGCTTCTTGCTCATGAACACAGGTGAAAAACCCATCGCTTCCGCCGCCGGGTTGATTACAACCGTCGCCTACAAAATAGCCAAGGAAAAGGCGTGTTACGCCTTGGAGGGCTCGATCGCGGTGACCGGTGCACTGGTGCAATGGTTGCGCGATAACCTAGGCCTCATCGGGACCAGCAGCGAAGTGGAAGGGCTGGCGGCCGAGGTCGACGACAACGGCGGCGTTTATTTTGTACCGGCATTCTCGGGACTGTATGCGCCGCATTGGAACGAGGGTGCGCGAGGCACCATCATCGGGCTGACCCGCTATGCGACTCGTGCGCACATCGGACGAGCGGTGCTGGAAGCCACGGCCTTTCAAACGCGCGAAGTCTTGAGCGCGATGGAACAGGACTCCTCGATCCGGATTCCGGAGCTGCGTGTTGACGGCGGCATGGTCGGCAATGAACTGCTGATGCAATTTCAGGCAGATATTCTCGATGCTCCAGTGGTGCGCCCAAAAATCACCGAGACAACCGCGTTGGGTGCTGCGTATGCAGCGGGTCTTGCGGTCGGTTATTGGCGCAACCGCGACGATCTTGTCAGCAACTGGGCGGTCGACAAGCGCTGGACGCCGAAAATGACGCAAACCCGCCGCAGCGAACTGTATGGGACTTGGCAGAGAGCCGTGGGACGCTCTCTGGACTGGTTGGCGTAACCGGTATGCATTCGGCATTTCTGGGCGAATTCTTGGGGACCATGGTAATGATGTTGCTCGGCAACGGCGTCGTCGCGAATGTGGTGCTGCGCCAAACCAAGGGCGAAAAATCAGGTTGGATAGTGATCACTGCGGGGTGGTGTTTCGGGGTGATGGCGGGCGTATTCACGGCGCTGGCCATTGGCAGCGACGGACATCTGAACCCCGCGGTGACGATCGGAGTGGCCATTTCCAGCGGGGATTGGAGCCGGCTCTCCGCGTATGTTCCGGCGCAGATTCTCGGCGCCATGCTCGGCTCAACCTTGGTTTGGCTCAGCTACTTGTCGCATTGGGAGAAAACACCGGATCCATTGGACAAGTTGGCTTGCTTCTCGACGATTCCCGCGATTAGAGCCCCGCTGGCAAACATCCTGACCGAAGTCATCGGCACGTTCGTGCTGGTGCTGGCGGCTGCGGCCATTTCATCGAAATATGGCACCGGTGTGGGCTTAAGCCCCGGCATGGGTCCATTTCTGGTGGGTTTTCTCGTGTGGGGAATCGGCCTGTCATTGGGCGGACCGACCGGATATGCCATTAACCCGGCGCGCGATCTGGGCCCGCGCATCATGCACGCGATTCTGCCCATCCCGGGCAAGGGCGGCTCGGATTTCGCTTACGCCTTCGTTCCCATCGTCGGCCCTTTACTGGGCGCGACCGTTGCCGGCATTGTAGTCAAAATGATTGGAATCTAGGGGTAAACGCGCGGTGAAATCGGTGCCGCTCTCTTCGCTCGACGTCACGCACAATGTGCCGCCGTGGGCGCGCACGATCTCGGAACAAATATAAAGTCCCAGCCCAAGCCCCTCCCGATTGCCATTCGGTGACTGCCGCCAAAAAGGCTCGCAAATCTTGCTCATATTCTCGGGCGGTATGGGCTCGCCGGCATTCCAGACGTTGAGAACCAATTCGGAATTCTCGGCCCGCGCAAAGACCTTGACCGGACCTTGGGGCGAGCCATGCTTCAGCGCGTTGCCGATCAGATTGGACGCGACCTGTTGGACTCGGCCCAGGTCACAGCGCACTTTGCGGGTCACGCTAATATTCGCCACTATTTGCCGATTGGGCTGGCCGTCTTGAAACTCCCTGACCACCGCCTGCAAGCCTGCATCGATATCGTCCACCTCAGCGATTTTGACGCCCATTCCTTCGCCAAGCTTGCCTCGCGCAAAATCCAACACGTCGTTGATCAAGGACGACATCCGCTTGACGTTCACACGAATGCGTGCCGCCACCGCCTGCAGTGCGGGGTCAGTGACTTTTTTCTCCAGCAACATGCCGGCGGAATAGACCGCCTGCAGGGGATTGCGTAAATCGTGGCCTAGGATGGCAATGAATTGTTCGCGCAGATCGTTGGCCGAATGCGCTTCGCGCAGTGCCGATTGATCTTGCAGTCGGGCCATTTCGCTGTCCAATTGCATCGCGATGAGCGCCGCGAATCGCTTGAACATGCTGACGATCTTGGGGTCGGCCACATTGGCAGGTGCAGGATCGATGGCGCAAAGATTGCCGAAATATCGCCCGTTTGCCAAAATGATAGGCACCGACACGTAGCTTTCTATTTTGTAGATCTCGGGGGTGTGATGCTTGCAGTAGCGCGGATCCGTGCTCGCCTGCTCGATGAAAATACTCTCGTTGGCTCGCTTGGATTCGATGCAAAGCGTGCTCTCCAAATCCAATTGTTGCCCTGGCTTCAAGCCGAAATTGATATCGTCCTTGACCACGCAGGCTGTCCATGTGGTTTCGCTGACGCGAGCGACCGCGGCGAATCTCATACCCGTGGTCTCGCACAGCACCTCCAACAGCGTCGGTACCGCCGCAATCTTGTTGACGGCGGACACGTCGCGCGCGATTTCCTCCGCAGTGTCGGAGGTCGCCGCGGAATTTGTGACGGAACTATGAAGCAATCCCATTCCTTGTTGCATCGCGGTGCACGGCGCCACGAAAGCTATAATCTAACACCAGTTGCAGAACCCGTGTGGAGCGGCCCCGACGGCTCAGGAAGGCATGATTGCGTTATGTCGAAAGTATAGGCCGATTGGGGCGCGTCCCGGCTAACCTATGTAATTGCTCGCTTTTTCAGCGCTGCAGCCTCTCGGGCCAACGCCGCGATGCCTTGCCATTCACCCGCCGCTATCATTTCTGGCGGAGCCATCCAAGATCCACTCACCGATACGACGTTGCTCAGTGCCAAGTAGTCGGGAGCGCTCGCGGACGTGATGCCGCCGGTGGGGCAGAACAAAACGTCGGGAAAGATCTCGCCGAGCGCGCGCAACATTCCCACCCCGCCCGACTGATGCACCGGCAAGAGTTTCAGCACATTAAAGCCCGCCAAGCGCGCGGCAATGACTTCGGTTGGCGTCATGACACCCGGCAACAACGGGAAGCGCGCGCCCCGTGCTGCCGCCGCAAGTTCCGATGTAAGACCCGGAGCCACGCCGAATTGAGCCCCGGCTCGACCGGCCGCGGCAAAATCCGCCGGCTTCGCGAGGGAGCCCGCGCCGATGAGCGCATCCGGCAGGGCCTTGCGAATCGCCTCGATGCAGGCGATGGCGACCGGCGTTTGCAGAGTGATTTCCAATACGCGCAGTCCGCCGCCGGTCAGTGCGCGCGCCAAAGGCACGGCGTGCGCCAGGTCACCCAAGGTAAGAACTGGAATCACCGGCGCCAGCACAAGGATTTCCCGGATGTTCATGTCGCCAAGTATGCGCCGTTAAAAATAGAGAATCGGCTGGAAGTCGGTACGATGACGAACGGTTGGCGACCAAAGGGGGAGCAGTGCGCTATCGAGACTCGCGCGGTTGGCTGGGCGCCCTATTCGCGCTTTGGGCAGCGACTCCCGCCGTTGCGCAAAATGCGCGGTTGAACGCGCCGCTGGATGCAGGATGGCGCTTCATGCAGGCGCCGGACTTGGTGGGCGCCGAAGCGCCGGGATTCGACGATGCGGCGTGGAGTGCGGTGAACCTGCCGCACACCTGGAATCGGATTGGGAATGAGGGCATCGAGCGTTCCATCCTTTCAAGTAACGTGCAGGGAATCGGTTGGTATCGGCTGCATTTCAAGGCTCCCCGAGCCGCCGCCGGCGCGCGCTACTTTTTGCAATTTAATGCTGTGGGAACGGTGGCCGACGTTTGGCTGAACGGCCGCTATCTGGGCAAGCACGCAGGCGCCTTTTCGAGATTTCGCTTCGATGCGACGGCGTCCATCAACCTTTCCGCGGACAACGTGCTGGTGGTGAAGGCCGACAACAGCCGCCCGCAACCGGGCGCGAGCACGCAGGATGTGATCCCATTGTCCGGCGATTTCTTCATGTTTGGCGGCATCTATCGAAATGTGTCGCTGATCGTCACGCGTCCGGTGCACGTCGATATGCTGGACTTCGGCGGTCCCGGATTGTATGCGCGCACCCTCGATATCGATGCGGCAGCGGCGAACGTAATCGTATCGGGCCGGATCGTAAACCAGCTTGGAATTTCGCAGCGCGTGGCGGTGGAATTCGCAATTCAAGACGCTTCGGGAACCACCGTAGCCTCGCATTCGCTGAACACCGCGGCGGCGCCAGGAACTGCCGAAGTACAAGCGCGGCTGCGCGTGGAGCATCCACGGCTTTGGCGGGGCATGGACGATCCGTATGTCTATCATTCGGTCCTGACCATCCGTTCCAAGAGTGGAGCAATTCTCGATTCGGTGAACCAGCCGCTGGGATTGCGCACTGTGAAGTTCGACCCCGAACGCGGCCTGTTCCTCAACGGCGAGCAGGTGTTTCCGAGAGGTGCTTCGATGCACCAGGATCGGCCTATCAAAGGCTGGGCAATCTCTGCTGCCGATCAGAGACAGGATTTCGACGTGCTCCAAGACCTGGGCGCCAATGCCGTGCGCCTGGCCCACTATCAGCACGATGACTATTCCTACGACTTGGCCGATGCGCGCGGGATAGTTGTGTGGGCTGAAATTCCCTTGATCAACAAGGTGTCCTTCGACGGCTCACCGGCGAACGCGGCTTTGACGGCCAATGCTCGGCAGCAGCTGACGGAACTGGTGCGTCAGAACTATAACCATCCGTCGATCGTTGTCTGGTCCATCGGCAACGAGGTCGACTTGACGGCAACGATGACGAAGGGGCCCAGCAGGCCCACCGCGCTCTTGAAGTCGCTGAACGAACTGGCGCAGCACGAAGATCCTTCGCGCGCCACGACGCTAGCGGACTGCTGCGAGATCGGCAATGCTGATATGAAGAGCAAGTCCCGCGAGCCTCTCGTCGGGATCACCGAGACCCTCGGCTACAACCGATACTTCGGGTGGTACACGGGTGAGGTCTCCGATTTCGGCAGGATGTTGGACGATGCGCATGCGCGCCATCCCGAGCTGCCCCTATCCGTGTCCGAATATGGAGCCGGAGCGGCACTGACCCAGCACACTGATGATGCGGCCGGCGGTCCGATCAATTTTCACGGCCGGCCGCATCCGGAAGAGTATCAAAATTGGTATCACGAAAAGTCTTGGGCCGCGCTCGCGCCGCGCCGGTATCTGTGGGGCGCTTTCATCTGGAATCTCTTCGACTTCGCCAGCGATTATCGTCAGGAGGGCGACCTGACCGATATCAACGACAAGGGCCTGGTCAGTTATGACCGCGACATCCGCAAGGATGCCTACTATTTCTATCGCGCGAATTGGAGCAGCCAACCCACTTTGCATCTTACGGGCCGGCGCTATGCCGATCGGGCCTACGCCGTGACGGACGTCAAAGCCTACAGCAACGCGGCGCAGGCGCGGCTCACGTTGAATGGCAAAGAGATGGGGCTGGCGCCCTGCTCGGGCGGAATCTGTTTGTGGCCTGCCGTTCATTTGGGGCAGGGTGCCAATGAGCTCATTGTCACGGCGCAAATTGCCGGCGCAACGATCACGGATTCAATGCGCTGGATGCTGTCTCATTCGGAGCGCATCGCCAACATCAAGGCCGGAGATCTTGCAGGCTACGCGACAAAGGATGGGCAGCGCTATGGATCGGACATGTATTTTGTGGGCGGCGCCGGGCGCAGCTTGAATCCACCGGACGCGGCCTCCGCGATCGTGGCCGTCGCCGCCGAGGATGCCCGGTTGTACGATAGTTACCGCGAGGGCGATTTTCTTTATCGCGTGCCGCTGCCGAATGGGCACTATCGGGTGCTTCTGAAATTCCAAGAACCGACGGCCAGCGCAGCCGGGATGCGGATATTCGACGTTGAGGCAAACGGCAAGACGCGGCTCAAGGAATTCGATATTTTCAAAGCGGCGGGCGGCAGGCAGCGAGGCGTGGATCGTTCGTTCGAGGTCAAAGTGGGCGAGGGCGTTTTGAGCCTCGCATTCCGGCCGCAGCGGGGCAACGCGGTGGTATCGGCGCTCTCGATCACTCCTGTGGACGCGTCGGTTGCGCGCGCCCTGAATACGCCGCTGAACCCAAACAATTCCAGGTATTGGGACGAACTCGTCGGCTTCCGGGACGAGTTCGAGCGCATCCCCTAAACACCATGCGTCTTTGGCGGATCTGATAGAGCAGCCGATCATGGCTGCTCGAAGGACTCCGCGCCAATGCGTTTACTTGACCGCGTTGCCCATGCCCAAGGGCCCTTAAGTCTGCCTTCCGAAGACTCGAAGCAATTCGAAATCGCGGGAGCCTGCCGGTTTGCCAATCAAGTTGCCGCTTGCCCGTTGCGATTGGTGCTCGGCGATGACTTGACGCGTGCCAGCGCCGATCTCGCCTTTGCGGACGGGGCGCGCCTGGTTGGCTGCCTGGATTTATTGCGAATGCCGGCGCCCCGTCTATGGATCGAGTGGAATGATGAGGTGCACAAGCGCGTGATTCACGAGACGCAATCCGCGGCGGGGTTTGATGCGGCAGCGACCGGCCGCAAAGTGGGTATGTTGCTGCAATCTTCCGCAAATGGGCTAAGCGCGGTCGCGCGCACTTTCTGGGCCGACGCCGATACGGACGAATGCGCCCAACCCACGGTGTCGCCCTTGGAAACGCACATTGACCTGCGCGGCGAATTCGCCGATACGGACACGCAAGATATTTTTTCAGGCGGCTTTCTCGATGCCACGCACAGCGGCGATACGGCGGTAGCCTCGCTCTTGGACCACGTGAAATTTAGATTCGACGACAACTGGGCGAGCTATTATCGCGGCGCGGCCGCCGACGCCGATTTCAAACGCCGCTTGATCATCGACTCGGTCGACTCTGTCGCATGGGATGCGCCGTTCTTGCTGGCTTTTCTTCTGTTGCTGAGTGCAAGGGATGCCACGCGCCGACAGCCTGTATCCCGTGCCGCCGTCAACCGCAAACGGTTGGCGAACGGCCGCAGGCCGCTTCTCGACCATGTCGAAGTCAATGCGTGTCTGGAGGCCGTAGCCACGCCCGAAGCCTCGGGCGATTTCAGCGGCCGCCAATCGCCGCGATTGCATCATGTGCGCGGTCACCTGGTGCGCCGCGATCAACGGGTTTTCTGGCGCGTGCCTCACTTGCGTGGCAGCGCTGTGCGCGGCGCGGTTCGTTCAAGAACAGTATGTCTGTCATTTGCCCGTAGAACCGATCACGAAGCACGTGTCTGACTCAAGGCCGCATTCGCATGCCATCCTCGGCGAAGGTCACGGTGCCCGCGTAGTGTTGCCGGATGGACTGCAATACGGCATCGCGATGGCCTTCAACGGCCGGCGATAAGTGGCTCAGCAAAAGCGCATGCACGCCCGCATCCCCGGCCACCTCGCCGATGGCACGGGGCGGTGAATGCAGGGTGTACAGTACGGCTGGAGAACCGGGCGGATCCAGTACCGCGGTGTTGAACACCAGCAGATCGGTCGCGTGCGCAAGGCGCCGTAACGCCGGCAGTCCCATCGCATCGATGTCACCGGAAAATGTAACGCTCCTGCCCGAATGATCTATGCGGTAAATCACCGACGGCGCATCCCCATGATGTCCGGCGATGGCGGTGATCGAGACATCGGCTTGGCTGTGGATTTGCCGCAGATCGGCATTTTTTCCCGCTGAGTGAATGTCGTGCGCGTGGATGGTCATCGGTGAGGCGAAATCACGCAAGTACGCATACGCCCCTTTTGGTCCAAACAACAGCTGCATCAAGCCACTGGTGCTCGGGAAGTAGGCGTTCTGACCGCCTCCCGGCGACCCTCCAGGGCCCCAGACGTTGAACTCGATCGGGCCTGCACTGGAGACAGCGCGGGCCTTGAACAACCCAGGCAGTTCTCCGGCATGATCGATGTGCAAATGAGTGAGCAGCACGAGGCCCAAGTCAGCCAAGGAGACTTGAGCTTCGCCGAGGCGAACAAAGGAACCGGGACCTGCATCAACCAGGATTCGCGGAATGCCATCGACCAGCAGCAGATAGCTCGACGCCGCTCGGCCGGTAGCTCCGGGGCCGCCGGAGCCGAGCACCATCACTTCTAGCGGTGAGGGGTGGTCTTGAGCGAACACAGCCGCACTCGAGCCAACCGTTAGAGCGAGAAGCACGAGCGCGCGAATCATAAATCGCCCCTGGCCAACCACTCCGCCTGCAATTGACCGAAGGTCAATATGTCGTGCCAAGCGTTTCGCAAAAACAGGCTTTGCAGGGCAAGACTTTCGCGGCGAAATTTGAGCGATGTTCACGGCCTTTAGTCGCTCCAGGTACGGATGAACTCAGGCAGTTTGGGCAGTACATCGACCAAAGCGTGCAGCAGAACGATCAACAGCAAACTGCGGGTGCGCGCCCATAACGTCCCGAACAGCAGTGCGATGGGAGAAAGAACGGCGACGGTAAAGCCAACCACCTGGAGCGGGTCGGTGGAATAGCCGTCTACCCCTGGATGGCCGCGCAGGTACAGTCCGGGCACGTGAGCCAATGCGAATAGCAGTGCGCCGGTGACGACAGCGCCGGTCTCGGTCTTGAGCGCCGCTGCCAGCCTTGTTTGCAACACAGCGCGGAACAGGAACTCCTCGCACAAGCCAGCCTCGAGCAATACCCAGATAAAGGCGGCCGGCGCTGCCCAGGCGAGCGTCAACGAGGAGGGATGTAGCTGCGCAATGTCGTTCAGCGCAGGCGAGACCACGCACATCAAGGCAAGAATGATGGCGCCCAGAACGAGCAACGGCTGCCAAAAACCCGGCCGGTCGATTCCGCTGCTGAACAGCGGCGCGAGTTTTGCACCCAGCGCGGCCAGCAACAGCGACGGGAGTCCCACGTGCACGAGGAGTTTGACTGCCAGCACCAGCAGCTCTTGCCCGCGTCCCGGTGCGACGGCCGCGCGCACGGCATTCATTCCGAATCCCAAAAATGCCACCGCATAGAGCACCAGAAAGGCAAGGAGCGCGGCCAATTCCAAAGTGGGTCGCCGCACCGCTACCGGGGGCGGCACCGCTTTGCGGGTCAGCGCCATGCTCAACGCCAACAAACCGACGCCAAATACGGCAAGAGAGATTAACGGGAAAGTCCAGTCGGCGCCTTTGAGGGCAAGATAGGCGGTGGCGGCAGCCCACAACGCAAGATAGAAACCGACAAAAAATGCCGCTCGCCGACGAATGGGGGGCAAGGCACGCATCATTAGGCCGTGCGTTACCCTATGAGGCGGGTTCCGCGCCCGTATCGGCCGTGAATCCGGCTGCCGTGATTCCCGCCACCGCGCAGGCCTCGTCTTCTTCGGACTTCGCGCCGGTGATTCCCACGGCGCCAATGATAACCTTGCCCGACCGAATCAGAACACCGCCAGGAACCGGAATAATCCGGCCGCCGGCCAGCGCGTTTACCGCAGAGACGAATGCGGGAGCGACCGAGGCCCGCTGCGCTATGGCACGGCCGCCCATTCCCATCGCCAGGGTGCCGAAGGCCTTGGCTTGTGCTATTTCGGGCCGCAGCAGACTGGAGCCGTCTTCCCGCTTAAAAGAAACCAGGCAGCCGGCTCCATCCAGCACCGCGACGGTGAGCGGTGCAAGCCCCAGGGTTCTTCCATGTTCCAGCGCTTTATCAACAATGATGGTTGCCTGCGCCAAGCCAATGTCGTTCATTTGAGGAGGCCCTCGAAAAGTGCTTTATGAAAGGCGGCCGGATCCTGAATCTGCGGTGCGTGCCCGAACTCGGGGAATTCAATCAGTTTCGCCCCGGGTATCGCTTCGGCGGCGCGCTTGGCAAGCTCGGGATAATTCCCCAAGCGTGGCCGAATTTCCGGCGGCGCGAAATCCTTGCCGATGGCGGTGTTGTCCTTATCGCCGATCATGAGCAACGTGGGCACGGTGATCATTGAGAATTCATAGAACACCGGCTGGGTGAAGATCATGTCGTAGATCAGCGCGGAATTCCACGCCACCAACTCCTTGCCTGGCCCGTTGTTCAAACCCGCCAGCATTTGCACCCACGGCTCGTATTCATCGCGCCATTGGCCCGCATAGTACGTCGCCTGCTCGTAACGGCGGATACTGTCGGCAGAGGTCTTCAACTCTCGCGCGTACCACTCGTCCACCGAGATGGCCGGAACGCCTTTTGTTTTCCAGTCCTCGAGACCGATCGGATCCACCAGAACCAGTTGCCGCGTCTCCTTCGGATACATCAGGGCGTAGCGCACCGCAATCATCCCGCCGGTCGAGTGAGCGATGAGCGTTGCGTCCTTGATCCCCAACGATTCCAGCAATTCATGCGTATTTCGCGCCAGCTGCTGGAAGCTGTATTGATAGCGCTCGGGCTTGGTCGATTTGCAAAAGCCGATCTGATCGGGCGCGACTACCCGGTAGCCGGCCGCAGACAACGCATCGATGGTGCCGCGCCAGGTGGCGGCGCAAAAATTCTTGCCGTGAAAGAGCACGGCGGTGCGGCCGTTGGGGTTCTTCGGCTTTACGTCCATGTAAGCCATGCGCAAGGTTTGCCGTTGCGAGGCAAAGTCGAATTGCTCGACGGGAAAAGGGTAGTTAAATCCCTGCAATTCCGGGCCATAAGAGGCAGTGTCGGCGGCCAACGCCGACAGGCAAGGCAGCACCATCGCGAGGATGCCTGCAATCACAGCAGACGCGACCGAGCGCAGACCAATCGCATAGCGAAGGGTCGCAGAGTGTAGGCTTCGAATGCCCATAGGTTGATGACGCACTTGTTCAATGATCACCCGGCTCGAGCCTAATGTCACGCCTACGGCAGGTGCATTCCTACGCACAGCGGTTGGCGGCATGACCACCGGGGAATACAATCCGCGGCATGAAAACACTAACCCTGTTGATCGCGGGTGTCATGGCTCTGCACTCGGCAGCATACGCCGCCGGGCAGCCCGCTGAACGTCTCGGCACGGTGTCCTTCGAAGTTTCCTGTGCGCCTGCGCAACAGGTGTCCTTCAGCCGCGGCGTGGCGTTGCTGCACGATTTTTGGTATCAGGAAGCACAACGTCAATTCGAGGAAATCGCTAAAGCCGATCCAAGCTGTGCCATGGCGCACTGGGGCGTGGCCATGAGCTTGTTCCATCAGATTTGGGACAGGCCCGACGAGGCAACCACCGCGCGCGGCTGGCGGGAGATGCAGGCGGCGCAGGCGCATCCGGCCAAATCGGCGCGAGAACGCGAGTACGTGACGGCGCTGCGCGGTTTCTATAAACCCGATAAGCGCGACTATCAGTCGCGCATTGAGGCCTATGCCCGCGCCATGAACATGCTTTACCGCGACTTTCCCAACGACACGGATGCGGGCGCCTTCTACGCCCTGTCGCTGCTCGCGGCGCAGGCTCCCACTGATGAAACCCTGACGCTTAACAATCAGGCGCTGGCTGTGCTCGATCCGTTATTCGCGAAATACCCGGATCATCCTGGAGTTGTGCACTACATCATTCATGCCTGTGATACGCCGGCGCTGGCGCAGGACGGCCTGGCCGCTGCCCGGCACTATGGCGAGATCGCCGCGTCCGCACCCCATGCCGTGCACATGCCGGGCCACATATTCTCTCGCCTAGGGCTGTGGCAGGCCGACATCGACGCCAATGTTGGCTCCGTGGCCGCCTCTCACGCGGCCGAGGAGAGAAAGCAGGGCGGTGCGATGGACCAGTTTCACTCGGATGACTTTCTGCTTTATGCCTACCTGCAAAGCGGTCAGGAAGCGCGAGCCAAAGCAATACTCGCCGATTCGGCCGCTGCCATGGGCCGCTTCGAAACCATGCCGGACAGGGGCGAGCACTACATGGTCGGCATGTTTCCGTACTACCGCACGAAATTGCCGGTCATTTTCGACTTGGAGATGCGTGACTGGAACGCCGCCGCGGCTCTTCCGGCCGTTGCAAACGCCCCGCCGCAGACCCAGACCTTGACCTATTGGGCGCGAACGATTGCTGCGGGACATCTGCAGCAAGCGCCACAAGCGCAGGCGAACTTGCGCGAGTACGACTTGGCGATTGAAAAGATCAAGCAGGGCAAGAATGCCTACCTCGCGCAATCAACCGCCACGCAGATCCAGCGCGGCGAAATGTTGGCGTGGATTGCTTTCGCGGAGGGTAAATCGGCCGATGCGCTGAAGCACATGCAGGAAAGCGCGGACCTGCAGGACAAGGTGGGCCAAGGGGAAGTCGATATACCCGCGCGCGAGATGCTGGCGGACATGCTGCTCGAACTCAAACAACCCCAACAAGCCTTGGCAGAGTATAAAAAAGCGCTGACCTTGAGTCCCAACCGTTTCAACGGACTGCTCGGTGCGGGCATGGCCGCGGAAGCAGCGGGCGACAAGGCGCAGGCTCAAAGCTACTATGCGACATTGCTGAAAATCACGGGATACGGTGCGCAATCCAGCCGGCCTGAGTTCGAGCATGTCAAAAGTGTCGTCGCCTCCGCACAGCTCGCCCTAAAATGACGCATGCCGCCGCCGGGCGGCTGCATTTCACGCTCGAAGCCACGGCCACCGGCTCGAGCGCACGCGCCGCTCGCTTCACCACCCGCCACAATGAAGTGCTGACTCCCACCTTCATGCCGGTGGGGACGCACGCCGCCGTGCGCTCGCAACGTCGCGAAGACCTGTTGGAATGCGGTGCCCAAGTGTTGCTGGCCAATACCTATCATCTGCTATTGAGGCCGGGGATGGAGATTCTCGAAAAATTCGGCGGCATCCATGGCTTCATGAATTGGCCGCGCTCGGTGCTCACCGATTCGGGCGGTTACCAGATATTTTCGCTGCCGGGAAGCCGTACATTGAGCGAAGAATTCGCGGAATTCACCAGCTATGTCGACAATACGCTGGTGCGCTTGAGCCCGGAGCGAAGCATCGAGGCTCAGAAAATCATCGGCGCCGACATCATGATGGCGCTCGATCAATGCGTGCCGTCGACGGTGGAGCACAGTGCCGCCCGCAGCGCAATGCAAGTGACGCATCGCTGGGCGCGGCGCAGCCTCGCCGCGCGAGGCGACTCCGCGCAAGCACTGTTCGGCATCGTGCAGGGGGCGAGCTATACCGATCTTCGCATCGAGAGCGCCCACGCCATTACGCAAATGCCTTTCGATGGCTACGCCATCGGCGGCCTTGCCGTCGGGGAGAGCAACGCACAGCGCGAAGATTGCACGGCCACGGTGACTGAAGTATTGCCGCGGGATAGACCGCGATACCTCATGGGCGTGGGCACGACTCGCGATCTGCTCGAAGCCGTGCATCGCGGCGTGGACATGTTCGATTGCATTCTGCCGACTTCACTCGCCAGGCAGGGAGTGGCCTTCACCAGTATGGGAAGGCGGGATCTGAGACGGGCAGCCTATCGCGGCATGGAAGGCCCAATCGATCCGGCCTGTAGCTGTTATACCTGTAAAACCTATTCGATTGCGTATCTGTTCCACCTGCAACGAGTCCACGAAAGCACGGGCTGGCAGCTCCTGAGTCTTCACAATATCCACTTTTACCTGCAATTGATGCGCACCATGCGCGAGCACATTCTCGCAGGCACCTGGTTGCCCTTTTATCGCGCCCAACGCGATGTGCTCGATGCCCGTGACAGCTACGGCAAGCCGCCCACGCACGTGACCCGAGCCGCGCTGCGTGATCTTAAGCGCAAGCGCGGACGGTATGAGGTCATCGTCAAGGAGGGCGTCGGATACATTCGCGACTCGGTGTCGGGCGAGACCATGCATCCGGATGATGATCCGGCTCAGGAAGCGCAATCGCTCTATGTCGAGCAGTCGCGCCTCGCTGAACGCTTGAAGGCTCCGTGCGAGGAGCCGCTGGTGGTGTGGGATGTGGGACTGGGCGCGGCGGTTAACGCCATGGCGGCCATCCGCGCGGCCGAGGATTTGGCCGCATCCCAGGCGCGGCGGCTCATATTGGTGAGTTTCGAAAATGACCTGGATTCGCTCGAGCTCGCGCTGCGTCACCCTCGTTGGTTCAAACATCTTCGTCATGCCGCTCCGCGAGCGCTGTTGCAAGAAGATCGCTGGACCCACGACACCGCACCGATCGATTGGCTCTTGTGGCGGGGCGATTTCGCCGCGCGAAAATTCGATGCGCCGCCGCCGGATTTGATTTTCTTCGATCCGTTTTCATTCAAGACCGACAGCGCCTTGTGGACGATGCGGGCCTTCCAAGAATTGGCTCAGGTCTGTTCGCAAAAACCAGCGGAGCTTTTTACCTACACGTACTCGACCAGCGTGCGAGCTGCGATGCTGGCCGCGGGCTTTTATGTCGCCAAGGGGCGCGGCACGGGTCCCAAGGCGGAAACGACCATTGCCCTGTCGGTGCTCGCCGAGGCCCTGCCGCATGAGCACTCATTGCTGGGATCGGAATGGCTGGCCAAATGGCGGCGCAGCGATGCCCAAGCGCCGTTCGGCAGTCACGCCCATGACTTATCCTGGCATGCAGCCGTGCTTTCGCATCCGCAATTTCTCTCGGAGCCCGTCTGACTAGTCGCTGATGGCGAGCGCGCTGGGAATGAGCCCCGCCGCAAACGGCGAGCCTATCAGCGTCAACGCCCCGCTCGTGGGCGCAATCGTGTAGGCCGACACGTTGTTCGTGCTTGAATCCGCTACGTATGCGAATCGCCCGGTGGGATCGATCGCCACCGAAGAGGGCTGGGTGGCGGCGAACGGTGATCCGGGTACGGGCGTCAAGACCCCGGTCCCGGGGCTCAGTTGGAATCCCGATAAATTGTTCGAGCCTTGATTGGCGACGTAGACAAGATTGTCGACGACGCCGATCGCGATCGAGGTGGGCAGACTCCCCGTGGCGTATGGCGATCCGCTAATGGGGGCTCGGGGCGTGGTTGCGCTGACGGGCAGGCCGCTGATCGCCGTCAGGGTGTTGGCGCTCGAATTGGCGATGTAGATTCGAGCGCCGGTCGGATCCAAGGCTACCGCCACGGGACTGGCGCCCGCTGGAAATGGCGAGCCTGGTTCAGAGGCCAAGAGACCCGTGTTGATCGAAAAAGCCGAGAACGTCCCGTCCGCCTGATTCGTCACATAGACAAAATCCCCAAGCGGGTCAACGGTCACCGCCGAAGGCGACGCGCCCGTGGCTGCGATACCCCCAGATAGGGGAGTGAGCGCGCCGCTGCCGGCGGTGATCGCGTATCCCCATACCGTAGCCGCGCTGCGGCTCGTGACGTAGACGAAGGAACTCGAGGGGTCGATGGCCACAGAAGTCGGAACCGGGCCGGTGGCAAAGGGTGATCCGATGACCGCGGTAAGTGCGCCGCTGGTACGATTGACCGTGAAAGCGGCGACGCTGCTGCCGCCTTGGTTGGCCACATACAAATAGGTGCCGGTGGGGTCGACCGCAACTGCCACGGGCGTGTTTCCGCTCATGAAAGGCGACCCCGCAATGGCAGTCAAGGCGCCGCTGGTGGCATCGATGTCGTAGGCGGATATATCGCCCGAGCCGCGATTCACGGCGTAGAGGAAACGCGGCGGATTCGTCGTGCACGCCACGGCGATGTTGGTGACGTCTGAATTGCCCACGGTTCCGGTCCCGTTGGCCACCGTACAAGTTTGCGACGGGTTGGTTGGCTGAGTCAGCACCGTGATGTTGTAGGGCGAATTGAAGCTCGCCGTGCCTAACAGAACCGCGCTGCCGTTCGATGCTGCGCCGTTGAACTGCTTGAGCGGCGTGGAATTATTCTGCAGCACCAATCTCGAGCCCACCAAGCCGCTGATGCCGGCCATAAGATTCGCAGCCTTCGATGTGCCGCAAGTGGGGCAGGTGTAACCACCCTTATGACAACCCGCGATGAGCAGCGCAGAGAGCACGGCGCCGAGCCGAATGGCGGGGGAAGTCAGAGATTCGTGGTTTTTTCCGGTAATCATCAAGTCTCCGCTTAAGGGTCCGAAAGCTTCGTTTCGAGGGCAAGACGGACTCGCGTCGCAAAATTATACGAACAATGCAATGCTTGCGGCGAGGTACATCACATTTGGAGGCGTGACGGTGTTTTCAGTGGGGCGAGAAGCGCTGCCGGACGATGCGCTTCTGAAAACATACCGCGGCTCCATCCATCCGGAGCGATGGGGCGCATACGCCGACTGTTTTGCTATTTCCGCCCCCGGCAAGGTCGATTTGCCTGCCTTCGTCATTGCGTTTTATACCTCGCCGCTGTTTCGCATCGAGGGGTTCATATTGCGTGCTCTGCTCGGGGCAACTTCGGGCAAGGCGGCAGCGATGGGTCTCGCGAACGGGTCCTGCGGCGAGTTCGCGGCGTGGTACGTAGGCCAACGCACCGCCACCCAATTGCTGATGTGCGATCGCTACGAGCGGACGCGATCTTGGTTTTGCGTGGCGCCCGCTGCAGGCGGAGGGACTCGCCTGCTGTTCGGATCGGCTGTTGCCGCAAAACCCAACGAGAAAACGCCGGTATCGCCGCAGCGCAGCGCCTTTAGCTTAACGGTGTGCTTTCACATCGTGTATTCGCAATTGCTGCTGCGTGCAGCGAAAGCCAACCTCTGAGGAGTATTCAAATGCCGAGCAAAGCGGAAATCGTGGAGTTGTTGGCGCGCGAGTTTCCGCATAGTCAATGCGTCGTGGAGGAAGTGGGTGACCGCTCGGCCACCGTATCGCATCCCATCGGGCCGGCGCAGCTTCGCCCTGGAAACACCGTATCCGGTCCCGTACTCATGGCGGTCGCCGATGTTGCGCTGTACGTCGCCATTCTCGGCACCATTGGTCTCGTTCCTTTGGCCGTGACCACCAGCTTGACCATCAACTTCCTCAGAAAACCCTCGCCGTCCCATCCCGTCAAGGGCGTGTGCCGGCTGATGAAGGTAGGCCGCGTCTTGGTCGTGGGCGAAGTGGCTTTGTACTCGGCTTCGAATGAGGACATGGTTGCGCATGCGGTGGGCACCTACTCGGTACCGCCGAGGCGCGCCGCAAATTGAGCCGCTAACGGCGGTCGCGAACTCGATTGGCCTTGCCGGCGGAGCGCGGCAGCGAGTTGTGCGGGAGGATGCGGATGTCGGCCGATATGCCGATATGATCCTTGAGCCTTACAGCGAGACCCAACGCCTCCGTCGACTGCGCCTCGAGATTCAAGTCGGCGCGGGCCTCGACGAGAATTTGAATCTCATCGAGCCGGTTCGGCCGCGTTATCTCGATTTCGTAGTGCGGCGCCAGTCCCGCGCAGCGCAGAATCATTTCTTCAATTTGCGAGGGAAAGACATTGACGCCGCGAATGATGAGCATGTCGTCGGAGCGGCCGCTGATCTTCGCCATGCGCCGCATGGCGGTGACGCTGCCGGGAAGCAGCCGCGTCAGATCGCGCGTGCGGTATCGGATCACGGGCATGGCTTCCTTGACCAGCGAGGTCAATACCAGTTCGCCCTCCTGGCCATCGGCTTTCGGATTGCCGGTGCTCGGTTCGACAATTTCCGGAAGGAAATGATCTTCCCAGATAGTCGGCCCATCCTTGGTCTGCACGAACTCCTGCGCGACGCCGGGACCCATCACTTCGGAGAGCCCATAAATGTCGCAGGCATCGATACCAAAAGCACGTTCGATTTCGCTGCGCATGCCTTCGCCCCAGGGCTCGGCGCCGAAAAGACCCACCCGCAACGAGGTCGCGCGCGGGTCTCGCCCCTGGCGCCTGAATTCATCCAAGATAGCGAGCATGTAACTGGGCGTGACCATAATGATGTCGGGTGCAAAGTCGCAGATCAGCTGAACCTGCTTTTCCGTCTGGCCGCCCGACATTGGAATCACCGTGCAACCCGCAGCCTCTGCGCCGTAATGCGCGCCGAGCCCGCCGGTGAAAAGTCCGTAGCCGTAGGCGATATGCACTTTCATTCCGGCTCGACCGCCGGCCGCTCTGATGGACCGAGCCACGAGACCGCTCCACGCACTGAGATCATTCCTGGTGTAGCCCACCACCGTCGGTTTGCCGGTCGTGCCCGAGGAAGCATGGATGCGCGTCACTCTTTCCATGGGAACGGCGAAGAAGCCGAAGGGATACGCTTCTCGAAGATCGGATTTTGTCGTGAAAGGAAACTTGGCGAGACAGGCTAGCGAACGAAGATCATCAGGGTGGACGCCGGCGGCGTCGAATTTACGCCGATAATTCGCGTTGTTGGCATAGGCATGATGCAAGGTGGTGCGTAAGCGCTCGAGTTGCAGGGATTCCAGCTCCCCGCGCGACGCATTTAAGATCGAATCGAGCGCGGCCAGTTCGTCATGATCGATCATCGCTGCGGCCGTGGGATGTTACGGCCGTTTGGGCGGGTCAAAGGTGGGCCGGCGTTTCTCTCGAGCTGCGCTGAGCCCCTCACGAACATCCGCCAACCTGAACCCCAGGAACTCGAGGGCCAGGGAGGTATCGAAGCTCGGACCGGCCAAGCGCAACCAATTGTTGAGCGCGTGCTTGGTCCAGCGCATGGCCGTGGCACTGCCGGATTCCAGAGTGCGCGCTATACCGAAGGCGGTATCGAGCACTTCCGCATCCGGTACGGCCACCGCAACGAGTCCGATGCGCTCTGCTTCAGCTCCCGACAAGGGTTTGTTGGTCAATAAATGGTATCTCGCCTTGGCAAGGCCGCACAGCAGCGGCCAGATGATGACGGCATGGTCGCCTGCGGCCACTCCGAGCTTGGTGTGGCCATCGAGTATTCGCGCGTCCTCCGCGGCCACGGCCACATCCGCGAGCAACGCGATGGCGAGTCCCGCGCCCACCGCGCTGCCACGAATGGCGGATACCACGGGCTTGGAACAATTGATGAGGTTATAGACCAGATCGCTCGCTTCCTTCCATACGCGGATCAAGGTGGCCTCGTCCTCGATCATTCGATCGATCATGTCGAAATCGCCACCGGAAGAAAAATTCGAGCCCTCGCCGCGCACGACAACGACGCGTACCGCATCGTCGATGTCGATGCCTCGCCACACCTGCGCCAGATCCCGGTGCATGGACTCGGTGGCGGCGTTCAACCGTCCCTTGTTGGACATGACCAGTTCCAGTATCCCGGCTTCGGGGGCCAGGAATTGCAGACTGGGATAATCCTTCGCGTAGCGAGCCGCGTCGATGGGCATCAATTTTTTCCCACGGAATCCGGTACGGCATGAATGCTCACCATGGTGAGCACTTTGTAGGAGGCGACGGTCTCCTCATTTTGGTTGGTGATCTCCGTATCCCAGGCCACTTCGCCCCAACCCTTATCCGCGCGCAGGCTCTTTGCCGCGCAAGTGAGCCGCACCTTGATCTTGTCGCCGGGTTTCACGGGTTTCACGAAACGAAGCTCATCGAGGCCGTAGTTGCCGAGCACGGGCCCGTAGCCCGGATCGACGAACAGGCCGGCGGCGGCGGAAATCAAAAAGTAACCATGCGCAACGCGGCCGCCGAACAGCGGATTGCGCGCCGCTTGCGCATCGCTCATGTGCGCATAAAAATTATCGCCCGACAAATGCGCGAATGCCTCGATGTCGGCAATGGTCACTTCGCGATCTGCGGACTTGAGCGTGTCCCCCAAGGTAAGCTCATTGAAGGGGATACGGAACGGATGGCGGCCCGGATCGAGTTGCCGCGCGCCGCGCACCCAGCGACCGCTGACGGCCGTGATGGTGTCAGGCGAGCCTTGTACGGCGGTACGCTGCATGTAATGGAGCACGCCGCGAATGCCGCCCATTTCCTCACCGCCGCCCGCGCGACCCGGCCCGCCGTGAACCAGCGGCGCCAGCGGCGAGCCATGCCCGGTCGATTCTTGGGCGCAGGTGCGATTCACCACCAAAATGCGGCCGTGGTAGGGCGCCAATCCCAGGACGATTTGAGCGGCCAGCGCATCGTCGCCCGAGAATACCGACGCAGCAAGGCTTCCGCCGCTGCGACGCGCCAGCGCTATGGCCTCCGCAGTGTCGGCATAGGCCAGCACCGTCGCCACCGGCCCGAAGGCTTCCACTTCATGGACGGCGCGCGCCGACTTGGCATCGTTGGAGAGCAACAGCAGCGGCGGCACGAAAGCCCCTCGATCCCGGTCCGCATCCTTGATGTCGAAACGATCGAGGTCGCCCGCCACCACCCGCGCCTCGCGGCGCAACTGCGCGACGCTCTTAAGGACATCGGTCCGCTGCTCCAGGCTCACCAGCGGCCCCATGCGCACGCCCTCCGCGCGCGGGTCGCCCACGACGATTTTGAATAGCGCCGCCTGCAGGGCGGCAACGGCCTCGCCCGCCACCCGCGCGGGCACCAGTGCTTTGCGAATGGCCGTGCATTTCTGACCGGCCTTGACGGTCATTTCACGCATGACCTCTTTGACGAACAGGTCGAATTCCGGCGTACCGGGCACGGCGTCCAAGCCCAAAATGCTGGAATTCAACGAGTCGGTTTCGGCAATAAAAGGCACCGCCTGTCGAACGATGGCCGGATGCGTGCGCAATCGCGCCGCCGTGCTCGCGGATCCGGTAAATGACACAGTGTCCTGGCAGTTCAAATGATCGAATAGATCTCCCAAACCGCCGCAGACCAACTGCAGCGCGCCCTCCGGCAGAATCTTGGAGTCGATGATGCGGCGGACCACCAGTTCGGTCAGGTACGCCGTCGCCGTCGCGGGTTTTACGATGGCCGGCATGCCGGCCAATATCGTGGGCGCGAGCTTCTCGAGCATTCCCCACACCGGGAAATTAAAGGCGTTGATGTGGACGGCCGCACCCTCGCGCGACACGAAGATATGTTGCCCAACAAAGCTGCCGCCCTTGGATAACCCTTCAACGTCGCCGTCCACCAAGACCCGGGCGTTCGGCAGTTCACGTGATCCCTTGCCGGCGAAGGAAAATACGGTACCGATGCCGCCGTCGATATCGATTGCAGCGTCGCTTCTTGTGGCGCCGGTGCGATAGGACAGTTCGTAAAATTCCTCTTTGGACTCGCCCAGCCGTTTGGCGAGCGTTTTTAGCAGCGTGGCGCGCTGGTGAAAGGTCAACTCGCGAAGCGCGGGGCCCCCCGTTTCGCGGGCGTGATCCAGTGCGCCGCGAAAATCAATTCCGTCCGATGAGGCAGTGGCGACCAATTCCCCGCTGGTGGCATCACGCATGGCAACCCCCGGGCCGCCGCCGCTGCGCCACTGTCCGGAAATATAACTCTGCGAATTCAAGAGACCGCCCTCGAGGCTGTGGAGGGACGCAGGCGTGAACAGCGCCACGAATTCTCCATGTCAGCGGCCGGTGAAGCGGGGCGTCCGCTTTTCGGTGAATGCGGCGACACCTTCCGTGTAATCGCTCGAACGGCCCAACTCCCGCTGCATGTCGCGCTCGACGTCGAGTTGCTCGGCGAGGGAATGTTGCCAGCCGCTGCGAATAGCTTCCTTGGTGGCCGCAAGGCCGCGCGTCGCCGCGACGGCGAATTGCTGCGCAAGCGCCTCTACCGAGCTCACCAGATCGGCGTCCTCGACGCACTGCCAAATCAACCCCCAGTCAGCCGCCTGCGCCGCAGGCAACTTGTTGCCCAGCATGGCAAGTCCCATTGCACGGGCGTTGCCAACCAATCGCGGTAGGATCCAGGTGCCCCCTGAATCGGGAATCAAACCCAGTTTCGAGAAGGCTTGTACGAAGCTCGCCGAACGTGCGGCAATCACGATATCGCAGGCCAGCGCGATGTTGGCGCCGGCACCCGCGGCGACGCCATTGACCGCGGCAATCACCGGCATCGGCAGATTGTGCAGGGTTAGCACCAGGGGATTGTAGCGATTCTCCAGCGACTCGCCGAGATCTACGCCTCCGGAGGACGGGGCGACCGCGCGGTCGCTCAAGTCCTGACCGGCGCAGAATC
Organism: Gammaproteobacteria bacterium; assembly: GCA_034667905.1. Lineage (GTDB taxonomy): Bacteria > Pseudomonadota > Gammaproteobacteria > Steroidobacterales > Steroidobacteraceae > Bog-1198. The sequence goes on along the minus strand of JAXDQK010000100.1, from coordinate 5,703 downwards.
CGCGCCCGGCACCCGTCAACACCAGCACGCGCGCAGCGCTTAAGACCGCGCTCGACAGCGCGTCGCGAACCTCGCCATGCATCTGCGTATTGAAGCTATTGAGCTTGTCGGGCCGGTTCAATGTCAGACGAGCAATGCCGCCGTCCACCGTAAATAGAATGGTCTCGTATGACATGTGTTCCCCCTGAAAGGTATGAACGGCAATTACTTTTGGTCGTAGCTGATTTCGAGCGTCGGCGTGGTGGGCCGCGCTTGACAGCACAGCACGAAGCCGGCGTCGGTTTCCCAGCGCTCCAAAGCGATGTTGTGCGTCATCTCGGCCGCGCCCTCGATGATCCTGGCGCGGCAAGTCGCGCAGATACCCGAGCGGCAGGAGAACGGCAGCGCCAAGCCCGCCCGTTCAGCGGCTTCCAGCACCGATGCATCGCTCGGCGCCATCGGAAAGCGGCGCCGCCGTCCATCCATCACCACGGAAATCGTCGCCAGTACTTCCCGCGGCGGAGCCTCGCTTTCCTTGATCAGAATTTCCACGGGCCGCGAATTCGGGGTTGCAAAGCGCTCGAAGCGGATGGCGGCCTCGCCGTTCAATCCTTTGATCGCGTTGCGGACTTCATCCACCATGTCCCCGGGTCCGCAGATCAAGTATTCATCCGCAATGACGATGTCGCCGATGTGTTTGGCAAGTTCAATTACCTTTTTGCCATCGATCCTGCCGTTGAGCAATTCGGTCTGCTGCGGTTCGCGGCTCATGACGAAATGCAATGACACGCGCTCCAAATACCTATTCTTGAGCGCCAGTGTTTCCTCGAGAAACATGGTCCTGGAAATGCTGCGGTTACCGTAGAACAGCGTGAACCGGCTCAAGGGTTCGCGGGCGAGGATATCCGTCGCCAAAGACAGAACGGGCGTGATGCCGCTGCCCGCGGCGAAAGCCACGTAGGAGAAGCGGCGCGCCGGATCGATGGCGGTACGAAACCGTCCCATGGGCGTGCCGACCTCGAGCAGATCGCCGGCGCGCAAATTGGCGGCGATATCGCCTGAGACGCGTCCGCCGGTCTGCATGCGGATTCCCAATTTGAGCGCATTCGCGCCCGGCGCCGTGACGATGGAATAAGTACGCCGCTCGTCGCGCTCGTTGATCGTGCGCCGCACGGTGACGTACTGGCCGGCATGGTGAGCGAATGCCTCGCGCAGCGACGCGGGGATTTCCACCGTCACACAGGTGGCATCGTCCGCCACGCGCTCGACGGACCTGACTTTTAAGGGATGAAAAGCTAAACCCGCCATGTCAGATACACTTGAAGTATTCGAAGGGTTCAAGACACCCTCGGCAGCGATGCAGAGCTTTGCAAGGCGTCGAGCCGAATTCGCTCAAGGTTTCGGTGTCGAGAGAATGGCATCGGGGACACGCCACAGGCCGGTCGGCGCGCAACACGTCGCGCATATTTGAAACCGTGCGTCCGGGAGGAACGATGCCGTAGGCTAAAAGCTTGCGCCGCCCCTCGGCGCTGATCCAGTCGCTGGTCCAGGCAGGCGACAACACGGTGTTCACCTCGAAGTCTCCGACATGCGCTTCCTCGAGAGCCTGGCTCACCGATCGGCGGATGACTTCGGTCGCCGGACACCCGACATAGGTCGGAGAGAGGCCGATATCCAGTTTTCCATCGGGCTTCATTTCCACAAAACGAATGAGACCCAGATCAATGATGCTCACGGCAGGAATTTCCGGATCCTCGACGCGTGCGAGCGCATCCCAGGCCGACCTGACCCGCACCTGCTCGTTCACCAGCACGCTGCTCACCAGCGAGCATCCGGATAAGTGCGTTGCAGGTACTGCATCTCGGCGAGGATGTAGCCTAGATGCTCGCTGTGCTGACCCCGCTTGCCATGCCAGGCGTGCGGCCGGTCGGCGGGACGCCGCAGCGTCGCTTCGGTCAAAATCGCCTCGATGCGCGCAATCCATGCGGCCTGCACGTCAGGCAACCGCGGGGCGATTCCCGCCTCGGCCATCATGCGGTCCAAATCGTCTTCGGCGAACAATTCCACCGTGTAAGGCCACAATAAATCGAAGGCGCTTTGGACTCTCGCTCGGCTCTCTTCAGTCCCGTCCCCGAGGCGCACGAGCCAGCCGGCGCTGTAGCGCAAATGGTATCGGACTTCCTTGACGGACTTTGCGGCTATGGACGCCAAGCGCTCATCGAGCGAGCCGCTGAAACGCTCGTAGAGCTCGAGTTGGAACGCATCGATGAGTACTTGTCGGACAATGGTTTGCCCGAAATCGCCGTTCGGCTGCTCCGCCAATATAGGATTGAAGTACGCGCCCTGTTCGCGCAGGAAGGCGAGATGGTCTTCATCGCGGCCGCGGCCCTCCACCTCGCCGGCGTAGGTCAGCAACAAGCGGGCCTGTCCGATCAAATCGAGGGCGACGTTCGCCAGGCCTAAATCCTCTTCAAGAGCGGGCGCGTGGCCAACCCATTCGCCCAAGCGTTGTCCCAATACCAAGCTCAAGTCAGCTAGACGCAGCACATAGCGAAACAGCGCCTGCGCATCAACTTTGGAAGGCGCCGCGCTCACAGCGTCTTCACTTCGTCTGGGATTTCATAAAAAGTCGGGTGGCGGTAAATCTTGTCTTTCGCCGGTTCGAAGAAAGAGTCGGTCTCGGTCGGATCGGAAGCGACGATGGCGTTGGAGGGCACAACCCAAATACTCACCCCCTCCTGGCGGCGGGTATACAAATCGCGGGCATGATCCAGAGCCATGCGCGCGTCGGCCGCATGCAAACTGCCCACGTGCTTGTGGTCGAGGCCGCCGCGGGCGCGGACGAACACTTCGTAAAGGGGCCACGGGTGTTTATCTTCCATCGGATTGCTCCTGGTCGGCTCAAGCCGCTTCGCTTGCGGACTGCTGCCGGTGTTTCGCGGCATAGGCGCTCGCGGCCTCGCGAACCCAAGCGCCCGCGGCATGCGCGTTGCGCCTCGCGCTGAGCCGCTCGACGTTGCACGGACCGTTGCCCTTCAAGACCTGATCGAACTCGCTCCAATCGATCGCGCCGAACTCGTGCTGCTGCGTGGACTCGTTCCAGCGCAAGCTGGGGTCCGGTAGGGTGAGGCCGAGGAAGGTCGCTTGCGGCACGGTGAAGTCGACGAATTTCTGCCGCAATTCATCGTTCGAGAAACGCTTTATTTTCCAGCGCTGCGAGTCGCCCGTGTGCGTCGAATTCGCATCCGAAGGACCGAACATCATGAGGGCAGGCCACCACCAACGGTTGAGAGCCTCTTGAGCCATGCGCTTCTGGTCGGCTGTGCCTCGCGCCAACTGAAGCATCAAATCGTAGCCTTGCCGCTGATGAAAGCTCTCCTCGCGGCACACCCGCACCATGGCACGCGCGTAGGGGCCGTATGAGCAACGGCACAGCGGAATCTGATTCATGATGGCGGCGCCGTCCACCAGCCAGCCGATGGCGCCGACGTCCGCCCACGTTGGGGTCGGGTAATTGAAAATGCTCGAATATTTGGCTTTGCCCGACAACAGCTGCTCGATCAGCTGGTCGCGGCTCACCCCCAGGGTCTCCGCGGCGCTGTACAGATATGCGCCGTGCCCACCCTCATCCTGAACTTTGGCAATCAAGATCGCCTTGCGCTTCAACGTGGGTGCACGCGTGATCCAGTTGCCCTCGGGCAGCATGCCGACGATCTCGGAATGGGCATGTTGGGAAATTTGGCGAATCAACGTATTGCGATAACGGCTGGGCATCCAATCCTTGGGCTCGATTTTTTCCTCCGCGTCCACGCGCGCGAGAAAGCGCTGTTCCAATGCGCTTTCATCGATCGGCACCGGCGCGTCAACCGGCTGCCCATCCAAGCCTTGCGTGTACATGCCAACTCTCCCGCGGTATGAGCTTAAGTTGGCATTGTGATACAGAAATTGTGGAAATGCAATATTTTTTGTGTCATAACTGCGTGTGTGTGCTGCTATGGCCAATAATTCCTCAACGCTGAGCGGCGAACTGGTCGCGCGCTTTCGGCGCCAACGGCCTTTGCGCGGGGGGTCGCTTATCGTGACGATTTTCGGCGATGCCATCATGCCGCGCGGCGCCCGCATCGCTCTCGGCAGCTTGATCGAATTGGCGGCGCCCTTTGGACTCAATCAGCGATTGGTGCGCACCGCCGTGTCGCGCCTTGCCCAAGAAGGCTGGCTGGAAGGACGACGGGTCGGCAAGCTCAGCGAGTATCACCTGTCCAGCAATGGGCGCGAGCGCTTTGCCGAGGCAACGAAGCGCATATACAGCGCGCCCGATACGCACTGGTCGGGCCGGTGGACCTTGATCGTCGTACCGCCGATGCCGGCGGCGCAACGCCGACGCATTCGCGAGGAATTGATTTGGCGCGGCTTCGGCGAGATTTCCCCCACGGTCTTTGCGCATCCGGAATTTGATTCCCGGGAATTGAGCTTGCAGCGCAGGTCGGCCGGCTTGCTGTCCAAAGTGATCGCCTTCGACGCCGCGCTTGCCTCGGACGACGCGCCGCAGCGCCTCGTACAGCTAGGATGGGATCTTGAAGACTTGGGGCTTCGCTACCAGCGCTTCGTCAAGCGCTTCGCGAGCGTACGCGCCGAGCTCGAGCGGCGGCGCGAATCCGATCCTCAAGACTGCTTTCTCGTGCGCACGCTGCTGATCCATGAATATCGCCGTTTGCATTTGCGCGATCCACTGCTGCCGGCGCAATTATTACGCGCCGACTGGCCGGGCGCGCGGGCAGCCGCGTTGAGCCGGGACATCTACGCGCGGGTGTTCGACCCTTCTGAAGTCCACTTGTCGCGCGTTGCCGCCACCTTACGCGGCGCGCTGCCCCCGGTCGACGCTGCAGTCATGCAGCGCTTTGGGGGCATCAAGAGTGTAGCCGGCTAGACTTCTTCGTCTTCCGTCCACTGCTCGAGCGTGGAGACGACCGAACTTAAGAAAGCGTTGGCCTGGAATGCATCCAAGGCGCGGTGATCAAGCGTCAAGGTCAAGTAGCACATCGAGCGGACGGCAATGCTCTCATCGGCACCGGTGCCCATGACGCAGACGCGGCGCTGGACTTTGCCGACACCGAGAATGGCAACCTGCGGCTGATTGATGACGATGGGCGCCGCCAATAAACTTCCGCCCACTCCGTGATTGGAGATCGTGAAGGTTCCGCCGCGGACGTCTTCGGGCGCGAGCTTGCCGGCGCGCGCACTCATCACCAACTGATTGAGCCGCTGCGCAATCTCGAACAGACTCAAGGACTGGGCGCGGTGAATCACCGGGACGATCAATCCTTTGTTGCCGAGCGCAGTACCCACGCCGATGTTCACGTCCTCATGCAGTTCCATGGCGTCTTGCTTGAATGTGGCGTTGACCTCGGGATGCGCGCGCAGCGCGCGCGTGCAGGCACTGATAAAGTACGCGGTCAACGTAAGCTTGGTGCCTCGCGATTCGTAACTCTTCGCATGCAAGGAACGATGCTTGAGCACATGCGTCAAGTCCGCTTCGAACAACGTAGTGACATGCGGTGCCTCCGCCAGACTGCGGACCATGTGCTCGGCGACGCGCCGTCGAATCGGGGAATGCGAAAGCGGGGTCCGCGATACGTGCCGAGTCACGTCTTGGGCGGTAACCCTGCCATTGCGGCCCGTGCCCGCGACGTCGGCAGCGGCGATCGAATGTTCGCGCAGCAAACG
>JAXDQK010000099.1:0-8017 GCA_034667905.1 Gammaproteobacteria bacterium | reverse complement strand
AAGCGGGCGCCGCGCCAATCGGAGCGCGCCATGGCCGGCGTGTCGGCAGCGGTAGTTCGCCACCGCATTGCTGCCTTGCTCGGCGCCGATGAAACCTCGACGCTTGGCAGTATCCTGCTGCCGACTTTGGTGTTGTGCGCGCGCCGCGATCGAGTGATATCGACAGCCGCCACGATGCGGATCTTGCGGGGCATTCCGCACGCGCGGCGCGTCGAGATCGATGGGCCGCATTTGTTGCTTCAGACCTGTGCCGCGGAGTGCGCGGCGGCCGTGCTGGCCTTCATGCGCGAGCGCGTCAAAACCCTTTAGAAAACCGGGCCGCTGGTCGGCCCGGTATCCTTACCTTGCAGCCTTTGTCCTCAGCCTTTGTGCTCAGCCTTCCATTTCTCGACCGCGGCCATGGTGTTCTCAACATGCTTGTTGGGATCCATTGCCGTGTATTCATAGATAATCTTGCCGGTCGGCGCGATCACGTAGGAGGTTCGATTGGCGTACTCGGGCTTGGCCGCCAGCACCGCATCGTATTCCTTGGTGATTTTCTGGTCCGGATCGGCCGCAACGGCAAACTTGTTGCGGCACTCGCTCACGGAAAACTTATTGAGCTTGTCGATGTCGTCGTGCGAGACACCGATCACGGTCGCGCCCAACGATTTGAATTTGTCGGTGGCCTCGGCGAAATTGTGCGCTTCGATCGTACAGCCCGGAGTGAACGCAGCCGGATAGAAATAGAGAACCACCGGTCCCTTCTTGAGCGCATCGGCCAAGGAAAATGTAAAAGGCTTGCCGGCGAGGGTCGCCTGCGTGGTGAAGTCAGGTGCGGAAGCGCCTGGCGAGAGTGCTGCGTACAATGGCGCGGCGAGTGCCGCACACCCTAAGGCAAGGATCATTAAACGCTTCATGGTAAGAATTCCTTTGGAGCTGAATTAGCTCGGGAGGCAGTCTGCGCCATCCTTTATATGCTCGCAAGCCAAGCAAACCGCATCGAAGAAAGGCTTTAATTCGTCTACACCGTGGACGTTGCAACAGTTTTTTCGAGCACCGCCTTCAACTCATCAACCACGCGCACCACGTCCTCATCGGTCATCGCCGGGAACAAAGGCAGCGTCACGGTCTCGCGCCCGACCCTCGCCGCGACCGGCGTATCTTCGTCGCGATAGCCGGCCTCGCGATAAAATTTAAGGCTGGGAATGCTTGGATAATGCACGCCGATGCCGATACCGCGATCCGCCATGCGTTTCTGAAATTCGGGGCGCGTCATGCCGCGCGCCGCGAAATCGATCAGCACTTGAAACATGTGCCAGCTGTGTCCGGCATCGCCTTGAGCCGGCAATAGCACTTCCGTGAATCCCTGCAATGCCTCGAAGTAGCGGCGGGCCAGAATAAGCCGGCGCGCGTTGAATCCGTCCAAGCGCCGTAGCTGATCGATGCCGACTTGAGCGGCCACGTCCGTAAGATTGCTTTTGGTGCCGGGAAACATCACATCGACTTCCCCTGCCGCGTTGCGCTTGATGCCGTGAAAGCGATACTGCTCGAAGAGTTCGGCGGCCTGGGTATCGCCCGTGCTGATGGCACCGCCTTCGATGCTGGTCATGTTTTTGTTGGGGTGAAAGCTAAATACCACCAGATCCCCGAAACTGCCGATCGGCTTGCCGTTGTACTTCGAGCCGATGGCGTGCGCCGCATCTTCCACGACGCGCAACCCATGTTCCGCAGCCACCCCATAAAGCCCATCCATATCCACCGGCAACCCCGCAAAATGCACCGGCATGATGGCTTTGGTTTTTTTAGTGATCGCAGCCGGCACGCGATTCAGATCGATGTTACGGGTGTACAAGTCGATATCGACAAACACCGGCTTCGCGCGCAAGCGCGCGATGACGTTTGCGCTTGCGGCAAAACTCATGGCCGGCACAATCACCTCATCTCCGGGGCCAATACCCGCCACTTCCAGCGCCATCTCAAGTCCGGCGGTGGCCGAGGTCATGACCCGTACCTGGCGATTGCCGGTGAGATAGGCGGCCAGCGCGGCTTCAAAGGCCGCCACTTTGGGCCCGCTCGCCAATTGGCCCGACCTGAAAACCTCCGCGACGGCGGCAATGCTTTGCTCATCGATCGAGGGACGCGTGAAGGGAAGGAAAGGTTTTTTCATACCGAACTTCTCGATACCAGGACCACCCCGGTGCATATCAGTACTATCCCCAAGATTTTACTCGCTGTGAGTGTCTCGCCCAGCCACGCCACCGAGACGGCGGCCACCACGACGTAGCCCAACGACAACATCGGATACGCGGTGCTCACCGGCGCCTTGGCCAAGGCAGCCACCCACACGCAGAGGCTCGCCCCGTAACAGACCATACCGGTCCAGAAGGGCACGCTCTTGAATAAAGTGATCACGCTGCTATTCAGCGTATCGGCGTTGAACACCGTGAAATGCCCCAAGGGTCGGGTGGCCAGTTTGAGCAGCAGTTGCGCCGCCGCGTTCAGGCCCACGCCGGTCAAGATCAACACCCAAGTGATAATGCTCATTGTCGCGACACCATGACCTCACGCTGATTTTGACCGATCATTCGCATAGCCACACCCCGCTCCTTGAAAGCATCGAACGTCCTCTTGTCCATTAGTGCAAAAGCGCGAGTCTGCGAATCCCACAATCGAAGAAATTCGTCGACATTCGAGATCTCGCCCTGCGGGGCCTTGCGCAGTCCATAATCGAGCTCGCCACGATACCCCACCAGTGTGACGGTGCGGCGCAAATAAAAAGTCAGGGATTGATCATATGTGCGCACGCTGTAGATGGGCGCGTCCCGATCGGAGGCCGGCACGGCGTTGGCTAAATTTATGCCCGAGTAAAGGGGGGCCACCAGTGCCGCGCTCCTCATGAGGAGCATTCCCGCGAGGCACCAGCCCACGCCTAAAAACACGCCGGCATGCGTCGCCTCACCGGCGCGCTGAACCCAGACGAAGACTCCCGATACGACAAGCAGGGCTGCCGTCTCCCTGAGCGGAACGGCTAAAGCGAGAAAATAAGACGGTTCTGCCGATGGCGGTATGAGGCGTGCCAAGTAAAAGCTTGCCACGCCGAGTGCCAGACCGACGACTGCGGTGAGGATTGCCGTGATTCGAAAATCGCGCTTCAAGATTCCCGCCGGCAAGGCCGCGATCAATACCGCCAGTGCCGGCATGGCGGGCAGTATGTAGGGCATGAGCTTTGAATCGGAAAGCGAGAAAAACACGCCGATGAACATCACCCAGATCCAAAGAAACAAGCTTGGGTTGAATCGCCCTCGAGGCGCGCGGGAGCGCCAACCACTCACCACGACCCGCAGCGCCGGCACGGTCCAGGGTATCGTGCCTATCAAGAATACAAACGCAAAAAACCACCAGGGTTCCTGACGATCGGCGACCGGGGTCAAATAGCGGGCGATATGCTCATGCACGAAGAAAAATTGCAGGAAATCATCAAGCCTGCTTGCCGCGAGCCAATGCCAGGGAACGGCTAAACATAAGAACAGCGGCAAACCCCACTTGAGATTCAGCCTGCGCCACGGCGTGAAATCGCGCGACATCAAGCTGTAGATCAAAAGCACCGCGGCCGGAATAGCGGCCGCCACCACGCCTTTGGTCAATACCGCCAAGGCCGCGGCTATCCATGCGACCAGCATCCATCGGCGCGCTTTTTCGGCAGAGCACTGCGCCAACAAGAATCCTGCAAGGCTGGCTGTCATGTAAAAGGTCAGGCTCATATCCAGGGTTACGAGCTGGCCCAAGATGATAAAAATCAACATGCCCGACAACACCGCGGCGGCTCGCCAGCCGGTCGCCGGGCTCCAAAGCCGACCCGCAAGCAGTCCTACCAGGGCAACGGTCGCCAAGGCAGTCAACGCGGTATACAGCCGTGCCGAGAACTCATTCACGCCTAATACTCTGTACGCGAGAGCCGTCGCCCAAAACTGCAGCGGCGGCTTCTCGATATAGTCCAAACCGTTCAAGTGCGGAATCACCCAGTCGCTGTCCGTTAGCATCTCGCGGGGGATTTCGGCGTAGCGACCCTCGTCCGGGTTGAACAAGGGGCGGCTGGCCGCCGCGGCCAGCCAGACCAACACCACGAGTGCCGCCAGCGTCACGTATATTAAGCGCCGGCGGCCACGTGGGTCTTCGGCTTGAATCACGGCGCCTCGGCGCCCGCGGGTTGCATGGCCAACAGTCCCGAGCGTCCCGGCACTTCGCCCATGACGACGGGCTGATCACGCATCGGCTGTTGCAGGCCCAGTTCATGGATCCTCGCCATGCGGGTAATTCTCGCGCCGGCCGCCTGCCACTGGGTCAGCAGCGACTCGAACGCCCCCAACAGCAACATGCCTTCGAGCTCGGCGTGCAAGGTGAAGACCTGCAGCGGTTCGGCACCCGTGGGAGAAGTTTGATCCGAAAGCCGAAACACGGTCTCGGCAATGTTTGATTCGTCGATGCCGTCGCGGCCCAACAGCTCGTCGAATGTGGGCAGCGTGGTGGGCAATTGCGGGCAAGTGCTTCGTCCTTGCTTCAGCATCGGCCAGAATGGCGTGCGCCCGCGCGTGTCGCTGGCATAGTGCAGCCCATATTCGCGCTCGAGCTCGAGCGCGTGCGCGTTGATCTGCCAGCCTGCCGCTGCATGGGATGTGGGAAAGAATCCGAACACTCGCCTGAAGGCCTGCATGCCGTGCTCGAACTCGATACGGGTCCACGCCTCCGAGGCATCGGCCACATAGTCTTGCCAACGCACATGATCGAAGGTGTGAAGTCCCACTTCGAAACCCGTGTCGTGCACGGCGCGCATTACCGCGCCGCCTTCGCGGCCAATATCGGGACCGGGGAGCAGCACGCCGTAGAGCAAGGTTTTCAACCCATAATGCTTGAGCACCGAGGTGCGGGCCACTTTCTGCGCAAAGCCTTTGCGAAACACCCGGCGCATGGCCCGGCCCGTGTGATCAGGGCCCACCGAGAAATAGAACGTGGCGTCCACGCCCAGCTTTTTGAATAGCGCGGTCAGGCGGGGCACGCCCTCGCGCGTCCCCCTCAAGGTATCCACATCGACCTTGAGGCCGATGTGCGTTTCTCTAAGCATCGCGCGACAGCAAAGCCGAGGCTGAAGGCAAGGCGTGTGCGTAAGAATCAAAGATGGCTTTGAGCGCGGCGCGCATATCGGTCGTCGGCGTCCATCCCAGCTCGGCCGTGGTGTTCTTGATCGACGGCAAGCGGGCCGGGATGTCTGCGTAACCCTTGCCGTAGTAGTCGAGGGCGGAGACATCAATTAATTTCGTATTGCGCGCCGTCGGCGAGTACTCGGGACGAGACAGGGCAATCTCCAGCATCATTTCGGCGAGCTGGCGAATCGAATACGAATTGTAGGGGTTGCCGATATTGTAGATCTTCCCATCCGCAACGCCTTTTGGATTGTCGATGATGGTGGTCAGACACTCGACCGCATCATCGATGTAGGTAAAGGCTCGGGTCTGCGTGCCGCCGTCGACCAGTTTGATCGGTTCGCCGCGCACGATGTGACCCAAGAACTGCGTGAGCACGCGCGAGCTGCCTTCTTTGGGGTCATCCATGCTATCAAGACCGGACCCAATCCAATTGAAGGGCCGAAATAATGTGAATTGAAGTCCCTGTTGGCCATAGGCCCAGATGATTCGGTCCAACAGTTGTTTCACGCACGAGTAAATCCAGCGCTGCTTGTGGATGGGACCCAATACCAACTCGGTGGTCTCCGGGTCGAATTCTTTGTCGCGGCTGGCGCCGTACACTTCCGATGTCGAGGGGAACACCACGCGCTTTTTGTACTTCACGCAGTGGCGGATGATGGGCAAGTTGGCTTCGAAATCCAGCTCGAACACCCGCAGCGGCTCGCGCACGTAAGTCGCCGGCGTGGCAATCGCCACCAGCGGTAAAATCACGTCGCACTTGCGCACGTGATATTCCACCCACTCGAGGTTGATGGTGATGTCGCCTTCCACGAAATGAAAGCGCGGGTTGCCCAGCATCGTGGCGACCCGCTCCGATTGCAGATCCATGCCGTAAATGTGCCAATCGGTGTGAGCGAGTATGTACTTGCTCAAGTGATGGCCGATAAATCCGTTGACGCCGAGAATCAGAACGTTTTTCAACATATACCCCTACCTTCGGAAGGCTTCAGCTAAGCGCGAGCGGTTGCTTTGACAGCGCCGGCGGCACGGTATTGTGGGCCACAAGACGGTCATTTACGGTCAATTGCAAAATCTTAAGCCGCCGCCCGTCCACACAGTCGGCATACCAAGCGCCCTCGGAGGTGTACAAGCACGGAGATTCCCCAGGGTACTTCAAAGGCTGCGGGTCGAGGCGCGTCTCGAGCACCCCCACCCGACAGCCGTTGACCTCGGTAAAGGCACCCGGAAATGGCGGCGCGACCGCCCGCACCAGATCGTGTACCGCCCGTGCGCCACCGCGCCAGTCGATGCGGCCGTCCTCGGGACGCCGTCGCCCGAAATAGGATCCGACAGGGAGGTCCAGCGGCGTGGCGGAGGCCGTACCCGCGATCAGGCGCGGCAGGCTCCGCCGCAGCACCGTTTCGGCGGCCGCAGCGACCTTCATCGATACCTCCAGGGCATTGTCGTTTTCCAAGATCGGCACTGCTTCCTGGTCGACCAAGGCGCCCGCGTCCGGCTTTTCCACCATGTAGTGCAGGCTGGCTCCGGTGGTCGATTCCCCGTTTATGATGGCCCAATGAACCGGGGCCCGCCCGCGGTACTTCGGCAGCAGCGATCCATGGATGTTGAGCGCGCCGAGTCGCGGCAGGGAGAGCCAGGCCTTGTCCAGCATGTAGCGATAGTAAAACGAAAAAACAAAATCGGGACGGATCGCCGCACCTCGGGCCAACCATTCCGGTGTGTTCGGAGAGTCGGGCGTCACGATGTGGAGTCCACGGTCTTGAGCCAAACGCTGGACACTGCCAAACCACTGGTTTTCATTCGGATCATCAGCGTGGCTGAACAGCAAGGGAATGTGGATTCCCTGCGCCAGGAGCTCACGCACACAGCGCACGCCGACCTCGCTATAGGCGAATACAACCGCGCTGGTCACGGAACCTGGGCACGCTCGCGGAATATCTCGGACATCTGGGTGATTTCTGGGGTGCTTTCCTCCAGAACGGCCTCCACGATGTAGCGCGGCCGCTCGCGCACCTGGGCGTAAATACGGCCGACGTACTCGCCCAACAGCCCGATGCCGAAGAGAGCAACGCCGATGAGGAAAAACACGACGCCGAATAACGTGAACAAACCCTCGGCTTCGGGTCCCACCATGAGGCGGCGCACGAACAGGTACACGAAAAACAAGGCCGACAGCAACGACACGGCCATGCCGATCATCGAAAACAGCTGCAAGGGCACCACGGAAAAACCGGTGATCAGGTCGAAGTTCAGGCGAACCAAGCTGTACAGCGAATATTTTGACTTGCCCGCGAATCGTTCTTCATGGGCGATGGGGACTTCGATCGGCCGCATCGCATACAACGAGGCGAGCGCCGGAATGAAAGTGTTGACCTCGCGCGTTTGGTTGAGCGCCGTCACGACCGAACGCGCGTAGCCGCGCATCATGCAGCCCTGATCGGTGATGCGCACCGGCGTGATCCATTCGCGGATTTTATTGATGACCTTGGAAAAGCTGCGTCTCCACAGCGAGTCCTGCCTTTGTTGGCGTATCGTTCCCACATAGTCATAGCCTTGGTCGAGCATGTCGACCAGCTTGCCGATTTCCTCCGGCGGATTTTGCAAGTCGGCATCCAAGGTCACGACATATTCACCGCGCGCATAGGCGAGCCCGGCCATGACGGCGGAATGTTGCCCGAAGTTGGCGTGAAACAGCACCACGCGGGTTTCGTGCGGACGGGCCGAGAACTGCTGGCGAAGCAGCGCTACCGAGCGATCCTTGCTGCCATCGTTCACGTAGACAATTTCGTAAGGAATCTTCAGCGCATCGAGCGAGGGGTACAGCCGCGCGAACA
>JAXDQK010000098.1:0-5645 GCA_034667905.1 Gammaproteobacteria bacterium | reverse complement strand
GATTTGAACTTCCGGTCGACATCCCTCGCACGCCGAGGCCCCCACTATGAACAACCCCTAAGTGCGGAGAAAGCGTATGACCTCGAAGAAATTACCGATTGCCGCCGTGGCAGTCAGCTTGATTGCCATAGGTTGCTCGCAGCAACAGAATCCGCGTCCCATGTCGCCGGCAACGCCCAACGCGACAGACACGCCGACCCCTGGGCCCTCATCGACGTCACCGCCGGGATCGCCCGACACACCCAACACGACGCCGAATACAACTCCTCCGTCCCAGCGCCCGACGCCGGATTCCCAGCGCTAGCGTAGCAGTGGTCTAAGGATGAGTTAAGTCTAAGGATGAGTTAAGTAGCTGCACCGAGCATGAAGCTCGGTGTGTGCTACCAAAGTTGGGCCCATTGAACTGTCCGGTGAGCGCAACATGGCAAAACGAAAATGGGCAAAGCGAAAACGGACTGTAAAAGCGGCACCTACACTCAAGCGCCAATGGTCCGCCGAGGTGGCGAAGCGCAGCGACGCGCTCGATCTTAAGCCCGGAGTATTCACAGGCCGCAGTGCGCGTGGCATTGCGCAGTCTTTGAAGAAATCCGCCGAAGCCAGTCAGCGCCGCAAGTCCAGCCCGTTTCGATCCGCCATGTCAATGTTGAATTTTGAAATCAATCGCGCGGGGAAAGGCTTGAGCGCGCAGCGACGGCGCGTGCTCGAAAACGCCAAGGGCGAGTTACGCAAAGCGTTCGATCGGCCGGCGCGAGCGCGAAAATCAAATTCGTAGTAAATTCGGCGCTCGAAATTCTCGGGATGAGCGTATGCGAGCTACGAAATGACCGACCAAGTGCAGTGGATTGGACATATTGTGGATGGCAAGGGCGAATGCGCTCGCCATGTTCTGCCTGGACGCAAGGATCTGGCGCAAGCGCCGGCGGATTGGCCGGAGACGCTTTTTTTGGGCTCGCTCAACATCATGGTGGAACTGGCTGCCGCGAAGGAAAAAAACGAAACAGCCTTCGATATTCGCAGCCTGCTCCCGGAATTCTCGATTCCCACCGAGCAGATTCGCAAGAACCCCGTCGACCCCGGGCTCGACGCGCCGCAAGGCAAGGCGCAGGTATGGCGGGCACTGCTACTCGCCGGCGGGCATGAGATCGCGTGCTGGGCCATTCATCGGCCGGGCCTGGATTTTCTAAGGCCCCTGGAGCTGGTGTCGCACGAAGGCATCCGTGCGACCTACCGCTTGCCTCGGGGCAAGCGGCATCGAGCCACGGTACAGATGTTTGCGGGAAAATCCTCACGCCCTTAAACGGCGGGCCCTACCTTGAGCCTGCTGTCGCGGCTCAATATCCACAGAGCGCCAGGCAATGCCGTAAAGTCGGCAATCAAAGCCAAGACGAACGCCGATGCGGCCACGATGCCGAACTGGCGCATAGGCGGCAAGTCCGAGAACGACAGTGCGAGAAAGCCGCTGGTGTTGATGAGCGTGGCGAAGAATATCGGGCGCCCGGCGGTGAGCATGGCGTGTTTCAGCGCGCTGCCCGTGCCGCCGCTCGTCCGGCCCTCTTGAAGATGATAGAAAAAATGCACCTGGTCGTTCTCGGTGGCGCCGAGCACGGTGGAGCCGATCAGAATGGTGGCGATGTTGAGGGGGATGTGCGCGACGCGCATGACGATGAACACCGACAGTATGGCGAAAAATGACGGGATCATGGTCATGAGCCGCGCCGCCGGACTGCGAAACACGACGAGAAACGCGCAAAAGATCACGCTGGCGGTAATCGCAAAACTTTCGGTGAGCGTGGGCAGCAATCGTTCGGTGATGTCCCCCGCCAGCACGCCTTTGCCCGCCAATTGGCCGCGCACGTTGCGAAAGTTGGGATCCCTAGCCTGCGCCTCCTCCCAGGTCTGCTCAATGAACTTGCGCATGGCGCCCGCCGGCCCGAAGAGCTCGCCGCGCCCGCGGATGCTCAAGCGCACGCTGGAGAGATTGGCGACATCCACATAGTTGCGCGCGCTCGGTTCGGTCAAGAGAACCTGCTCCAAGTCCGCGGCGAGCTTTTGCCATGCCTGCGGCGAGGCGGGCAGCTGATCGGAACCGGAGGCAATGTATCGCGCCCATCGCAGCACGGAAGTGGGACCATCCACCGCGTTGGTCCCCGGGTGCTGTTCGAGCTTTTGGGCGAGCTGATCGACGCTGCGCAGAAACTCGGGATCCAAGGCATGGCCGGGTTGTGTTTGCAGCCACAAGTCATCGACGTCCAGGCCGTTGGATTCTTGGAAGCGGCGCGTATCCTGCGCCACGCGCTCGTGCGGATTGACGTAGGTGAGCGCGTCGGTCTCGAGCTGCAATGGCGCGAGCTTGCCGGGAATGCCAAACAGCGCGGCCGCACCGCATAGCATGACCGAGACGGCGCCCGCCACGAGCCACCAGCGGTAACGGCGCGTCGCCGGCACCAGCACATCCACCAAAGCGGTGAACCACTTGCCTTCAGCGACGGCGCCGCAGTTCCGCGGTGCGCGCAGCAGCGACTGCAGCGACGGAAACAGCGTGAAGCAGGTCATCCACGCGATGATCAGGCCGCCCGAGGTCCACAGTCCCATTTCCCGTACGGGGCGAATATCGGACACGGCGAGGGCGGCAAAGCCCACGGCGGTGGCGAACATCGACGCCGTGCATGGCAAAAATTTGTTGGCAAGCGTGCGCGCATGATGCTCGAGAGGACTCGCGCCGTCTTCCGGCTCGATGTAGCGGGAATGAATGTAGACCAGGGTGGCGGTGGTCGTGACCATGATGGTCAAGGGCACCAAGGTGGATACCACGCTGTTCGTCCAGCCGAACAGATCCCCCAGTCCTACTCCCATCGCCACCGTAGAGCCGAGAGTGAGAATGATGGCCGCCAGCGCGCGCCAGGAGCGGTAAACGATGAACACCAGCGTCACGAGAAATACGCCGAACAGCGGCATGAATTTGCGTGTGGAGGCGCCGGTTTGCTGCTCCAGCCACGCATCGAGCCACGGCGTGCCGACGCGGCGCACGGCCGTGAACGGATGGCCCGCCGCATCGAGTGGCAGCACCAGCGCGTCTATCGCCTTCAAGGCTTGATCGCGCTCCGCCGGCGTATTCACATTTAGATCGAGCGCAATGCCGAGATAGTGATCCCCCATGAGCCCGGCGCGGCGGAACAGCGTTGTGCCGGTAGCAAATTTGCGCAGCTTCTCGGCGTCTTGCGGCGTGATGGTTGCAGGCGGATTGCCGCGAAAGTAAATCGCCAAAAGGCTATGCGCCTGAACTTTCGGAATTTTGTTGAGCGCGAGTTCCAGATCACGGGAGCCTTGCAGCATGGCGGGACTCAACGGATCGGGGGCTTCCAGCATGATCAGTGCTTGTTCGCTCTCGGGAAACACGCGCTCGAACTCCCGGGTGGCCTGCGCCACGGGATCGCCGGACACGATCAGGCGGTCGATGGAAGAATCGGTCGGGATGTGCGCCGCGCCGTAGATGCCTAAGAGCGTGAGGAGTAAGAAAGCGCTGACAATCGCGGACCGCGCCTTGAGCACCTTTGAGAATAATTGCAGCATTCGAGGTGAGACCAGCATGCTCATCGCTTAGCGCCTATCGACCCAGATGCGGTAATGATAGCCTGTAGCCATGAGTACACTCATGTTGGCTGCAGTGGCAACGTTGGTGTTTTGCGCCCCGGGGTATCCGGGCGGCGCGGGGGACGCGCAGCCTTTCGTCGACCAGTTCGCTAAAGCCACCGCGGTTGCGGCCGGTTGGAATCCGGACAGTCTGGCCGCCGTCTATGACCCCACGGAACAGGGGGGGCGCGCAAAACTCAACGACAAGGATGCGGTCCTGACCTTTGTGCCCTATGCCTTTCATGTGCAGCACGGCTCGGGGCTGCATTTGTCCCCGCTCGTGCAGGTGGATGTCGTCGGCGTCGGCACGCAGGAGCGTTGGACGCTGGTGGGCAAGGCTGGGGGACCCGTGACCGACGCGTCATCGCTCGCCGGATACACCATATTGAGCACCGCGGGTTACGCGCCCGAGTTCGTGCGGCACGCGGCATTGGCGGCGTGGGATTTGTCAACAAATGTAAAGATCGAGTCCACCGGCCAGATTTTGAGCGCGTTGCGCCGCGTGGCCTCGGGTGAACAGGTGGTGGCGCTGCTTGACCAAACGCAGGCGGCGGCGCTCCCGAGCTTGCCGTTCGCCGCGCAGTTAAAAACCCTGTTGCAATCCCCACTGCTGCCCGTGGCCCTCATCGATGTCGTGGACTCGCGCCTGCCGCCGCCGCGCGCCAAAGCCGTTCAGGCAGCGCTTCTGAAATTAAACACTGAGAAGGATGGTGCCGCTGCGCTATCCGCGCTGCGTCTCAAGGGTTTTGTGTTGCCGCAGCTGCCGGGCAACGCTGCCAAGCCGTGAAGCGCTGCATCCTCGTGGCCGCATTGGCCGTGAGTGTGGTGGCATGCAAGGCCCCGCTGCGTCCGGCCACCGCGCCTTCCTCCTTGTCCGTTGATGAACTGGTTGCAGCCATTGAGGCCGACGCACGGCGCAGCGACACGGAGACTGATCCCAAAATCCGCGAGCAGCTAGCCGAGGACGCCGCCCTCGATGCTCAGGCTTGCATTGCTCGCGAGCCGCAGTCGGCTGCGTGTCTTTACTATCGTGCGATCGCGCTCGGCCTCGATGCGAGGGCGCATCCATTGCACGCGAGCGAGGCACTGAAATCCATGCTGGCCTCGCTCGACAGCGCGGACGCAGCGGATCCCGCGTACGATCACGCGGGTCCTGCACGCGTCAAGGCGCTGGTGCTCACGAGAGCGCCGGGCTGGCCCTTAGGACCGGGCGATGCGGAAGCAGCCTTGGCCGCTGCGCGTCGAGCCGCGGCAACAGCGCCCGCGTATCCGCCCAATGTATTGGCGGTGGCAGAGGCGCAGGCCAAGAACGGCGATACCGGCGGTGCGCGCGCGTCCTATGCGCACGCGCGCGAGTTGAGCCAAGCGTTGCCGCCGGGTCCGGACCGAGACGGCTGGGTGCGCGAAGCAGAGCAGGGGTTGGCAAAAAAGTAAGCGGGCGCCTCGACATCGAGATCACCGAGAGCGCCTTGACGGGAGAAGTGGAGGGCAGCACCCGCAAACTGCCCAGCGGTTGGAAACTGAACATAACCCACGCGGATCCGCGCCCGGCGCCGGTGGCGCGTTAGACGGCGAGTGAGCGGCAATTAGATTGCGCGGCGTGGGTTCGCTACAATATGCACAAATATACCGGGAGCCCAGGGGATGGCAATCTCGGATCAATATAACTAGCAGGGAGCGCTCATGACCATTCGAAAGCTGGCCCTTCTCGGTACCTTGAGTGTTGGCACCATCGGAAATGCACACGGCGCGCAGCCATTTGATGCCGCCGCGGCCTTCGGCGCCCGCCCCAGTGTATCCGACGTCAGCCTATCCGTCTTTAAAGCAATCGTCGCAATTGCAGCGGTGACCGATCTTGGGGCCCTGGTTGAGGATCATCGGCGCTTATGTGACTTTGCCATCATCAGTGAAGAGGTCGGCGACGGTCCGACCATCCGCCAAGGATCTCCGGCCGAACACGCCGATAAGATCAAGGTTCCGGTGTTGTTGTTTCACGGGGCTCATGACGGCAATGT
>JAXDQK010000097.1:0-18944 GCA_034667905.1 Gammaproteobacteria bacterium | reverse complement strand
CGCGCTTGAACCGCTGTTGCGTAAGTCTTCGGCCAGAAGCGGGGCTAGCTGGCGTTCGACTCTGCCGATATCAATCGGCGTGAGTGTCGAGCGTGTCGCGCTTGATGTGCCGCCGCAAGCGGCTGCGATCGCTTTGCCTTCGGAGCCGCTCAAGATGACCCCGTGAGTCGGATCGAATACCTGAGCCTCTTCGGCGGTGATCGCCACCGCAAAGCTTGTCGCAAAGGCGCAGAGGACTAAAAAAACTTGTTGTAGCTTGGGCATGCTGTCATTCAGTGGCGGGAATCGGGGCAATTGAGGTAATTAGTCAGTAGTTGCGTCCAACTAGCTTGAGCATTGAAGTTCGGCTCGAGCGGCGTCGGTGGTGCTTGGTTGGCGAGCGCGCTCTGCATTACGCCCATGCCGTGGTTGACCATGTAGGAGGGGAAGTAGATTGGCGGCCCGACTTTTCTAACCTGGTCGCACAGCGCTGCATGCCGCGGGGGATCAGCCGCTTCTTCCTTTAGCGTTGCCTCGAAACGAGCGTGGATTTCCGGGGGCACTCTTTGAAACAGGTCCATGATTAGAATTTGACGTGCTTGTCCCGCAGTTTTGTCGGTGACGCGCAGCGAATCAAAGGCACTGTCCATACCAGCAAGGGCAAACAGGGCCACCGCGTCGGCGTCGCGATGGTTCTCCAAGCAGTCATTGAGGGCTCCATAGAGTTCCATGGGTGTGGGACTGCCGGAGATTTGATCCAGTCGCACGCACGGACGCTTTGGGTGCAGTTGTGCTTCCATCGCGTCTATAGCGGGGCGAGATGTCGGAGCGGGTGCATTGTTGTTTGGGCGACCGGCGGCTACTTGTTGTGCTTGAAGGAATGCGACCAAGCCGGAATCCTTGGCGTGTTCCGCGCAGGGCATGGCACTTCCGCCGCGGGGGGTTGCGCCGCTGATGTTGATCTCGTGCGCAACGACGACTTGCAGCGTTCCTTTGGGATCCTTGCCGCTGTTATTGCAAACGAGCCACTGTGCGAGCCGCGGACCGCTTAGCTTCGCTTTTTTGTTAGCTCCGTGCGCCAACAAAAACTCGGCCATTGCGGGGGTTTGAGCAAGCATCAAGGGGATCACATCTGAACCTGGCGTCATATTGTCGATGTCGGCGCCGTCTGCCAGCAGCAGCTCGAGCATTTGCTTGCGCTCTTCGAAGCGCTCGGGGCCGAGAATGGCGAAGCGTAGCGCCTCGTCTTTCAATTTGGCCGGAATATCGTGCACCAATTCGTCTTGCCCGACAATTGGGCGCAGGGCGTCGACATCGCCTCGCATGGCGATTTCATTCAAGTTAGTCGAGGTGGGCGTCGGCACATGAATCAGCAGTGCTCGAACGATGTCGGGATGGTTGTGCGCCGTCGCTGCAGACAGCGCCGTTTCTCGGTGGCCGTCGGCCGTTAATACATCGGCACCATGATCTAATAGCACTTGCGCAGTGCGGCCGCTGCCGTTTAAGGCCGCGAGAATTAAAGGGGTGGTGCCTAAGGGTCCATGGAAGTTAACTTCGGCGCCGTGCGCAAGCAGCAGTTGCGCTACGTCTGCGGCATCGGAGATGGCCGCGCGATGCAGGGCGGTCAAACCCCCGTTCTGACCTTGATTCTGCATGGCATCGACGTGTGCGTTGTGGTCGAGCAAGAAGCGCGCGATCGGCACTTGATTTAGCTCGGCTGCGTAATCGAGCAGCGCCTCGTCAGAGCCGGGACGGTCGTTGATATCGGTTCCCGGCGAGGACAGATATTTCTGGAGTCGGTCAATCGAGCCGCTCTTCACCAATTCCTGAAGGTTTGCCGCGGCAGTTGCGCCCGCGGGCCCTTGAAGGATAGGTTTAGGGATTGGGATCGGGGCTACCGGCTTCATATCTTCAAGATGGAGGGCTCGGCGGCATTGATTGCTGATCTCCACCATTTTCGCGATACGGACGTTCGGGTCTGGCAGCGGATGGCCCTGGGATTTGATCCAGCTGTTGAAATCGCTCGTGCTGCAAAGATTTGCCATGCGCTCGCGCTCGGAGTTAAGTCTGGCGGCGGCGATCATCCTGGGCGACATGGGTGCGTTTGGTGTTGGGGCGGGTGCTTGCGGGATTGGAGTTCCCGAGGTTTGAGGAACTATGGCGCGGCAAGTTTGAAACGCCTCGCGCAACTTGGCATCCGTCTGTCCGGGTGTGGGCTTCGTATTTTGCGTGTGATACCAAGCATCGTAGTTCGCTCGCGCGCACATCGACACGATCTGTTCATGCGCTTGGTTGAGCTCGGCGTCGCCCGGCGCTGGGGATCGCGTCGTGGACTTAGGTGTCGTGTGTAAGGGCTCAGGCGTAACTTGAATAACCTGCGCGTTTTGTTCACAGGGCATGTCGGAGTAGGTGGTGCTGCCATCCTTTGCGACGCATTTGTAGACGGCGGCGTAGGTGGTCGGAATTTGGGTCAGCAGGAGAAGGAGTGCGCTGAAGCGAAAACCACGCATAAGTCGGGAATCGATGCTCGATTGAATCGTTCGGATTTGCATATCAAGCCCACGTCCTTGTTTTATCGTCGTTCTCCTTTGGGCGACGGTGAGATGATCGTCCTAATCGGGATCAAAGCGTGTGATGGTGATCACACGGCCGACTGTCATTTGGATTTCTTAGCATTGGTGGGAGCTTTGCTACGCGGATATAGCAACGGATATAAATCCGTGAGACGAGTCGGCGTCGCGCCTCTGGGCCGCCGTTGTCGAGCGAGGACAGGGTGAGCCGCATGCCGGCGAACGCCACTACAGGACGTAGTGGCCGGCCCGTCAGCGAAGCAGGATAGCGAAGTGCATCGGACGACGCCCGGCCAGGCGGAGAATCCACCCAATTTAACTTACAGCGGCATGCTGTGAGGTGCGCATCGCAATACTCATACGCGGTCAGCAATAACATTGCGCTTGTGGCATTGTTACTTTCGATGGTCGTGCGCAAATTGCGCGGCACGCGGCAACAAAAGTAGAACGAAGGACAGATGGCACAAGCATTGACGAATCCTATGCTGCTGAAGTCGATGGCCGGAATGCCGTCATGATCAAAATACTGAAAGGGCTGCTGGGCAGGATTTCACGCGAGCACGCCGCGAACAAACCCACGCCGATCGCTAAACTGAAGCGACCCAGCACCGGCGATTTCCGCGCTGTAGAGATCGCGCCGAGCGCCACATGCTGTGCGGCTGCAATGCAAGCGTCTGGTAGGCGCTATCTGCTGCGCAAAGCACCGCGCCTGCCGTTGTATGGCTGCACTATGCCGACGACTTGTTCGTGTATGTTCCGTAAGAATGCCGACCGCCGTGACGGCGATCGACGCCTGTTAGGAGTAACAGAAACTAATCGCTGGTTTGGGGGCCTTGAAAGCCGCAAGCGCGGAGGGCGGAGGTCGGCGGAAAGTTGAAGCGCCGTTGGGGGCTTACTGGCGTCGGTAGCGCCATTCGAGCCCAGATTGATACAAGGACGTAGCAACGGACGGCAGTCCGAGAGGGTGAGGTGGACACACCGAACGCCGGTACATGGGCAAGCAACATTGTGGCGGGCGCCCAGACACGATGTCTGGGCTGGTCCGTTAGCGAAGCAGGGTGAGCCGCATGCGGCGAACGCCAGTACACGGAAGTACTGCAGGACCGCAGCGAGGCACGATGCCGAAGCGTCCGGGCGTGGCGAAGCGGTATCGGCAGGGCCGCAGCGGAGGCTGGAGGCCGGAGCGTAGCGGTCGGGGCCCGCGCCCGTGACTCGCCGTCGCTGGGCGAACGCAGGGCGCGTGAACGGGCCCGGCGAAACGAAGAAAAACTCAACTCAATTGCTTAAGATCCTCGACTCGAACTGGACCGTGTTCGCTCGTAAACGCCAAAGATTGCGAACCACTGGTCACTTGAGAGACGCTGCGGATACGATGCCGGTCGCTGTCGAAGGTTTTAACGTTGCCGTCCTCTTCAATGAGCAATAGCTGCTTGTCGGGGAAGAATGCGTAGCGGATGCCGTCCTGAGCTCCGGCGGTTGCAGGTTCTCCTAGCCCCTGCGGCCACCACTTTCCATTGACGGCATCGGGGCCATTGGTTTCATCGGCTCTAGCGGCTTCACATCGTGCCCTCGACTCGGTTGTCCATACGGTAAGTTTATACATACACCGTACAGGCGCGGCAAGGAGAGGTTATTGGGGACGGTTTTGGATTGGGAAGTGAGGAGTGGAGGGAATTTGTGGGGTTGGGTGTACGGTGTATGTATAACTAAGCGGTATGCAATCGTTAGCGCTTGGCGCCCCAGGGTCCAATAGGCGAAGCGTGTGGTGAGGCGGGCGCTGTGAGATATTCCGCTATGGGCGAATCGGCTTAGCGAGGAGTGAGCAAGAACCATGCTTAAGATTTCCAGGCTGCGGGTTGTGTACTCTCCGTCGGCCGGGCTGTTCGTGCTCCGCAACGCTCCGCGCCAGCAGTCGCTCACCCTGTCTGGGCGTTCGCCGGCGTGCGGCTCACCCTGTGGCAAGGAAGTGCGCCATTTCTACTGGGTCGATTAGATTTTATACGGGAGAATGGAATGAAACTGCAAGCAAAGGCTGCAATCTCGGTCTTGGTGATTGTTACTGCCGGCTGCACAGACCTCAAACCCTTGGAAGCGCGAATCGAGGATCTGCAGGGCCAAGTCAATAAACTGCAGGCCGACATCGCGAAATCGTCGAGCAATGCGGCGGCAGGCAACAAAGCGGCTGCAGCGTCAGCGTCGGCAGCTTCCAACGACGCGAAGCAGGCCTTGTCGATCGCCGAGTCAAATACCGCGGCGATCGACAAGCTCAACACAAAGATTGATCAGATGTTCAAGAAGCGTCCGACGGAGTAGGAACCCCAAGCTTGTTCCGCTGGCGCTCAACCGTTGGCGAGGTACCGTTCGTAGAGCCTACCGGTTTGTCGGTGGCCTCTTCGAGGCGAATTAGTCTTGGTCTACCGCGCTTGTGGAATCGCGATCAGCAAAATTCGTCGGCAGTGGAGTAGCAGCCGAGCCCGGCTTTCTGCTCCAGCCATTCATTGTCTGTAAGCGTCACGTCCCCATCTTGAATGCTTAGATTAAGCTGATCTCACTCGGATTTCCGTCTAGGGCGTCGAATTGGCGGGAGGCCTGATATTTGTGTAGAATGATGTGTAGGAGGTGACACATGGCCACGAATCTTTCCTTGGATCCGAAGCTGATCGAGCAAGCGGTCAAAGTCGGGGGTGAACGCACTAAGAAGGCCGCAGTGACCCGTGCGCTGGAGGAATACATCGCGCGGCGCAAGCAGAAGCATTTCTTGGACCTCATGGGCAAGCTCGAATGGGACTCGTCTTTCGACTATAAGGATGAGCGCTCGCGGTGACGCTACTCGTCGATACCAGCGTTTGGTCGTTGGCATTCCGTCGCGACACCGATTCACTCACTCCTCAGGTAGCGGCGTTGCAGGCCGCGCTCAATGGCGGCGAATCGATCGTCACCACGGGATTGATACTCCAGGAATTGTTGCAGGGATTCTCTGGCGCGCGCGCGCACAAGGAGCTGGTGCAACGATTTGCCGCGCTGCCGCTGATCGTTCCCGATCGGCGTGACTACATCGATGCTGCGGGCCTGCGTAATCTCTGCCGGCGTTCCGGGGTGCAGCTCGGGACGATTGACGCGCTGCTCGCGCAGCTTTGCATTCGGCATGAGCTGACAATACTGACAACCGACGGTGATTTCTCGCACGCGGCGGAGCACTGCGCGCTCAAAGTATGGAAGCCGCTTCGTTAGTGGAAGGCCGGTGGACAGGTTGGGCAGCGAGCGGCTTGACGCTCCTTTTGGGCAGCACCAGAGTGGTACCGATGCGAGCGCCTAAGTGCTTCGGATCGGCGGCGATCGTGCGCAGCGTCTCGGCGGCGATGTCGAACAATAGGCCATAAATAATCTCCTTGTTAGTGTAGGCAATGGCGCTGATCGGTGCGGGCAAGGTGAAGACCACGTGGTAGTACGGCACGGACAAAAGGTCTGCCTGGCGCGCCTCGAGCCAGCGCTGCGCGGCGCTGCTCTGGCACTTCGGGCAACGCCGGTTGCGGCACGAGTTGTAGGCGATCTGCGCTTGCGCGCAAGACGAACAACGCAGCGCATGGCCGCCGAGCGCGAGGCTGCGGCACTGTTCGATGGCCGACATGACCTTCAGCTGTCCGAGGCCCAAGTGCCCCCGCTGGTGCTCTCGCCACGCGGAAGATATCCGCGACCTCCAGGGCGGGACGTTGCACGTGCGGTTACGGTGCGGGGCCGGGCTCCAGAGGACCGATCACCTGGCGCAAGATCTCGGTGCCCACTTGGGTATAGAGCGCGGTGGTCTCGAGTTTTTTATGTCCCGAGCAGCACCTGGATCACGCGGATATCCACCTTCTGCTCGAGCAGGTGCGTCGCGAAGTTGTGCCTCAGCGTGTGCATCGAGAAGCGCTTGTCGATGCGCGCTGCGAGAGCGGCCTCGTGCACGGCGCGGTTCAGTTGCCGCGCGCTCAACGGCTCGACGGGGTTCAAGCCCGGGAACAGCCAGCCGCCCTCGAACATCTTGCCCTGCGCCCGCGCCACCCGCCACCAGGTCCGCAGCCGTTGCAGCAACACGGGCGAGAGCATGGCGTAGCGATCCTTCGCGCCCTTGCCCTGTTCGATGCGCGGGGTCATGCGTTTACCATCAACATCCCCAACCTTGAGCGACGCCACTTCGCTGGCGCGAAGGCCGGCGCCGTACGCGACCGAGAGGGCCGCCTGGTGCTTCAGGTTCCTGCACGCGCTGATCAGGCGCACGACCTCCTCGCGGCTCAACACCACGGGAACCGTGCGCGGCAGAACACCGGCTGCATCTTCGCCATCAACTCGCTGCGGTCAAGCGTCACGTCGAAGAAGAACTTCAATCCCGTGATGGTGGCATTGAGCGTGATCGGCGAGGTGCCCTGATCGACCAGATGCAACTGGTAGTTACGCAACTCCTCGACCGTGGCAATATCGGGTGAGCAGCCGAGGTAAGCGGCGAATCGGTGCACGGCGCGGATATAGGTGGCTTGGGTCTTCGGTGAGAGCTTGCGCATCCGCATGTCTTCGATCATGCGTTGACGCAGCACGGAGGTGCCTTGGTTGGCACTCGTTCATGGCTGTAGTTCCTGTCGTAAAGCGAGGCGGATCGCCTCACCGTGCAACATACGAAACGAAGCCCAATATCTCAGCTATCTCGAGGCCCAGGAACGAAGCCACCCCTACCGCGCGAGCGGTTTAGTCCGCCGGCCATGACCCGCCAATGGCAGCTCCGAAATCGGTGCCACTTAGCCGTCACTCACGGCGCGCGGTAGACTGAATGGATGCAGGGTCAAAGCTGATGCCGGAACTTTCTCATTCCTGGCCGTTTTAGGGACAGAGTGATACGCGGGGTCGCAGCACCGGAATGTGCAGCGGTCTTGCGAGCGTCTGCTTTTGGTCGACCAGACCGATTGATTTGTAACTTCAGCGGAGCGCGGGCGTAACGACTCACGCCACGCTTAAAAAACTACAGGTATCCTTAAGTTCTATGAAATACCGTCTCCGCTTTTGTTCCTGGTCGACGATCAACCTGCTTATGGCAGCGTTCGCCACCGTCGCTTTTGGCACCCCACTAGTCGCATTTGCTCAGACCGTCGCGGTCCGTTTCGGACAGCTGGTCACGGGAAAAGGCGCAATCATCCAGGATGCGGTGGTGCTCATCGAAAAAGACCGGATCACAGCGGTTGGCTCAGGCGCAATCGCGGTCCCAGCTCACGCTCGTCTGATCGATCTGCGGCCACTCACAGGCATCCCGGGAATGATAGACGTGCACACGCACATGACCTTCTACTGGGACAAGGTCCCCGGCTCGAAGCCATGGACCCAACTCACTACCCTCAACTCTGCCGTTACAGTTTTCCTGGCTCAGGAAAACGCCCGCAAGACACTCGAAAGCGGCGTCACCACGGTCCGCGATCTTGGCTCGTGGGACGGCAACGACCTTGCGATGCGAGACCTCATCGAGCGCGGGGCTATGGTAGGCCCGCGAATGTTCGTCGCGGGATGCGGTCTGCACATCACGTCCGACCCATTTCGACCTGGCGTCACCGAGCCGGACCCATGCCGCGCCGACGGCGTTGCAGAAGTCGAGCGGGCGGCCCGGCAACAGCTTGCGGCCGGAGCGGACTGGGTCAAGATGTTCGGCTCCACCGGCAGCGACCAGAACGTGACGGGCTTTGAAACCTTCAGCTACGAAGAAATGAAGGCTGCAACCGAAGTGGCTCATAGGGCAGGTAAACGTATCGCTGTCCATTCTTACGGACCAGAGGGCGCACGAGATGCGGTTAAGGCCGGTGCCGACTCCGTCGAGCATGCCATCGATATTGACGACGCGACCTTCGCTGAAATGGTCAAACGCAGGACGGTTTATGTGCCGACAGTGGATCACAACCGCTACTACATCGACCACAAGGACGAATTCGGGTACGACCAGGCCGCCGTGGACAGGCTGAACGGTTACATCCTGAAAAATGTAGAGACGCTTCGCCGCGCTATCAAGTTTCACGTCAAGATTGCAATGGGCTCAGATGCCGTATTCACCGGCTTCGGGGAAAATACGGGCGACCTCAGTTGGTTCGTTAAGGCCGGCATGACGCCAGCACAGGCTCTCGATTCTGCAACCAATGTAGGCGCCGAGCTACTCGACAAGTCGAAGGAACTTGGATTCGTTGGGCCAGGTGCGTTCGCCGATCTGGTGGCGATCGACGGCGATCCCCTTAAGGACATTGCCGCGGTTCTAAAGGTCAAGTGGGTCATGAAGGGGGGCAAGGTCGTAGTCGACAAGCGATAAGCTCGCAGCGGTCGATACCAGTTCAGTCGGTGCGGCAGACGGCAAACACTCCTGCTGAATGACGAGAGAAAGATCTGGTTCGTAATAGCTTGAATCCGTACCAGTGTATCCGCGCTCGGAGAACGCTCGCGATTTCAATGCTCGGAAGCGGCCAGTCGCATCAGGCAGCTTCGGGTCGATCAGGCTCATTCGGTTAGTCGGCGTAATCCTCGCGGGATGAGGTAGTCTCCATCATCGAGAAGAACGCAGGAGTGACCATGGAAGCTTCCGCTGGGCCACCGAAGGTCATTGCGAAAGGGCGTCCCCAGTGCGACTGGCTGCTGCCTGTTCGCGCTCTTTGGGTACTTCTTGCCGCCGCGTCTACCATGCTGATCGGCTGTCATTCGATGGGTGGCTCGTCACGGGGCTCAGCCGCGTGGCATGAGCCACTCGACTATCTCTCTGGCCTGCGGGCGGATTACTTCCGGCTCGAGTCCAAGCGGATCGGAAGGGGCTTTCATATCTGTGTGCGCCTTCCGGAAGGGTACGGACAGGAAAAGGACAAGCGCTATCCGACCGTCTACGTTCTCGATGGTGACGTGTTGTTTCCGATCCTCGCACCTAGCCAGCTATTGTTGAACTACGATGCCGGCATTCCAGAGGCCATTGTGGTTGGCATCTCCTATGGATCGTTCGATCCGCCGATCAACAAGCGCCACTTCGATTTCTCCGGTCCGGCGGCGGATGCGCGCGCCGACGAAGGTGGGGGCACCGGCCTTCGAAGCATTTCTTCGCGAGGAGCTGATTCCCATGATCGAGCGGCGGTATCGCGCCGATCCAAATCGACGAGTCCTGTTCGGGCAAAGCCGCGGGGGCTATATGGTGCTCTAGTCGGCTTTCACGGACCCGGATCTTTTCTGGGGGCGCATTGCCAGCAATCCGGCTTTCTCTCCGGGTAAGGAACGTTTTATGGCCGAGCCTGAACGCAGCGCCAGAACCGACCTTGGGCTCGTTGTCACGAGCAGTGAGCGCGACACTCCTGAGAGGCGCGCACGAATGCTTGAGTGGTTTGACGCCTGGACGGGGCGCGAGCCCCAATCCTGGGCCCTCAAGACAGCTACAATCAAGGACGGCACTCACTCCGCAGACTGCGTTAACAGCTATCGTCTCGGCATGTTATGGCTGTTCGACCGCGCCCATTGAGGCGTATCAAGGAATCTAACAACGCTTGCAAGTACGACAAACTGGGTCGCCCGGAAGCGGTCATCGGTGGGCGTCAACTATGGGTCCGATTGCAGTCACACGATATTCGGGTTGCCCGAGCAGGCGGAGGCGAGTTGGGTGAGAGCGGCTTCCGAAAGCGCTGACTGAATGTCAGCGCGTGCCGCGCGAACGCCCGCGCTTAAGCGAGGGCTGGACCGCCATTGCATGTAGAGAGTGTCCGGTGCGGCGCGCGCCTGACTCGCCGGCGTCTGAAACGGGATGGCGAGTCCGCGAGTCATGTCGAGCAAAGGCGGACGCCGGAAGCCGGCTCGGCGCTGTCGCGCCAAGAGGGCCTGTCTTAAGACAGGCCTGGTATCCAGGGTGAGTGGTATTGAATTGCCCCATCTATGGCGAGTTCGCACACGTTGAGGCCAAGGAGGCGAGTCGAAGTCACGCCTTTGACTAGCCGTCGTCTTAAACCGACGTGGCGACGCAAGGAGCCATGTCGAGACCTCTTAGCCATCCCGCTGTCTCGTGTCGCACCGTCGCGCTGCATCGTCGCCTGCCGCACTGTGAGCACCGAAGCCGCTTCACCACATCTGCGAGTAAGGCATCCCAACCGGCAACCCCTGCGAGGGTCTTGGGCTGCGCAGTTCGCGTGTGGCCGCACTCGCACGTGAGCGTCAGCACATATTGCCCGAAGTGATCGGACAGCCTGATAGCAGTCAGTGGCGAGCACGGCGGCATCATTCGGCGATTGTCGCGAACGAGGCTTAGTGGGTCCATCCAGTTTCGACGGGCACGATCACTGTATGAGTTCGGGGCGCGCGTCATCATTTATTTTGGTACCCGATGGCCGGGGCTATGTCACCCAAGGGTGGGTTCATGTGGGGGGCGGGAGGCGGCCAGGTGAGGACACATACCGGCTCAGATTGGTCGCCCGATACCTGCCGTTTGCCACCGCTGTCGTACCGACATCGCATTCGATAAAGACGGTTTGTAGGTATGCTTCGGGTGCAAATTGTCTGATTTGGGGCGACAAAGTTCCGGCGTGAATCACCGCAGTCTAGAATGCTACGGTACGACCTTCGGCCAGGCAGGGGATTCAATTATGAATATTCGCGACGCTAATAAAGTCGATGCGCAGAGGTGTGGCCATATTCTGTATGAGGCCTTCAAGAATCTCGCGGAAAAACACAATTTTCCGCTAGACTTTCCTTCTCCCGAAGTCGCGACGGGTCTCGCGTCGATGCTAATTGGCGATCGAGGATTCTACGGCGTAGTCGCGGAAGAGGCCGGGACGATTGTCGGCAGCAACTTCATGGACGAACGCTCGACTATTTTTGGGATCGGTCCGATCTCTGTCGCTCCTGAAGTGCAAAATCACGCTGTCGGCAGACGCCTGATGCGTGCCGTACTCGATAGGGCAGCGGAAAAAAGTGCCGCAGGGATCCGCCTGGTACAAGCGGGCTACCACAATCGCTCGCTTTGTCTCTACACGAAGCTCGGGTTTGTCACCCGCGAACCCCTGTCGCTGTTGCAGGGACCCAAGCTCAATGTCAAATTTGCCGGTTACGATGTTCGGCCGGCTGAAGAGCGCGATGTTGAAGTGTGCAACAAGCTGTGCCGCGACGTTCACGGCTTTGACCGGGATCTCGAGCTACGCGATGCGATTCGCGCGCGCTCGGCAAGTGTGGTCGTACATTTGGAAGAAATCACGGGATATGCGACGGCGATTGGCTTCCTTGCCCACGCCGTCGCCCGCACAAATCAAGATTTGAAGGCTCTGATTGGCGCGGCAACAGAATTTCCCGGCCCGGGATTTCTGCTACCGACTCGCAATCATGAGGTTTTCGAATGGTGTCTGGGCTGCGAGCTGAAGCTGGTCTTTCAGATGACGTTGATGACCACCGGCCTATACAATGAACCTGCCGGTGCTTACCTACCGTCGATTCTGTACTAGAGCCTACTCGAGTTCCCTGCTACTGATGGAAAAAGACCCGCAGGATAACTCCGCCTATCACCAGCGCGATGAGGAGCGGATACCGGTCCTCTGGGCGACTTTAGCGGCCACAGGCAGCAGACGGCCAACAGCGGACGATTGCGATACGAAACTGGTCGTCAGAGAGCAGTCGTTTGAAATCACAATCGCGCTAACATAGGAGTGCCAATATCGAGCATGATTGCGTTATACGCATGCGGTTAACACCTTTTCGTGATGTGTTCGAGGGGAATTAGATGTGGTACAGAGTCTCGCGCCCACTGAGCGCATTGCGAAAACAGGGTGGGTGTCAATTGTGAAGACTATCGACCACGATTCCGATGAGCTCCGACGAAGCCTCTTCGCCCGCCTTGGCAAATCCATTCTCGCTGCAACAACAGCGGCGCTGATACTCGTCTCGAGCATTGGCGCGACCGATGCGCCAGCGTCCTCCGAGTCTGAGATGTTCGCGGCCGTAGACCGCATCTTCGCCGACTATGCCATCGACTCCCATATTCCAGGCCTGGTCTACGGAATCGTCGCAAACGGCCGCCTAGTATTCGTTCGAGGGATCGGAGTCCAGGATCTGGAGTCGAATCGCCCTGTAACTCCCGACACACTGTTCCGAATCGCCTCGATGACGAAGGCCTTTACCGCTCTGACGGTGTTGAAATTGCGCGATGAGGGGAAGCTCCAGCTCGACGCGCTTGCAGAAACCTACGTTCCGGAGCTGCGCGGTTGGAAGTACCCTACGCAGGATTCGCCCCGGATACGGGTTCGGGATCTACTAAATCACACGGCGGGTTTCGTCACGGATGATCCCTGGGGCGACAGACAGACGCCGTTGCCCGAGTTAGAGTTTTCCCGATTGCTGCGCGAGGGCGTTCCGTTCGCCCGCGCCCCGGCGACTGCAATGGAATACTCAAACCTGGGCTTTGCTCTGCTCGGGCGAATTATTAGCAACGTCTCCGGGCATCCGTACGCTGAGACGATTACACATACACTCCTGCAGCCGCTCGGCATGGAATCATCCGGTTTTTTCGTCGATGCCGCACCGCACGAACGTCGGGCGCTCGGTTACCGCTGGGAAGATGATTCCTGGCGTCTCGAACCGACACTGGCGCATGGTGCATTCGGCGCCATGGGTGGTATTCAGACTAGCGCGAATGACTACGCAAAGTGGGTGGCGTATTTACTGTCCGCATCGCCACCGCGGGACGAGGCAGACTCCGGACCGGTAAAACGCGCGACGGTACGGGAGCTGGCGCAAGGCTCGAATTTTCCACAACTACTGCAGCGGCCCGGGCACAGTGGGTCAACGGCGTGCCGCCAAGCAGCTGCCTACGGCATGGGGATGTGGGTGGCGATCGACTGCGACTTGGGGCATACGCTGAGGCACAGCGGCGGCTACCCGGGTTACGGATCGCACGTCTTGCTCTTGCCTGACTATGGGGTTGGCGTATTTGCGTTCGCAAATCGTACTTATGCCGGTCCTTCCGGAGCGGTATGGGATGCCGCCGTCGCCCTAAGTAAGGCGGGTTTTTTTAATGACCGCAAATTACCGGTCAGCGAGGATCTTGCAAGCGCCTATCAAACAGTCGGAGCAATCTATCAACGAGGCGATGTCACGGTGGGCGCAGAGAAGCTCGCGATGAATTTCCTATTGGACCGCGATACGGCGGGGTGGGCGCGAGATCTTGCGAATCTCAAGAAGCAAGTCGGCGACTGTGATATCGCGGCGCCAGTATCTGCGAAAAGTGCGCTGTCCGGCGAATTCACCTGGCGTTGCGCGCACGGGCGGCTAACAGGCAGCGTCACGCTCGCTCCGACTAGACCACCACGTATTCAGGAAATTGACCTCAATCGCAAGACACCATAGTTCGACGATCCAGTCGCGACGCTTTCCCTGAGCTTATTCTCCAACCCGAAAGCCGCCATTGGTAGACGGCGGCAGCGGTCAAGGGTTGTCCGACAGCTGCCGTTGCGCGCTGAGCTGTCCAAGCCCGGTGAGGCTTGGGGGCAGCTGTTGGACAAGCCTCCAGGGAGGAAACCGCGGGGACGTGCTGATGAGGATCAGCAGAGTCGCGGCACTATGGGGATTTGAACGTCGGCAGAAGCCAGTGAGGAGGAGATGGTCGGGCTGCGTGATCGATGTATATCGGTGGCGAGCCAAGCACGCAGCGGCACCGAATGTTCAAGAGGCAACTGTCGTGCGGATACTGGAGCGTTTTGCAGCACCAGCCCACGGGCGTTCGCGACGGTATGATTTTGCAAAATGCCGCCGGGGAAGTTCTGTTGATTGACGCGATGTCGATCATGGTTGGATCGAAGAACGCGGCGGGCCGCGGATGTGCTGAGCGCGCGCGAAGGTCTCGATGACGAGCATCGGCGCGTCGCAGTGTCGGCACACGAAGGTGGGCCGGACGCAGCCGCGCTCGAGGCCGCCATTGCCAGGCTCAGCGAGAGGAGTTGGCGCCGGCTGATGCAGAAGAGCGCGAGCGGTGGCGATGTCGCGCTGACGATTGGCGTTGGCGAGCAATCCATAGTGACGGATGCGATGAAAGCGCGAGGGCAGCACGTGCAGCAGGAAGCGGCGCATGAACTCCTCGGTCGCCAAACTCATCATTTTGAAGTGCGTTCGTCCCTGTTCGCGATAGTCCTTCCAGCGGAACGTGACGCCGCGATCGTCCAGTGCCACGAGCCGTGAGTTGGAGATCGCCACTCGATGTGTGTAGCGGGACAGATAGGCGGGAACCTGTTCAGGTCCTGCGAACGGGCGCTTGGCGTAGACGACCCACTCGCACTCGCGCAGCGGCATGAGCCAGTCGGCAAAGGCCTCGGCGTCGGCCAAATCGAGGTGCTCGCCGAAGAACTTGAGCTGACCGTCACGATGCAGGTTCTGGAGCTCTTCGAGGAAGCGGCGCCGGAACAGCCGCGAGAGTACCCGGACCGAGAGCAAGAAGCCCGGCTTGCACGGCACCCAACGCTCGGCATCGGGTGCGAAGCCGCCGCCGGGCACGATGCCATGCACGTGTGGATGGTGAGTCAGCGCCGAGCCCCAAGTGTGCAGCACCAGGGTGGTGCCGATCCGGGCACCTAAGTGCTTCGGATCGGCGGCGATCGTGCGCAGCGTCTCGGCAGCGATATCGAACAGCAAGCCATAAATAATCTCCGTGTTGGTGTAGGCGATGGCGCTGATGGGCGCGGGCAAGGTGAAGACCACGTGGTAATACGCCACGGGCAAGAGGTCCGCCTGTCGTGCTTCGAGCCAGCGCTGAGCAGCGCTCCCCTGGCACTTCGGACAGTGCCGGTTGCGGCACGAGTTGTAGGCCATCTGCGCTTGCGCGCACGATGAACAGCGCAGCGCATGGCCGCCGAGCGCGAGGCTGCGGCACTGTTCGATCGCCGACATGACCTTGAGCTGCCCGAGGCTGAGGTGCCCCCGCTGCTGCTCTCGCCAAGTCGGCCCGTGGGCGCGGAAGATATCCGCGACCTCCAGGGCATTGCGTGGCACAAGCCGGCCCTAGGTCGGTCGGGAACTCTCCAAGGGACTTAAGACTTTGCGCAAAGTCTCCGTGGCGACATGGGTATAGAGCGCGGTGGTCTCCAATTTTTTATGTCCAAGCAGCACTTGGATGGTCCGGATGTTCCCTCCCTGTTCGAGCAGATGAGTGGCGAAGGCGTGACGCAGCGAATGCATCGTGACGCGCTTGTCGATGCGCGCGGCGATGGCCGCTTCGTGCACGGCGCGGTTCAGCTGCCGTGTACTCATCGAGTCCACCGGATCGAGGCCCGGGAATAAATATCCGCCCGGCAGCACCTTGCCCTGGGCCCGGGCGAAGCGCCACCACGTGCGCAGCCGCTCGAGCAGCAGTGGTGGCAGCAGCGCATGGCGATCCTTCTGGCCCTTGCCCTGCTCGACGCGCAAGAGCATCCGCTTGCTATCGATATCACCGACCTTCAAAGCCGTGACCTCGCTGACGCGAAGTCCTGCCCCATACGCGACCGACAACGCGGTCTGATGCTTGAGGTTCTTCGCCGCATCAAGCAGGCGGCTCACTTCCTCGGGACTCAAAATGATCGGCAACGTGCGGGACATGCGCACGGGGTGCATCTTGGCCATCAGCTGGGGCTGACCGAGCGTTGCCTCGAATAAGAACTTCAGTCCCGTGATCGTGGCGTTCAGCGTGATCGCGGAGATCCCCTGATCGACGCAGTGCAGTTGGTAACGGCGTAAATCCTCAGCCGTGGCCGTATCGGGTGAGCGGCCCAGAAATCGGGTGAAGTGAAGGACTGCGCGAATGTAGGAATCGTGCGTCTTGGGCGCGAGCTGGCGCATCCGCATCTCCTCGAGCATGCGTTGACGCAGCGGTGAAACCTTGCGGGGTGAATCGTTCATGGCTCTGCTCCGGTTGCAAAACGAGGCAAATCGCCTCACCTTGCAACCTACAAAACAGAGCCTCAAAACTCAGCCGTCCTCTAACCCAATCGGAGCTACCCCTACCGCGCGAGCGGTTTAGTCCTGGGGCACATTGCAGACATACAAGATTCGCGTTGCCGAGCAAGCGGAGGCGAGTCGGAGTCAGACTTGCGACACGGGTGAGCAACACAGTGGCGAACGCCGACACGGGAAGTGTCGGCAGGTCCGTGAGCGCAGCAGGAGCGCAGCGAAACGGTGCCGGCTGGACCGTAGCGGAGCAGGACAGCGTAGCGTCACGGCGGAAGCGTAGCGGTTAGAGTCACGCCTCTAACTCGCCGGTGCCGCGCGAGGGTAAGGTCGGTTGCCTTTTCGACGAGATACGAATCTCGTCGAACCGACCGAACGACCGCGCAGGGATGCGCGGGCTGGGCAGACTAACCACGGATGGTGGGATGGAGTCCGAACGGCGCGGCCGACAGAGAATAGCCTTATGACTCTGCTATGCTTTGGACACAAGAATATGAGCATGTCGGGACGGCGTGGCTAAACAAAGCGTATGGCGGGGAATTCGGTCAGTCATCATTGCGTCCGCTGCGTTCGTTTGCGTTGTCGTTCTTGGGCACGTATTTCTTCCTATCTCAACACCCGAGTTTCGTGATCCCAGGGGTAGTACGGTCGAAAACAGCGTAGCTGTGGCCGAGCGTTGGCTCCTCAACGGCGTAAAGCAGTCAGTCGTCATCCGAGGGCG
The DNA here is from genome assembly GCA_034667905.1 of Gammaproteobacteria bacterium. Classification (GTDB taxonomy): domain Bacteria; phylum Pseudomonadota; class Gammaproteobacteria; order Steroidobacterales; family Steroidobacteraceae; genus Bog-1198. The sequence continues at coordinate 1,751 of JAXDQK010000097.1, read as the reverse complement.
CGATAGCTCGAAGCCGGCGCTCGTTTGGGTTAGCGATTTCTGGTGCGAGACCCCGGTGTTTCGTCACTTCAATGCCGATCTTGAAAATCATTTTCTTGTTGTCTATTGGTGTCCACGATACTCGGGGCAGTCTTTTGACCCCTTCGTCGCCTCGCCAAAAACACTCACCTTAAGCCAATACGCTTCTGATCTTGCGCTCTTGGTTGATCGAGTTAGGGCACGATTTAATAAAGACAAAGTAAATCTCGTTGCGCATTCTTCCGGCACCAACTACGGTCTGATTTATACGGTACACAATCCCGATAAAATCTTGGCTTATGTGGGCGTGGGCCAGCTTGCGAACGCACCGAAGAACTATGAACTCCAACTTCAATTTGATTTTGATACGGCGAAGGAGCTTCGCAATTCTGATGCGATCGCGGAGCTGGGTCGGATCGGTGGTCCCCCATTTAACAACGCCCACTTGCAAGTCATGCGCAAGTGGGCAATCTTGTTCGGTGGCGCATTTCACGCCGATTTTAGCTACGCGAAGCTCGCCGTCATCGGCGCCCAATCCCACGAAGCCAACTGGCGAGACCTTTATGCCTTTTTGTGGGGCAACTCGTATACAGATCTCGTTGCACATGAGCAGGAGACAATTGCTTTCGACGAGGAGTATTTGAAATTCGGCGTGCCTGTCTACTTCCTATCTGGCCGATACGATCACCGGGCGGATAGCGGCTTGGCGCAGACCTATTTGTCCGAGATCGAAGCGCCAAAGAAGGCGTTCGTTTGGTTTGAAAATTCAGCGCACAGTCCGCCGTTCGAGGAACCTGAAGTCTTTAACGCCTGGATTATTTCGCACCTTGGCGGTTAGGTGTCCTACCGATCGCACAGATCATGGACCTGAGGACGAATCGCGCTCTGGGGGAGGCCGAATACTGTATGGAATCGAGAGGGGGCCTTGTCACAAGGAAGGGTCTAATGGCACGGATACTTCGGGCACTTAGGGGGGAAGAAAGACTCGCGATTGTGTTCTGGGGATTCTGTGTCGCCGGCACGCTCGTGGTTGGCGTTCTACTTTACTGGGTGTCGCGGGCATTTCCGGCGCTTGCCGCTGTCGTAACAGGTGTTCCGTTTGTCGCCTACTTTTTGTGCGCACATATCTCACTGTGGATGTGTGCATTCAACGTCAAGCGCAAGGGTTGGGGGGATGTCGCGCGATGTTCTGCGGTTTTGATAGTCATTTGCTATTTTATAGGGATCACTGCGAATTGTGGGCCTGGACACGTAGGTATCCAGAGGATTGTGCTACCGGCTAACAGCCCGAAGGAATAGAAATAACCGGATGCGATTTGGCGATGCGTTTCTCAGGGTTTTCAATCCCATGGCACGGCTGCTGGGAGTGCTGTGGATCATCGGTGGAATCTTTTTTCTCGTCTGTGCATTCATACTTCTGGAGAATGGGGTAATAAATACCGTGGTAGGCGTCCTCGTAATAGCGATCGGCGTCGCGTTTTTGTTGGCGAAACGCGTGACACACGATTATCTCGACAGTATTCAAGGCAATCGCAAGTAGATAAGCATGGACTTAGTATTCCGAGAAACGCTGCACTCCGATATTGAGGGGTTGTTTTTCGTTCGTGCACGCACGAGAGAAAACCCCATCTCGAAAGAGGGGCTTGCATCGATTGGAGTCACCGCCGAGTCAATCGCCAAGCAGATGGCCAGCGGTAGGCTGAAGGGCTGGGTGTGTCTGCATGGGTCAACCC
>JAXDQK010000096.1:0-44011 GCA_034667905.1 Gammaproteobacteria bacterium | reverse complement strand
GGATGCGTCCACATCGGCGAGCGCTTGGTCAACAAGCGCCGAGAGAGATTCCGCGCTACCCACTGGGAGCCTAGGCCGCGAGGCTGGCTTTGGCTTTTTCCGCGATCGCTGTAAAGGCCGGCATGTCGTGCATCGCCAAATCCGCAAGCACCTTGCGGTCAATGGCGAGATCGGCCTTGTTCAAGCCGTCGATGAGCGTGCTGTATGTCATGCCGCACAGACGAGATGCCGCGTTGATGCGCGTAATCCACAGTGCTCGGTACTCACGTTTCTTTTCGCGCCGGCCCCGGTAGGCATATTGGCCGGCCTTGATGACCGCCTGCTTTGCCGTGCGAAATACTTTGCGTCGGGCGTTGAAGTAGCCTTTCGCTTTTTTCAGAATCTTCTTGTGCCGCCGACCAGCGACGACACCGCGTTTAACTCGTGCCATTTTTTATCTCCTGACTGTTAAGCGTTCGGCAGACATTGCTTGATGCGCTTCACGTCAGACTCGCTAACGTGCATCTCGCGGCGCAGCTGACGCTTACGCTTGCTCGGCTTTTTCGTCAGGATATGACGACGGTGGGACTGACCGCGTTTGAAGCCATTCGCTGTTTTGCGAAAACGCTTCGCCGCAGCCCGCTTAGTTTTCAACTTGGGCATTATCGACTCCTAATTTTTAGCCCTGCTCACAAGCACACTTGGAATCTTGCGATTCTTCCAAATACGCCGCTACAGGCGGGGTGACAGATTTTTAAGGTCTGCCGCTCACTTCTTTTTGGGCCCGAACACCATGATCATCTGCTTGCCTTCCATCAGCGGGTTCTGCTCCACCACCGAATACGGTGCGAGGTCTTCAGAAATCCGCGTGAGTAGTCGCCTGCCGATGTCTTGATGCACGAGCTCACGGCCGCGGTAACGCAAAGTCACCTTGGCCTTATCACCCTCGGTCAGGAAGCGAATGATGCTACGCAGTTTGACCTGGTAGTCCGCCTCTTCCGTCCCGGGACGAAACTTTACTTCCTTTACTTGAATCTGCTTCTGCTTACGCTTCGCCGCGTGCGCCTTCTTGTTTTGTTCAAACAAGAATTTCCCGAAGTCCATCACTCGAACCACCGGGGGCTCCGCCATCGGCGAGACCTCTACCAGGTCCAGAGTCTGCGAGGTGGCCATCTGCAGCGCTTCCGCGCGCGTCATCACCCCTGCTTGGCTTCCATCGGCTGCGATCACTCGCACCGATGGTGCGGAGATCTCCTCATTGCGCCTTACCCGCTTCGACGTTGCGATACACGATCCTCCAAAACAAGACGGCCGCGGCTCGCGACTTCGTCGCAAAGCAAGGTGGTGAGCTCAGCAAGCTCCAAACTACCTAGATCTTTGCCACCGCGCGTGCGTACGGCCAGGGTGTGTGCCTCTACTTCCCGCTCACCCGCGATCAGAAGGAAAGGCACACGCTTAAGTGTGTGCTCACGGATTTTAAAGCCTACCTTCTCATACCTCAAGTCCGTTTCTACCCGAAGCCCCTGATTTTTCAGGTTTTCCGCTACTTCCAGGCAATATTTGTCTTGGCTGTTGGAAATTCCCATCACCACCGCCTGCACGGGAGCCAGCCAAGTCGGCAATTTTCCGGCGTGGTGCTCGATCAAAATACCGATAAACCGCTCCAGCGACCCAAACATGGCCCGGTGCAGCATCACGGGCGTGTGCTTTTGGCTGTCTTCCCCAATATAGCTCGCGCCCAGGCGCCCCGGCAGATTGAAGTCCACTTGCAGGGTCCCGCATTGCCAATCCCGCCCGATGGCGTCCCTCAAGACGAATTCGAGCTTGGGCCCATAAAAGGCGCCTTCGCCGGAGTTCAGCGTGGTTTCGATGCCCGCCGCTGCGGAGGCGTGCCTCAAGGCCATTTCCGCCTGGTCCCAAATCTCGTCCGAACCCACCCGCTTCGCCGGCCGGTCCGAAAATTTGATGCGCACATCCGTGAAGCCGAAGTCCCGGTAGATGCCCAAGATCAGATCGGTGATTTTCACCGACTCGGCGGTGATTTGATCCGGAGTGCAAAATACATGCGCGTCGTCTTGAGTGAAGGCGCGCACGCGCATGAGCCCATGCAGAGCGCCCGAGGGCTCGTAGCGGTGCACGGCGCCAAATTCGGCCAAGCGCAACGGCAATTCGCGGTAGCTGCGCAATCCTTGTTTGAACACTTGGATGTGCCCCGGACAGTTCATGGGCTTTAGGGCAAAGACCCGGTCATCGGGCGTCTGGGTCAAGAACATGTTCTCGCCAAAGGTCTCCATGTGGCCCGACTTGACCCAAAGCTCGCGGTCCATGACTTGGGGCGTGTTGACCTCTTGATAACCCGCTTCCGTTTGGCGCTGGCGCATGTAACTGATCAATTGTTGAAACAATGTCCAGCCCTTCGGGTGCCAGAACACAGCCCCGGGGGCCTCTTCCTGGAAGTGGAACAGGTCCAGTTCCTTGCCAATGCGGCGGTGGTCGCGCTTTTCCGCCTCCTCCAACCGAGTCAGGTATTCCTTGAGCTGCTTCTCGTTGGCCCACGCAGTGCCATAGATGCGCTGAAGCATTTCATTGCGCGAATCGCCGCGCCAATAGGCACCCGCGACCTTCGTCAGTTTGAACGCTTTGAGCTTGCCGGTGCTCGGGACGTGGGGTCCGCGGCACAAATCCTCCCACGCGCCCTGTCCGTACAAGCTGATCGACTCGCCTGCGGGAATGGCGCCGATGATCTCCGCCTTGTAGTGCTCGCCGATTTTCTTGAAGTGCTCAATCGCCTCATCCCGAGGCAGCACACGGCGGTGCACTTTCAAATCCTTCGCAGAGATTTCTGCCATGCGCTTTTCGATCGCCGCCAAATCGTCGGTCGAAAAGGGTCGCTTGTAGGCAAAGTCATAATAGAAACCGTTTTCGATGACCGGGCCGATGGTCACCTGCGCGTCCGGAAACAGTTCTTGCACGGCATTCGCCAACAGATGGGCGGTGGAATGCCTGATGATGTCCAGGCCTTCCGGGTCCTTGTCCGTCACGATGCTCAAAGTCCCATCGTGATCGATCAGCGCGGAGGTATCGACCAGCTCTCCGTTCAATTTGCCCGCGAGCGCTGCTTTTGCAAGTCCAGGACCAATGCTCGCAGCCACCTCGGCCACGGAGAGGGGGTGCTCGAAGTGCTTTTGGCTTCCGTCGGGAAGAGTGATTGCTGGCATAGAGACATCTTATAAAGGGACAACCACCCCAATCCTAAGGGGTGGTGCGCGCTAGTGGGATCGAACCACTGACCCCCACCATGTCAAGGTGATGCTCTACCGCTGAGCTAAGCGCGCGGCGCAAGGCCGCGAAAGATACCGGATTCGCGGTCGCCAATAAAGCAAAACCCGCCGAATGCGGTAAAAATTACTCTTTAATGGACGGCCGCGCCGGTTTTGCCACGTAGCGGAATTGAATCTCGCCAATCGTGAGGATATCCCCATCGTTCAAGACCTGCCGCGAAACCTTGCGGCCGTTCAAAATCACCCCGTTGGTGCTGTTGAGATCCTCGATAATCGCTTCACGCGTACCGGCAAGAATCAGCGCATGGTGGCGACTCACCGACGTTGAGTCGATGTGCAGCTCGCAACCCGGCGCGCGGCCGATGCGGGTGCGGCGCCCCAAAGCGTGGCTGATGCTTCTATCGCCATCGATTCGAACCAGCTCTGGCGACCAGTCCGCCGGCGCCGCTACTGATCCAAGCCTCTCCATGCTCGTTTGGATTCGACCCAAGACATTGGCGTTGTTGCTCTCGCTGCGCTCGAGCCTGCGGATCAGGAACTCTCGTTCCTCGAGTTGGCCGCGAGTCCGCTCCAGCGCCGCCTTCAGCGCGTCTCCTTCCTTGGTCAACGCCTCGATGACGAGGCTTTTCACCCCGATTTCATCCCGCAGGCGTCTCACATCACCTTCGATTGATTCGATTGGCCGCCGCGCCTCTTGCAAGTGCGCCATGAGCACAGTCATTTCCTCGTCGCGCGTGGCGGACTCTGCCTCCAGTTCGGCCAATTTGTCGGCGTGCTCGGTGTGAAGGACCGCAATGCGCTGCGCCCCGGCCGAGACAGCCGTTTGGGCTTCGGCCAGTGCTTTATCGCGGGCCGCTAAATCCCCGGTCACGCGAGCCGCCTCAGCCTCTGCCGCCGAAAGTTTTGCGCTCCAATCGGCGCGCTGCCGTTCCGCTTGCTCGACGTCTTGAGCTTGATGCGCCGCGGCGCTCGACTGCGCCGCTGCTGCGCTTTGCAATTCTTCGATGGAGGCTTTCTGGGCAGCAACCGTGGCTTCCAGGGCCGCGACCTGGGCTTGAACCCGATTGCGCTCCGCAATCAGAGCCGCAGCGTTAGCATCGGCGGCGCCTGCTTTCGCATCCAAGTCGCGAAACAGATTCTGCTCAAAACCGCGCCGCCAATCGCGAGTTCGCAGCACTTCCAGATAGGAGGTGTTTTGGGTCGTTGCCTGCGCCAGATCAAAGCGCGCGGTGCTGATTTCGGATTCTTTGCGCGTAAGCTGCACGCTTAAGGTGCTGATCTTCTGTTGGCTGGCCTTCAGTTCCGCCGATACAGTGCTCAGCTGTACCCGCACAGAGTCCAGTTCCTTTTCCAACTGAGTGCTGTTGAGGGCGCGCGCCTCCAAAGCGGGCACCATCTTCGCGTGCTCAGCTTGCAGCGCAGAGAGCTGTCCATCACGCTCGCCCAACGAGTGAAGCACTTGAACAATCGTGGCATCGCGGGAGGCCACGGATTCGCGCAATGTGCGCGCCTCTGATTGGTAGTGCTCGGCATCGCGTGCGGCCTGCTCCGCGCGGTTCCGGGCCGCCTCGCTCGAGGCGACTTTTTCCGTGAGAGTTCCTTCCACTTCCCGGGAGCGGCTGCGCTCAGATTCCAGCGCGGTACGTACCGACGCCAGATCCTTTTCCAGCGCGTTCGCGCGAGCGTTAGCGGCCGCCTCGGCCTCACGGGCGCGTTCGTAGGTGCGGGTCAACCTTTCGTATTCGGCATGTTGCCGTTCAATACGGGCTTCCACGGAGCGCACGCTTTCGGCCAGCGATGGCAGATCCAAGGACGAGAGGCGAGCGAAATCGCTGAGACTATTGGCGCTTGAAGATGGGCTCGGCGGGGTGCCGCCCAGCGCGGTGACGCCCAGCTCGGCGGTGTGATCCATCGGGACCGCATCGTCCATCACATCGGGATCCAAGTACACGCCCTGAAGAATAGGCAGCTTGTCGGTTCGATCGAGATCGCTCTCTGGGGATTGATTTTGTTCCACGGCCATATGTCGCTTACCCTGCCCGGCTGTTCGGCAAGCCAAACGCCGACGCCCGTAGCTTTTGGATTTCATCGCGCACCCGCGCGGCCTGTTCGAATTCGAGATTCCGAGCCAGCCGCGTCATTTCGGCCTCCAGCTTTTTAATACGCTTCACGGCCTGCTCAGGGGCCAACATCGCCACATCATCGCCCGCGGCGCCGCGCCCGCCTTGTACATCACGAGCGCCTTCCATCACATCGGCAACCGCTTTGACGATGCTGCGGGGGGTGATGCCGTGCTCGGAATTGAATTGGATCTGCTTGTTTCGGCGCCGATCCGTTTCCGCAATGGCACGTTCGATCGATCCTGTGCGCACATCGGCATACAGGATTGCCTTGCCTTGCAAGTTGCGCGCCGCCCGGCCGATGGTCTGAATCAAGGACCCCTCCGAGCGCAGAAAACCCTCTTTGTCTGCGTCGAGAATCGCGACCAAAGAAACCTCTGGCATGTCGAGTCCCTCGCGCAGCAAATTGATCCCGACGATCACGTCGAACTTTCCCAGGCGCAGGTCGCGGATAATTTCCGAACGCTCAACCGTTTCAATGTCGGCGTGAAGATAGCGCACCCGAACACCGTGCTCGCTCAAATATTCGGTCAAGTCCTCCGCCATGCGTTTGGTGAGGGTGGTCACAAGCACCCGCTCGTTGACCTGGGCCCGCAATCGAATTTCCGACAATAGATCGTCGACCTGCGCGCGCACCGGTCGAATTTCCACGGCCGGATCGGTGAGGCCGGTGGGCCGCACGACTTGCTCGATCACTTGTGCGGAAACTCGCTTCTCATAAGCCGCCGGCGTCGCCGATACATAAATTGCCTGCGGCGCCAAGTGCTCGAATTCCTCGAATCTCAAGGGGCGATTATCCAGCGCCGAGGGAAGCCGAAAGCCGTATTCGACCAAGGTTTCCTTGCGGGAGCGGTCGCCCTTGTACATCGCTCCGAGCTGCGGGATGGTTTGGTGGCTCTCGTCGATCACCAACAGCGCATCCTTGGGCAAATAGTCGAACAGACAGGGCGGCGGTTCGCCCGAAGCCCGACCTGACAGATAACGAGAATAGTTCTCGATGCCGGCGCAATAACCGACTTCATGCATCATTTCCAAATCAAACAATGTACGTTGCTGCAGCCGCTGCGCCTCGACCAGCTTCCCGGCGCCATGAAGTTCGACCAAGCGCGAGCGCAGCTCATCGCGGATCTGATCAACCGCCGAGTGCACTCGCTCCTTGGGAGTAACGTAGTGCGACGAAGGATAGATGGTTAGGCGCGGCACTCTGCGCAGCACTTCGCCGGTCAGCGGATCGAACAAGCTCAACGTTTCGACTCGGTCATCGAATAGTTCGACTCGCACCGCCTCGCGTTCGGATTCCGCGGGAAATATGTCGATGACATCGCCTCGCACGCGGTATGTGCCCTGCTGCAGATCGAGCTCATTGCGTGTGTACTGCATATCGGCCAGACGCCGCAACAATTTGCGCTGTTCGAGGATGTCGCCGCGCGACATGTGCAACACCATGCTGAGATACGCTTGCGGATCGCCCAATCCGTAAATTGCCGATACCGTGGCAACGATGATGGAGTCGGGACGCTCCAACAGCGCTTTGGTCGCCGATAAGCGCATCTGCTCGATGTGTTCGTTGATCGAAGCGTCTTTCTCTATGAAGGTATCCGAAGCCGGGACGTAAGCCTCGGGCTGGTAATAGTCGTAGTACGAGACGAAATACTCCACCGAATTCTTCGGAAAGAATATCTTGAACTCGCCATACAACTGCGCCGCCAAAGTTTTGTTGTGCGCCAGCACCAGCGTCGGGCGCTGCACCTGCTGGATGACATTGGCGATGGTAAAAGTTTTGCCCGATCCGGTGACGCCCAACAAAGTCTGGTGCGCGAGGCCGCTGCTCAGTCCATCCACGAGCTTTTCAATCGCCTGCGGTTGATCCCCGGCAGGCAAGTAATCGGAAAACAGTTCAAAATTCATTGTGCCTAGTCTCTCACGATGAAGCCGTTTGCGGCACGCGCACCCCTGCGGCAGTGCACCGTCACACGGTTTGGGAGGATATATGTCATGCGGACGACGATTGCCAGGTTGCCTGGCGTCACTTGGCCTTTTTTCGTACACTGCAAAACGCCGCATTTAACATAGGAATTCCACTTGTCCGTGTCCATTTCCAAACGCGTTCAAAAGGTTAAGCCCTCCCCGACCCTTGCCATGACCGCCCGAGCGGCCAAACTCAAGGCCGAAGGCAAGGACATCATTGGCTTGGCGGCAGGGGAGCCTGATTTCGACACGCCCGCATACATCTCAGATGCGGGCATTGAGGCGATTCGCAAGGGCATTACCCGTTATACCGCAGTCGATGGCACGGCCGAATTGAAGGACGCGGTCATTGCCAAATTCAAGCGCGACAATGAACTGACGTATGAGCGTTCCCAGATCCTGGTCTCATCGGGCGCCAAACAGACTTGCTTCAATGCCTGCTCGGCGCTGCTCGATCCCGGTGATGAATGTGTGATTCCGGCGCCCTACTGGGTGTCCTACCCCGATATGGTGTTGCTGGCAGACGGTGTTCCAGTGAGCGTTTACGCCGGTCCCTCTCAAGGCTACAAGATCACGCCGCAGCAGCTCGAGGCGGCCATCACCCCGCGCACCAAGCTATTCATCATCAACACGCCCAGTAACCCGACAGGGGCCGCCTACACCAAGGCTGAACTGCAGGCCTTAGGCGCGGTACTCACCAACCATCCCAAGATCGTCATTGCATCGGATGAGATGTACGAGCACATCTACTGGGCGAGTGAGCCATTCACTAGCTTTGCGCAAGCGAATCCGCAGCTCTACGACCGGACTATCACGATCAACGGGGTGTCCAAGGCATATGCCATGACGGGCTGGCGAATTGGATACTGCGGCGGTCCTAGGGAGATCGTCGCGGCTATGTCCACCATCCAAGGACAGTCGACATCGAACGCGTCCAGCATTTCTCAGCGCGCGGCCACCGTGGCCCTTAACGGCGATCAATCATGCGTTGCCGAGATGAATAAGGCCTTCAAGGATCGGCATGACTTTGTCGTGGGCCGGTTGAACGCCATGCCAGGAATTTCTTGTCAGGCCGGCGCGGGTACTTTTTATGCCTTCGCACAAGTCGAGGGCGCCCTACGCACGCTGGGCCTGAAAGACGACAACGACTTCGCGGAGTACCTGCTGGTCAACGCCGGCGTCGCGGTTGTACCGGGCTCAGGGTTCGGGGCACCGAATCACATGCGTATCTCCTTCGCGTGCAGCAGGGAGACCCTCAAGGACGCGCTGGATCGAATCGAAGAGGTCGTCTCCCCGGTTGTCGCCAAGCGCGCTTAAGCGCCACGAGTCACTGGCCCGCGCTCGCACTTTCGCGAACCTCGCTGCCGCCCGCAGAGTGCCCGTGGCTCAGATCGCCTTCGCCTGGATCGCGCAAAAGCCCTTTGTGACTGCTCCCGTCATCGGCGCCTCGAGTCCGAAATTGTGCGATTGGAGGCCCCCCTACGTACCCCATGCCGTCACCGGCCGTGTCTAATTGCGGTTTGGTTTCTTGACTTAAACGCGCGCCTTCCCGACAATCCGCGCCTCTTCCGATTCCCCGGTAGCTCAGTGGTAGAGCGACGGACTGTTAATCCGTTGGTCGGCGGTTCGAATCCGTCCCGGGGAGCCAATTTCAAGAAATTTTACGGACGATTGTCGGGCAGCCCTGATACGACACGTTAATTCGAACCGCCGACAGAAAACAAGACGGTTCGACGACGCCGCGCAGCGGTGGCGATCGCCCGCAGGGCGACCCGAAGGGTGAGCGCGCAGCGCGAATAATCCGTCCCGGGGAGCCATCCACCATTTGTAAGGGTTCTCCGTCTGGCCGAGTCATTCGGGCATCCCTGGCGTCGGCGCTATCGACCGCCAAAGGGTTTGCCGATCTCGCAGGCCTTTTTATTCTTGCTTTCGGTTCCATCCGTGAAGACGTTTAAACCCCATCTAATCAATACACTAAATGGTTGTATTGACCTTATTTCAAGCTACTGAATCTCGCCAATCTGCCTCAACGTCCGTCATCATCGGACCCGAAGGCGTCTTCCGTGACCCATGGCAATAAAGAACTCAAATCGTCGGTACAGAACGATGCCATTAGGCGCTATCAAAGTTTGCGGATTCACGAGCGAGCAGTATAATAAATATACCTTAAATATACCGTCTACGTGGCAGCGAGAAGCCATGGCGTTTGAATACGATCCCGCTAAGAGCACTGAAAACAAGCGCAAGCACGGATTGATTTTGAGGATGCGCAGAGATTGTGGACGGACCCCGGGATACTGGAAATTCCAGCCCGTACGTCAGATGAACCACGTTGGTTGTTGATCGGGAAAATAGATGACAAGCATTGGTCCGCGATAATCACTAGGCGCGGCGAGAATATTCGACTGATTTCCGTGCGGCGATCACGGGATGAAGAGGTAGCACTTTATGAAAGCGAAGACATTTGACAGCAAGTTCGATGCGGGCGAGAAGATCGTTGGCCATCTCGATCTGAGCAAGGCTCGGCGCATTGGCACCGATGCCAAGCGGGTCAACGTGGATTTCCCAGCATGGATGGTGGATTCCCTCGATCGCGAAGCGCGGCGGCTTGGTGTGACTCGCCAGTCACTCATTAAGTTGTGGCTTGCCGATAGGTTGAGTCAATCGGCCGCTGCGTCCAAACGTTGACCGCGGCGCTCCAAACGCTTCTGGGCCGTCACCGATCGGGGTGGCTGACGAGACGCTCGATACCTAGTTCGCCTGTTATCCGAAAACGTCCAGCAGCAGCCACCTTTTAGAAGGGGTGTTTTTGGGGGTATCGACACGAGTGGGAATCAGAAATCCCTTAAATCGTAGGTCTTTTCTACCTGGTTTAGGTTCCGTCCCGAGGATCAAATTATCTAATAATATCATCTTATTACATGATATTTATCCATTTAACATCAGAAGTTGCGAGTCAGCAACCATTAGGGGTGTAACTCACATCAGCGACTGATGCGCATGTTTCCCTATGATGAACACTGTTTGTCGGAATTGGAGTCGTCAATGAGCAGCGTACAAATCGGGCAGAAGAGCTATGAGATGCCCCCGCGAGAGGGGATCAGTATCGCGCATTTTCTCACCGTCGCCGACATCGAGCGATCGGCTCGCTACTACGAAAAGGTCTTCGGCGCTCGCGTTCTGAGCCTGGGTGACGGCAACGCGCCAGGATACCTTCAGCTTGCGAATATCTGGATGATTCTGAACGTTGGAGGCGGGCCGACCCCGGATAAGCCGACGGTAACGCTCAGCGTCCCCGACCCGAATCACATCAACAGCTTTATGAATTTCCGTGTTACGGATATTCAAGCGTGCTATGAATTATGGAAAAGTCGAGGAGCGGAGTTCATTACGGAGCCGATCCCCAAGTACGGCGAGACGCGGTGCTATATCCGCGATCCTGACGGATATATTATCGAGGTCGGACAGAGCACAGACCTCACATTCGGTTAACGTTCGATCTGCCGCATTACGATCAAGTTTATAGAGGAACTTCAGGCCCCCGATGTTAGAACAGAGCCTGTAGGTCACGCGCGCCGTGCACTATCCGGACCAACTCGATACCGCCGGAAATGACCCGATAAAGCAGTAAATAGTTACCCACGGGGTGATAGCGCAGCGCCTTCGCAATATCCGTCGGTCAGCCGCCAAAGGATCGTCCTGGGCGATGAATTACCAAATCTCTAACAAATCCTGCTCGGCGAGAGGCGTAATTCGAATGCGCGACATCGCCCCTGCCCCGCCCGCGTTTCGCTACTTGCGATCAGCCTGAAGGCGTTCCCGTCCACGTTTCTTAATCGCGGAGATGTTGAGATCCTTGCTCAGCCCGCTTTTCATACCCTCATCCCAAAGTCGCCGAATTTCACTGATCGCATCTGTCCGCGCTGCGCGCCGCGCTTTCCACTCGCGCAATGCTTCCCGGATAACTTCGCTGCTTGATGCGTAGTCGCCGGTTTCAACAGCTCTTCGAACCAACGTGGCCATCTCGGCCGGTAATGCGATGCTAATCTTTTCTACATTAGCCATGATGCCTCCAATGCGGTAGCTAATAGTAGCAAGCAGTCATACTACCGTCATCTTTCCTCGGATGTGCGACATGAACCATCATCCGAGAACGTCCGGTAGCCGCCACCTCTAGAAGGGTGGAGTCGAGACGTGGCGCGGTGGCGGTAGGTCCGTCGCAACTGTTGCCGCCCCTTTCGTCCGGCGGTGTCGCAATTGACGAGCCATGGCTCCGTTTCCACATCCTGCTCATCGAACCGGACGGGCCTACTAAGGCATCCGGCTCTCGGACAAGCACTCACGCATTCGCCCACGGAAGGCTGCGCGTCAAGTCAGGCAGCCGGATTAGGCCCAGAGTCTTATAGAGATACTCGTTGGGATACCGGCTGGATCCGCCGCTACGGATCTGATGCTTCTTGCGCAACCACCAGCGCAGCCGAGTCGTGGTGTACAGATCCACCGCTCGATAGCCTTTGCTCACCGGACCCAATTTAAAGTAATTGGCCCAGCCGCGGAGCTTGCGGTTCAGAGTCGCCACCACCTCATCGGCTTCGAGCAGACACGTCTTGCGAGTGGTGTGCTCGTGGATTGCTTCCGGCGCGTGCCCAAGTAGGCCTTGCCCGTCGCCTCCGAGTAAAGCCGTCCGAACTGATATCCCAGGAACTCAAAGTACTGCGCTGCATGATCTGGCGCATCGAAGCCAGGTCCTCTTCGGCCCCGCGCTTGCAGCAAATGACCAGATCATCGGCAATGATTGATGCCCGCTCGTATCGCATCTCTCACGTGCGGCGGCGCCTTGGGGTCACTCAAAAGTTCCGGGCGGAACCCAACCTCAATATGATCCCCGGGCACGATTCGGCAGAGCTCACGCGCTTCTTGAAGGCTGGTCTTCTCACGAAAGGCTTCTAGCCGCTCGGCATTTCGTGACGGCAGCTGGCGGCCGTGGCTCTCGCCATCGAGTGGGGTCCATATGAAGAAAGGAGGAGCCAGGAGAGGACCCCGGCTCCTTCTTCGCAGTCGCACTACTTCAGATTAAGCACCTGCATTGTTGAGGAGCCAAGAAGTCGCCGAATGTTGGCGCGATCGCTCTGGCCCTTGTTCGCAGCAGCTACGGATCCATCGACGATCTTCGAAATCGCATCGCTCTTTGCAATCGAGCCGTCCAGCGCAGCCCAATTCTTATAGTAAACGACGAGAAGCACGTCCGGATCATCCGGTGTGCGGGGCTCGATTGTGATTACCTCGTAGCGGAGAACGTCGCCCATCTTCTTGGCGGCTTCTTGTTCCTGCTTCCACTTCGTGGCTACAAAGTTCATATAATCGTCGAATTTGCCATCGACGGTCCGGATCCTGGAGACATTAACGACTGGGCCTTCGGTGTAAGGATGATCATCCGCCAACGCGGAACCGCCAATGAACGCAAGACAGAAGAATGCCGCAGACGCGGCAAGTTGATGCTTGAGTAACATGTGAATATCCTTGAGTTGGAATTTATTATCTGACAGACACACGTCATGCGTCTGCCGCCGGGACGCAATGAATCAATCGAGCGCCGGATGCTACACTCCTTGTTTCGTCGCGTCACGCGTCGTCGCGTTCCGGCTCCTGCGAGCGACTGTCATCAGGGCGTCAAAGAAAACGCATCAACAGGCCGGATACATTTGTGCAATCCGATCCTGCCATCCAGAAAGCTCTAGATCGCTTTTGCTTTCAGGGGGGAGTCCATATATGGGGGGTATCGGGCTCAAGGGACACACCCCAATGACACTAACGCACATCGCCGCGAAAGCTGCAGATCTTCCTCCCGCGTTGACTAATCTTTGGGGCGAGGTGCTGGAGACACGGACGTACGGTGCGCGATGGGTTTCCATCAGCGAAGTATCCAAGAGGGTTTCTGCTTTCGCTTCGCGGCTCTCATGATTTTGCTGACCTTGAACTCAACTTCCGCAGTGGGACGCGAAGCGAGCAGTTGCGAACGTCCGGTACCCGTCACGGTTAAACTGCCAGTTCGAGGGTGATACTAAGCCGATCAAAAGAGGGATTTCGTATGAGATTGATGTTCACGATCTTATTCAGCGGCGTGGTTGCGTTCGGCGCTGCCGGCGCCATGGCGGAGGACACGACGGTATTGCCACCTGGACAAGTCCAAGCGGGTCTGCAAAGTGATCACCGTGAGGGTCCTCCGGGCGGCCCGCGAGGCGTTCGCTTTGGTTCGCGCTCGCCGCCGAGCGATGGGGGAGCAGTCGGTACGGTTGATAGCGTGTCCCCATCGAGCTTCGAAATCTCGGTATCACCGGCTCATAAGGTGACCGTCGAAACGGCGTCCTTTACGACCTACCGGAAGGGGAAAAGCTCGACCTCGGCAAGCGCAATTACAACGGGCGAACGCGTCCTGGTACTCGGGATCGTCAGCTTCGATGCGAAGGAAGGGCTACGGGTGATGAGCATCACGGCTAGGTACGTCATCGTGCAACCTGCTAACGGACCCGCATCTGCGACCTCGGCGGCAGGGGAGTACACCTTCCAGCGCGGTGCGCCGTCCGCGGCGAAGAGGGTCGGTGAGATCCCAGCCGATTACGTTGAGGGGGAAGGAACGATCGTTAACGGAACGGTGGCGTACAAGGCGATCGAAGCCGCATTGGCGTCCTCCTTTCCACACGGCATCATCAACCGCGTAGTGAAGGTGAGCAACGGCGCATACGAGTGCCACAACATCACCGTCAACTGGCCGCATCACATTTTCGTGACCCGCAACTTCAAGGTCGTCGGCGCCTTTTAGCCGCAAACCAGTTGCGTCAGTCGCCCCTAAGCCTAAGGGTCGCCATTGACCAATCGAATTAAAATTAATTGAGGGCTCTCACAGGCAACTCGGCAAGGCGGCGGGTCACCAATTGAAGAGGTTCCCGATATTGGCGGCTGAGTTCCCCGTTGGAAGCGTAGATAGATTTCGCTTTGTCGACCAGTGATTTGGCTTCCACGACGTCGCCCAAGCGAAGCTTGCACTCCGCCAGCCACGATTGCGCCCGCGCAAGGCGAGGACTCAGGGCGTACTCAGTGTGGCGCAATTCCACGGCGCGCTCCAGATGCGGTAGTGCTTCGGCGGCGTTGTCTGCCGCCATCAGGGCTTGACCCATGGATTCACGGAGTTCAACTTCATCTGCCGCGACCTGTTGATTATTAGGCTGCGCCCTGTATGCCTGCCACAGCAGGCGAAGTTCCGGCAAGCTATCTTGCCCCTGGCCGCGAGCAATCAACAGGCGTGCCCGTTGCACTCTTGCGACGGTTGAGACCGAGTTGAAAACGCCGGGCTCCCGTCCATCGTCCTGAATGTTTGCGGCAAACAGCGCGCCCGCCTCTTGCCATTTGCCGGAGTCGACGAGTTCCCGGCCGAGGACGTTCTTGTATACCGCCACTCTTTGGCTATCCGGTCCGTAGGCCTTCGTCGCCGCCTCGACCGAGCCGCGGGCGGACGCCTCAGCAGCAGACCAGCGGCCCCGAATGGCATCGAATTCCGACTGGATTGCCAAGGGTTGGACTAGGTCGCGCGGCGAGCCGTGTGAATTGAGTTCAACCATGCGCGGCACTTGCGCTTCCGCCTCATCCATTCGACCGGCCCACACCAAAGCCGTGGCGAGATACTCCACGCCCGCCGCGAGATAATCGGCGTTGAAGCTGGGATTTTTAATCTGTAAGGCGGAGACGGCGCTGTGCAAGATCGACAAGGCCTCGTCGAAGCGCTGCTCCTGGGCCACAATGCGCCCCAGTGCTGCATTGTTGAAGGCCGTCTGCGAATCGCCGGCACCGAAGCTCCGCTCGAAAATGGCGGAGGCATCACGCATTTCCCGCTCGGCGTCGGCGTACTGTTTGAGAGTCAGATATCCCGTGGCCAGACTATAACGGCCGCGCGCAATCGAATGCTGATACACCGTGGGGTCGCTGCGTAGCGCCTGTAGCGACTGCTTGAAGTCCTCAACTGCCTCCGGACCGTGATTGCGACGAAGTTCGATCCATCCGAGGTCTTCGAGCACCCGCGCATACTCTGCCGTCTGCGAAAACTCCGATTGCAGGAGCTTCCGTGCTTCATTGAGCAACGAAGCCGTCGCGTCGAGGCCATCGACCTCATCACGAGCGTGAGCATATATATAAAGTAAGTTACCGTGCTCCTTCCGATGGGCGGCGTCGACATCCGGGCCCAGGGCCTGCAGGCCTTTCTGGGCATAAACAGTTGCCATTGCCCGATCATTATTGGTTTTCCAACTCGAGAGCTCAATGTAGAGATGGGCTATCTTGAGTTCCTGGCCCGGCTCGCTGTCCAAAAGGGTTATCAATTCCAACGCGTATTTCTCGAACTCGCCCGAGCGCGACTCCACCAGGAGCTGAACGATGACCTGCAGCATTTCCTTTCGGAGAGCGGGATCCTTCGCAAACTCGACGTCAACCCGGGCGGCGCCGGCCTCGAGCAATTGCAAAGCATTCATTTGCCGCGCCTTGGCCGGCGCTTCCTGGGATAGCGTATTGGCGCTAAAGATCCGGATCATAAACTGCTTGACGGCTTCCGACGTGTTCGCGGCGGCCACGGCGTGTTTTTCGCTCGCCCGCGCCCGCGCCGCCTGCCATGTCGCGATGCCGATACCGGCCGTCAAAGCCAGTGCTACCGTGGCCAACGCAGCCACTGCGAGTCGGTGTCGGGCGATCAACTTTCGGATCAAATAGACTCGGGAGTGCGGGCGGGCATCGACTGGCTCGTTGCTCAGGCTTCTTTGAAGATCGCGTGCAAAGGCATCCGCAGAGGCGTAACGGTCTTTCGCCTGCTTGCCAAGAGCCTTCGACAAGATGGTATCCAGGTCGCCGCGTAGTTGGCGCACCAAGTCCCGTATTGAGCCGTTGCGTAACGCCGCTGCCTCGGCCGATACGGCCCGGCTGGGTATGAGGATCAAGGCCTCGGCAATTGCCTCTTCGAGGGATGCCTGACTCTCGCGTTTCAAGCGGTACGGCCGGGCTCCCGTCAGCAATTGGTAGAGGATGACGCCGAGTGAATAGACATCGGAAGCCGTGGTCACAGACTGTCCCGTTATCTGCTCGGGACTTGCGTAGTCCGGGGTAAGCGCGCGAACGCCGATTTGGGTCACCACGACATCGGTCGGTTGACCATCGGGAATGAGTTTCGCAATACCGAAATCAAGGAGGCGCGCAACACCGTCCTCGGTCACGAGAATGTTCGATGGCTTGAGGTCACGATGTATCACCAACCGCGTATGAGCGTATTGCACGGCAGCGAGCACTTGCAGGAACAGCTCGACGCGCTCGCGGGTGCTCAGACGGCGGGTATCGCAATAGACATCGATCGGGCTACCGTCGACATATTCCAGCACCAAGAATGGTTCGCCACTCTCCGCGATCCCGGCATCGTACAAACGAGCAATATTGGCATGTTCCAGGCTCGATAGGATTTCGCGTTCACGGCCAAGCCGCTCAGCCAACACCCGGGAATTGGGCCCTGCATATGGAAACTTGAGCGCCACTTGGCGCTTCATTGTGCCGTCGATACGTTCGGCCAGCCATACGCTCCCCATGCCGCCGCGGCCAAGCTCGCGCACCAGCCGGTACCCCGCAATCTCCCTGCCCGTGTGCAAGTGATCCGAGCCCGGGTCATAGCCTACCGCGTCGGCCAGCAGTCCCTGTCCAAGAGGCGCGAGATTGGCCTCGTTCGAAGTCTCGATCCCTGGGCGCGGCGTCAGTAGGCGGCGCAAATGGGGTTTCAGATCGTCCATCTCGGGCGGCAGCGTATCGAGCCACACATCACGCTCGCTCGCATCCATGTCGAGCGCTACATCCAACAGGGGGGAAAGACGGCTCCAATGGTCCAGGCTGGCTTTATTCATCCGGCCGTGATTCTCGGCTCAGGAGGCCAAATTGACAATTAAATCTCAGCCGACTCGGGTCTATGGCCTATGGCGCGGCCTTCTTGCTACTCGCCGCCAGGGCGCGTGGTCGCAATTTGCGTTCGCCGCGCCCGACAGCATCTCTGATCTTCTCAGAGGGGCGTAACCACGCGCCTGCGTCCGCGCCTGACCCGTGAGCCGCCGGTTGGTCCGCGTCAGTCCGTAATGGTTGCATGCTGTTATGAGCATACCTGCACTATCTTGCCTGAATCCTACTTTAGTAGTATACAAGTAAGATGAAATCCAAAACGTCTCTTACTCTTTCCGAGGACCTTGTGGCAATCATCGACAAGCTCGCAGGCCCGAAAGTGTCGCGCTCGGCATATATTGAGCAAATTCTGCGCGAATTCGTCGAGAGACGTGCTCAGGCTCGGAAGGGCGCGCGCGAGATCGCTGCGATCAACCGCCACGCGGTCGAGCTAAACTCCGAGATGAGCGACGCGCTTTCCTTTCAGGTGAACTCGGCGGACGGATGAGGCGTGGCGAGCTATACCGGGTGCGTCGACCTCCCGGTGACCCAAAACCGGCCCGTGTATTCGTCGTCGTCAGCCGCCAACCGCTAATCGACTCAACGTACGCGACGGTGATCTGCGCGCCAGTGTTTACGCAGTGGCATGGCCTGCCCACCCAGGTGTCGGTGAACACCGCCGAAGGCCTTAAACACGAAAGTGCGATCCAATGCGATGGACTGATGAGCCTGGAAAAATCCCGATTGACGGATTACGTCGGCGAATTGGCTTCCGACAAATTGCGCGAACTCGACGGCGCCCTGCTTGTTGCCCTTGGGCTTCCGACCGGAGCACGAACGCCAAACTGAACGGTATCACTGGCGAGGCTGCCGTATTTCCTTTCGAGCCCTACCGAAGGCATCGAGCTGATCCACCGCATACCAGTTGCGACAGAAATGGCCAATCGCATCCAGGTCGAAACCACCGATATCAAAGGCCTGCCATTTCGTCGGCCTGATAGGGGAGGAACAGCATTGCCCTGCCCGCTTGTCCATTTTCGCGCCTGCGCGCGACTGTACTCCAGGACACAAAAGGACAAACGGGTGGAAGTGAACTGAGATCTGCCCTTGCATGCCGACACTCGGTGTGTTACATACTGAACCATATGGTTCAGTATGCACAGGCCAGCTTCGATGCCTCGTTTGCCGCGCTCTCGGACGCCACCCGACGCGGCGTTCTGGAGCAGCTCGGGCACGCAAACGCCTGGATCACAGACCTTGCCGAGAAGTTCCGCATGACCCTCACGGGCATGAAGAAGCATGTCAAGCGGCATGGATCGAGAGCTACCGACAGCTCTGGGACGCGCGCTTCGACGAGCTGGACCAGGTTGTTGAGGAACTGAAACGGAAGGAGAAGATCGATGGACCCAAGAAGAGAGAGTGAGCCTAGCGCCATAAAGAACCTCACGACGGTAGAACGGAAGTCCGAGCGTGAGATCGTCGTTACGCGAACATTCAACGGCCCGGCGCGCATCGTGTTCGAGGCGTGGACCAAGCCCGAGCTGTTCAAGCGGTGGTGGGTGCCGAAGTCGATGGGCATGTCCTTGCTCTCGTGCGAGATGGACGTTCGCACCGGGGGCAAATACCGTTTGGAGTTCGGCCTCGAGGCCTCAAAGTCCATGGCGTTCTTCGGTAGGTACCTCGAAGTGACACCCCACTCGCGCCTCGTCTGGACGAATGACGAAAGTGACGGAGGTGCCGTCACCACCGTGACCTTCGAGGAAAGAGGTGGCAAGACGCTGCTGGTCTTTCACGAACTCTATCCCTCCAAGGAAGCTCTCGATGCCAACGCCGGGATGGAGAATGGGATGGCCGAGACGTTTGCGCAATTGGACGAGCTTCTCGTCACCCTGGGCGCGGGCGTGGGATGGTCATGAAGTTGTCGATCTCGCGGTCGGCCGCGTGGCAGCAGGCCCAACCGACCCATAGATCCAAACCTTGACGAAGCGCTCGAACGACGTGAGGCGTGTTTTTGGGGGTATCAGTGGCAAACCGAAATCAGAAATCGATTGCAGCAGCTCATCGCCCTACTGGGTAGAAAATCGATTTCTCTTGCGTGAATTCCTTGAGCCAGTCGGGGCCGTATTCCCGGCCGATGCCTGATCGCTTGTAGCCGCCGATGGGGGCGTAGGGCATTTTGCCAGTCCCCCCGTTGACATAAATACTGCCGGCCCGGATTTTCAGCGACATTTCGTATGCCGTCGCAGCGTCGGCACTCAGGATGCCGCCGTTCAGGCCATAACGCGAGGCGTTGGCGATGGCGATTGCCTCATCGTCGGTGTCAAATCCGATGGTGACGCCGACTGGACCAAAGACCTCCTCCTGAGCGATCGTCATGCGATTGTCGACTTCGTCGAACAATGTGATGTCGGTAAAGAACCCTTTAGGTAGGTGTGCAGGCCGGCCGCCGCCGAACACCAAATGCGCGCCCTCCTCGCGACCTTTGCTGACTAGGCGTTCCACTTTACTGCGCTGTGACTCTCGGATCAGCGGCCCCATCAGCACCGACGGATCGGCTGGATCGCCGATCTTCCACTGCGCTGCCACGGCTGTCGCCGTTTCGACGAATTGTTTGCGAATTGAGTTGTGCACCAAGAAGCGCGTCAACAGCGCGCAACCTTGGCCGCAGTTGACCGAAAGCCCAGCAATGGCACCTAGCGCGGCCTGCTGAAAGTCGGCATCGGCGCGCACAATGAGCGCCGACTTCCCGCCGAGTTCCAGGTGCACGCGTTTTAAGGTTGGGGCTGCCTGCTGCATGATGGCGATGCCAACCGCTTCGGAGCCCGTGAAGCTCACCATGTCGACATCGGCGTGCGAGCTCAGGAGCGAACCCACATCGTTGGCGCCGGTGACGATATTGAGAACGCCTTTTGGAAGGCCAATCTCATCGGCGAATTCGCCGAAAAGTAGCGCCGAGTAGGGCGTGAACGGCGAGGGCTTGAGCACCAAAGTATTGCCGGCCAGTAGTACCGGAACGATTTTCGACAAGTTCAAAAGAAAAGGAAAATTGTAGCCGGTGATTCCGGCGACCACGCCCACTGGCTCTCGCACGGTTGTGCCGCCGCCGAGAATCCGGGGTCCCGCGGGATTCATGGGATTCGGCGTCGCTTCGAGCGGCAGATACCGTCGATCATCGGACCCGGAATACGCGAGCGCGCTGGCGAAGTGACTCAGCGGCGCGCCAACCTGCATCGCATAGGTGATTCCTTGCGCGCAACCGACCTCGGCGATAATGAGCTGTGCGATCTGATCGCGCTTGGCCTCGAGCGCCGAATGCAACCGCTTGAGGACAGCGGCGCGTTCGGACATTGCGAGATGTGGCCAAGGGCCACTGTCAAAGGCGGCGCGTGCCGCTTGAATGGCAGCGCGCGCGGCGGTGATGTCGCCCACCGGCGCGCTTCCGATTTCCATTTCGGTGGCCGGATTGATCACAGACTCGGCTGCCTGAACCTTCTCCCAGCGGCCGTCGATGTAAAGTTGTTTGATATGGGAGTACGGAATTTCCGGCATAGTAGTCCTTCGATTACGCCGCGCGGGCCGCAGCGCTGCGCGCCGCGAGAACCATTTCTGCGGCGCGCAAGCCGATCACCATAGCCGGCGCATTGGTGTTGCCGGACGTGATGGTCGGCATAATGGATGTATCGGCCACACGCACGTTCTCGACGCCGCGCAATCTCAACTGCGGATCGAGCGCGGCGCCGGAGTCGCTCCCCATGCGCACAGTGCCGCATACGTGATAAGCGGTATTACCGAAGCGGAGGAAGGCGTCGACGATTTGCTCATCGGACTGAATTTCAGTACCGGGGGTTGTGGCAGATACCAGCCACGGCGCCAGGGCCGGTTGCGCCGCGAGCTTACGGATCCAGCGAAACAAGGAAATCGCCGAACTCTTGTCTATGTCAGAGGAAAGGTGGTTGGCGTCGATGTACGGTCGAGCGGCAGGATCGGGAGACTGAATGCGGACCGTCCCCTGGCTCTCGGGCCGCATGAAGTAGCCCCCGATTGTGATTCCGGGGTGCGTATCAATATTGACTGCGTTGCCTGAGCCACTCATGGAATAGAGTCCCACGCCGATCTGCGCATCCGGACGATCGAGTTCCGGACCTGTCTTCACGAAACCGCCAACTTCGTGCGCGGAGTGAGTCAAAGGTCCTTTGGAACGCAGGGTGTAATCCAACATCGAGCGCAACAGGCCGATGCCGCTCAAGCGGTTATTGAGACTGCCCCCGGTGACCCGGTACTGCATCGCGAGGTATCGATGCTCGCGCAGGTTGGCGCCGATGGACGGTGCATCGACCAGCACCCGGATTCCGTAGCTCTGCAAAAGCGCTCCCGGACCAATTCCGGATAACTGCAATAGTTTGGGCGATTCGATCGCGCCAGCCGCCAGTATGAGTTCGCCACTGACCTGGATGTTGCGCGTACTTTCGCGATCTCTCACCAGAATTGAAGTCGCGCGATGATTTTGAAATTCGATACGCAGTGCATCCGTGCCGGTGAGTACTTGAAGGTTTGGGCGATTGAGCGCCGGTGCGAGGAATGCCTGTACCGCGCTGAAGCGCTTGCCTTTGTACGTCGTCACGGGCTGATAGCCCATGCCTCCTTGCATCACCGTATTCACATCGTTGATGTCGACTGCGCGCGGTGTACCGGCCTGGACCGCCGCATTCAGTACGGCCTCGCACAGCGGGTTGCCTTGGGGGTGCACGCTCACCTTTAACGGGCCGCCCGCTCCACGCCACTCGCCGGCGCCGAGTTCGTGGTCCTCGAGAGACACAAACAGCGGCCCCATATGCTGCCAGCCCCACCCGGGGCAGCCGAGCGCTTCCCAATGATCGTAATCGGCTGGGGTGCCGCGCACATAGACCATGCCATTGATGGAACTTGATCCGCCCAACGCTCGTCCCTTCAACCAGAGTTCGGGTGCTAACCCGACGCGCGGCAGTGCTTGATAATCCCACACATGCGGATTACCGGCCGCGAGAAGTTTGCCGATGCCCCGCGGCATGGCTATCAAAGGACTGGTGTCGGGCGGCCCGCTTTCGATCAGCAGCACCGACAAAGAACGATCTTCGGACAATCGATTGGCGAGGACGCAGCCGGCGGAGCCGGCACCGATGATGATGTAGTCATGCTTCTGTTGCAAGGCTCCTCCAATGTCACCTACTCTCCGATGTCACCTACTGAAGCGCCAAATAAAGCCGCAGTTTTTACGGTCCCGCGGAGAAGCTATAGGCGGCCAGAGCTTTGATCTCCGCCTCATCCGCGGGAAGAATGAATCCAGCCGCGATCGCAGAATTCAATGAGGTATTGAATTTATCGACATATTCCGTTTGTCCGCCCGGATACAGCCTAGCGAGCGCGTCTGCATTGAATGGTTCGGTTGCTCCCAGCAAGTCAGCCAGCCCCCGCGGTGTCTGACCAAGGCCCGATACGAGGCCCGATAAACGCGCCGTCGGGACATCTACCCAAGGCGAGCGGATGCCACCTGTGGCGTTGCCGTTCTCATCCAGCACCAGCTGTGGCGCACCCGATTGATTGACGTTCAGTCGTTGTCCATGCGAAGGCGCCTGTCCGGAAAGCACCCACCGATTTAGCGCCGCAAGCGCTGCTTGCATCGCATAATGGTGTTGCGGGGCAGAGTTTATGGGTTGAGCGACCGTCACACCCATGACGCTGTTGCTTGGCACATAGGCCTTCGCAAGCGTCTGAATTGATGCCGATCCTGAGTCGACGGCCGAAACGCCAAGAACATAGGTATCGCCATGAGCGGTGCCCGCTACCTCCCAAACTCTCAGATGGTCGTTATCAGGTTGCCGCGCCGATAAATAACCACCTGGAAACATCAAGTCGGTTTCCGAAATAAAGATGAGGACCGGCTTGCGCATATCGGTACGGATTTTTAATCCGTCGATACGAACCTGTTTGATCTGGGTAGTACCTGCATTCGGTATGTAGTTACCTTCTAGCGGAGCGCCTGAACCGAATCTTGAGTGGATGAGAAAACCATCGAAGGCCTTGGCAATTGGTTCAATCGCATCCACGTAGGAGGTAAGAAATCCCGCAGATTGGGATTCTCCGGTCGCAATCACATGCTTTGGGATCAATGAGCCCAGCAGCCGCGTGTCGTGTGAATGGCGAATCGCCCGCGCCGCCTGAGTGTATATGTCGTAAGCGAATGCATCCCCAGGATGATTCAACTGAGCGTATCGCTCTGGATCGGCTTTCTTGAGCGGCAAAAGACCCGGAATAGCGAGAATCATGCCACCCCCGTCGATCCCAGCTTTCTGAGCGGAGACACCCACGTACGCGTAACCCTGTCTTAAGAGTTCGCGGTGCGTATAGCTCCAGTCAGGCGACACGTCCGTTCCTGCACTGACGTTGAGCCATTCGACGATCACGGTGCCGTTAAACTTGGACGCATCCTCGGGCCGAACCACCACAAGTCGCGTGGTAAACGGCGCGTGCTGGTCTACCTCGACGTTCCACCGTCCATCATCAGTTGGTGCACCCACCGCTCGGTAGGAAACGGCATCTCCCGATAAAGAATACTCCTGAACTACGTAGTGCTGGGCCGACAGATCAAAAGTACCGAGCGACAGAACAGGCCGTCCCGGAATCGGCGTAGGAACCATGTGCTTCTCTCCTGCCTGCGAGATACCGGCTACCAGGGCCAAAGCCAGATAGCAACGCATCCAATTTTTCGCGCTTCGCAACTATGACTCCCCATTTCGCGTCACCCAGCTCTATCGCTTATCCAGAGGAATGGGCCGCAATCAGTACACTTTTTTGAATATTGTCTATATTAAGGATTACATAGAAAAATCGGTAATACAACAGCGAAAAGGCAAGTGGTGCGGCATTCAGGCTTGAATTCCCAGCCGACCCGCACTTCGGGCCGGCGACAGACTGTGCTTTTCATCGATCCGGTTGGAAAGCGTGCCGATGCGCTCGATCGTTCCTTCGAGTAAATCGCCAGGTTGCAAGAACCTGCCATCCTCGAGACCGACTCCCGCCGTCGAGCCTGTAAAGATCAAATCGCCGGTTCGCAGCGAAATACGCGAATCAACAAAGTTCAGGATCTCGTCGATTGGAAAAAGCATTGAGCCCGTATTGTCCTGTTGGCGCACTTCGCCGTTGACGCGCAGCACCATGTCGGTCTTGGGTTGTCCCGGGCCGCCAAACTCATCCAAGGTGGTGATCCAAGGCCCTATAGGTGCCGTGCGATCCAGCGCCTTTTGAGTGAACACATCGAGGACGCCCAGGTTTTTGCCGGCATCGCGCGCACTGATGTCATTGCCGATTGTGTAACCAAGCAAACAGGCCGACGCCTGCATTTCCTCACCGAGGGCACGCGCCACAACTGCGACGAGCTCGATCTCAAAATCGAGCTGACTGGTCACTGCTGGATAAGCGATTTTGTCACCCGGCCCTACGATCGCCGACTGGGGCTTGATGTAACCGATCGTGTGCGGCGGAGGCTTGGTGCGCCCAAGCCGGGTTAGGTGGCTAAGATAATTAAGCCCCACTCCGAAGATGCGAGCCCGCTCATCAACCGGCGCCAGCAAGCGTACGTCGGACAACGGTTCGAGGCGGGATGCGAGATCGAACGCGGCAGGTCCGCGTTCATGGAAAACTGGGGCCCACTGATCGAACGGCGCCATTATTCGCCGCAGCGACTGTGCCTCATCATCGAGCGCCGCCCAGCACCGCTCCCCCGCTCGATCTTGGATTCGCGCGATTTTCATCGCATGGCCGCGGTTATTTTGGCGTGCGGGCCTTTGATCTGTGCCTGCCAAGCTTCAGTGACACGGGGCAGAGAGTAGTCCGAGTATTCGATTTCAAACTTTTGCACTCGATTCATGGCGAGCAGACTTTGCCAGATCGCCTGCCGTTCCTGCGGTGCTCGCTGTCCGGTACCCACGACAGAAAAGGTGCGAAACAATAGGTCAGCGACGTCGAGATTAATCTGCCGGCCTGCGCCCGTACCGATCGTCATGATGCGGGCTTGCCAGCGGGTCGCTTTGAGCGCGCTGAGCAACGGCGGACCGCAAACCAGATCCAGCACCACATCAAACCCGTCCTTCGAGACACTCTTCAATACCGACACATCGTCGGCCCCTCCTAAGGCAACGACGTCATCGGCCAGACCCTGCTGCTTAAGCTGTGCAAGCGCGATCTGAGAACGCGATGCACCCACGATGTGTCCGGCGCCAAAGCGGCGCGCCAATTGCAACGCAATACGTCCTAAGGTACCGGTGGCGCCGAGAATTAGCACATTTTCCCCGCTTTTAATGTTCGCCTGTTGCAACGGCACGATAGCCCCAGTCGCGGCGATTCCAAGACTGATTGCTGTCTTGTCATCGACGTCGTCGGGCACCTCCCACACCTCCTCGGTTGGAACAATCGTGCGTTCCGCCCAAGCTCCGAAAGGCGCGACCGATCGTTCACCGAAATACACTCGACGACCGTCCGCGACTCGTCGACCGACTCCTTCGCCGCGAATCACACAGGGGTATTGCACGCCCAGCCGATACGCGCCCAAGGTATCCCAGCCGCCAAGGCCCGCAGTGTCGACGTCGATCAGAATCGCGCCGGGCTGCGCGGTCGGCTCCGGAAATTCGGCCGGAACGGGTAGCGCGCCGCGTTCGGCGATCACTGCAGCTCTCATGATTTACTCCAAGGTAGCGATCGGTGCTTCAGTACGAACTACACGGCTGCGCAGCACGCCGATCCGTTCGACTTCGAGTTCGACAATGTCGTTGGGCTTTAGGTACCTCATCTGCTCGAACCCGCACCCGTTGCCCACGGTGCCGGAGCCTAAGAATTCTCCGGGGTACAGCGTTTCTGATCGCGACACATGCGCAATGATGTCTTCGAACCTCCATCGCATGTCGCGAGAGTTGCCGCGGCCCCACTCCTCACCGTTGACCCGCGCGATCATCGTAAGATCGTAGGGGTCTTCGATCTCATCGGCAGTGACGAGGCACGGGCCCATCACATTCGCCGTATCGAAATCCTTACTCTTCGCCGGGCCCAACAGGCCGGGCATCTCCAAGACCTGCGCATCGCGCGCAGTGATGTCGTTGAAAATGGTGTATCCGACAATATGGTTGCGGGCGGCTTCCCGACCGACATCTTTCGTCTTGCGTCCGATGTAGCAGCCGAACTCAAGCTCAAAATCGAGTGCCTTGCTGAAACTCGGCCAGATCACATCTTCATCCGTTCCGATAACGGCAAAGCGATTCGCCTTGTAGTAGATCGGCTGCCGATTAAAGGCTTCAAGAGCGCGATCATCCGCGCTGGTGTCCATGGCTCGAATCGCAGCCTCAGGATCCGGCGATCGGCGCGCGCGAAATCGTCGGGCGGATTCGAAGCACTGGCGCAGGTGCAACTCGAAACATAAGCAATCGCGCATCTGAGGCGGCGGCTGGATGGGGGCACGAAGTTTGACCTGGCTGCGAGCAATTCGAGCTTGCGCCGGCGCACTCTGTTGAAGCGAACGAGCCAGCTGCAGGGCCTCATCGCCCGCCTCGATAAGCGCCAGCACGCATGCCAGCTCCGGCCGCGGATGTCCGTGCGCCGCAACGTTCGCACTCTGCAAATCGATGACCGTTGCATCGTTGTCGACGAGTGCACCGAGTCGCTGCTCCGCACTGGATTCGATAAAGGTCACGAGTCTCACAGTGCGGCCTGCAAGAGCTTACTGCAGCTCTTCGAACTCGAAGATCTGTCCGTCGAGACAGGTTGGATCGACCCGAATCAGTGGCCGACCCCCCACCGCTTCGCATTCCGGCATCCAGGTGAATCGCGTATCGCGCGCCTTGAGATCCTCGCCCTTCGCTGAGAGGTCCCTGACGCCAATACGGATGTAATAGGGACCAGGTCCCCAATTGTGCAGATACAGGCCCGCCGGGCTGTTCCAGTGAGTGGGCTCGATCACGTCGAGAGAGGCGCTGTGCGGCAATCGGAACGACATCCTCGCCCGGCGATAACCTTCGCGTTGCAAAGCTTCCACTGGCCCCGAAGGTTCCCAATCTAGATTCGACGAGCAGCGACTTAGCGTGTCGTCGAGATCGCGTACCAAAAAGCCGCGAGCCGTGACGCGGATCATTTCACCCGGACGGGCATCCGGCAAAGATGGTGGCGGCACCGCGAAGGTCTCGGGCGGCAACTGCAAAGGCTCGAGTGGCATGACCTCTATGCACAGCCCGCCGTCAACAGTCGGTTGGTAAGACGGTCGCTCGGGAGTCACGCCGACCCACAATCGATCAAAAGTCATTTCGGCCGTGCGCTGAGCCAGCCTGAATGGCTGGCGGCGCCTGGCGAGCCTATCGATCAGTTGTCCAAGCTGCGGAGTGGGCGCTACTACCACAATGGAGTGCGTCAGAATGGGACGATGCGCTCCTTGAAAAGCTCTCAAGCTTTCCAGGAAGTCGTGAAACAGGGGATCGCCAGGGTTAGGAAGGTCCAAGTGTCCCTGCGGCTCGACGCGCGTTGGCGCCAATGCCAGTGATTTATGTACACGCAGAAAGTGGGCAATGTACGGGTGATTGTCGAATGCCTGGCGCCAACGCGGGTGCTTGTAAATGCCGAGCCTGGAGACCAGCAATTCGGCCATGGCATCGGGATCTGCCACCATCATGTCCGCCGACAGCAAGAGTTCGAACATACTCCCCTCGACTGCGCTGCGTAATGTTGTATTGATCCCCTCAAACTGCAGAGCGGTATGGCGCGCGTTCAACCAGCTGCAGGCCTATAGTGCCGCAAAGGGTGGGGTTAATTCAAGACAGAAATTCCATTTGTGTGCAGTGTAATGTATTTTAGCTACGGCGCGGATCGTGATCGCCAGCGGTTCTCCGACACAGCCGGGAATAACTATGCAAATTCAACGCATGGATCACTTTACAATTGTGACTGACCGGCTGGATGAGACACTCGCTTTCTACGCAATGCTGGGGCTGCATGTAGGTGCCAGGCCCGACTTCGGCGTGCCGGGAGCCTGGCTGTACGCGGCTGAACAGCCGATCTTGCATGTGATTGAAGTTACCCATATGCCGGAGCCTCGCCGCGGCGCCCTCGATCATATGGCCTACCGCGCGCAGGGGTTACTGGCGACCACGCGGCTGTTGGAGGAGCGCGGCATTGCGCACCGGATCATCCGTACGCCAGCGCCCTTTCGCATGTGGCAGCTTTTTTTCGTAGACCCGAACGGCGTCGATGTGGAGTTGGACTTCGATCCTCAAGAAATTGCGCCCGATGACTGGCGCACCCGAAGCCTGACCGCAGACAATCGAGCTTCGCGCGCCGACATAGCCAGATGCTGACGCTGCTCCGCTATAGTCGGATTCCGGAAACCGCCGAGGGGCTGCGTCAGGAAGTGCGTGCATTTCTCGACGAAGCGCTGCGAGATCTTCCGCCCGTGCGGCGCGCGGACTCCTGGATGGGTTTCGATGCGCATTTCAGCCGCCGCTTGGGCGAGCGCGGTTGGATTGGAATGACCTTGCCCGAGCGCTACGGCGGCCGGCAAGCGTCTGCATTCCTGCGTTATGTCGTGATCGAAGAGCTGCTATCTGCCGGCGCTCCGGTCTCGGCCCACTGGATTGCGGACCGGCAAAGCGCCCCGATGTTATTGCGCTACGGCACGGAAGCACAAAAAGAACGCTTCCTGCCCGGCATCTGTCGCGGCGAGAGTTTCTTCTGCATTGGCATGAGCGAGCCTGGCTCGGGCTCGGACCTTGCTTCCATCACCACGCGAGCGCGGCGCAACGCGAATGGCTGGGTTTTGAACGGCCGAAAGATCTGGACGACCAACGCACATCGGTCGCATTTTATGATCACCCTGGCGCGCACGGAGGAGAAAACTACAGAGCGCCACCGCGGGATGTCGCAGTTCATCGTCGATCTCAAGCGGCCAGGCATCGACATTCGCCCCATCCGCGATCTTACCGGCAATGAGCATTTCAACGAGGTGCTCTTCGATAATGTTGAACTCTCAGAAGGCGACTTGGTTGGCGCCGAAGGTGCGGGCTGGGCGCAGGTCACCGCCGAACTCGCCTACGAACGCAGCGGACCCGAGCGCATATTGAGCTGCATGGCATTGGTGAACATACTCATTGACAGCGTGGGCCGATCACCCAACGCACTCCAGGCTCGGGAGCTTGGACGCATCGCCGCGCGGATTTTCACGTTGCGAAACATGTCTATCGCCGTGACCGCGCAGCTGCAAGCAGGCGAGAATCCAGCCGTGGCAGCGGCGTGCGTCAAAGACCTGGGAGTAACACTCGAGCAGGAGATTCCGGAGATCGCCCAGGCGATCGATGACTGCGAGCCCTGCTCCGACGGGAGCGAATACGAAAAGGTGCTCGCGCACCTCACGCAACTCGCGCCCTCGTTTTCACTGCGCGGAGGCACGCGCGAAATTCTGCGCGGCATTATTGCGCGCAGCCTGGAGCTTCGCTGATGCGCGATCTTTTCGAGACGACGATCGAGCGTATTTTCAGCGATCTGGTCTCGCCCGCCTTGATTCACCAATGTGCCGAGGGAGCATGGCCTGAAGCGCTGTGGGAAATCTTGCAGGAGGCGGAAATGACCCTTGCCGCAGTGCCCGAAGCGCTCGGCGGGGCGGGCGCGAGTTGGGAGGATACATTCACGCTTGTGCGCGCCGCGGGAGCTCACGCAGTGCCGGCACCCTTTCCTGACGCCCTACTCGCCAACTGGTTGTTGGGTCGAGCGGGTTTGCAACCCGTGAAAGGTCCTCTCGCCATTGCAGCACACTCGAAGTTAACTTGCGTGAATGGCCTGGCCAGCGGCCGGCTCGAGAGGATACCGTGGGGACGACATTTAAAACAAATAGTCGCCATTTGCGCCGGCCCTGATCCGAAACTTGTGGTACTCGATACCGCCAACGCCGCTCAGCTCGATCGTCGTACCAATCTGGCGGGTGAGCCTCGCGACACGGTTGTCTTCGAGCGCGCGGCTGTCATCCATACTCAACCGCTGCCGGCCGGGACGTCGCCCAATATGCTCCTGCTGTGTGGCGCAATGCTGCGCTCGGCGCAAATGGCCGGCGCACTACAGTCGCTGCTGCAAATGACCACCGGCTATGCCACCGAGCGGGTGCAATTCGGCAAACCCATCGGGCACTTCCAGGCGATTCAACAGCAGATTGCCGTGATGGCTGAACATACGGCATGCGGCCTGCTCGCGGCAGAGGCCGCTTTTGCCGAATCGGCTTGCGATGTCAGGGCGCTGCCGATTATGGCGGCGAAGATTTGCGTGGGCGAAGCGGCCAGTATCGGGGCATCGACCGCGCACGCAGTTCATGGGGCCATCGGTTTCACCGATGAACACAGTCTGCATCTTAAGACGCGCCGCCTCTGGGCGTGGCGCGCCGAGTACGGCTCACAGAACTTCTGGTCGCAGAAACTCGGTCAGTCTGTCTGCGAATCGGGATCAGGCGGACTTTGGCCTATGCTGACGCAAACTGCGAGATCGAAACATGGCCCCGGGGAGATCCTTTCATGAGCACTTTCCTATTGATCGATCGTGAGGCCGATATCGTCACGGTGCGCATGAACCGGCCCGAGACGCGCAATGCGCTCACCGATCCCGGTCAAATGCAGGAGTTCACCGCTCTTTGTAGCGATCTACGCGCCGATCCCACGGTCAAGGCGATGATTCTTACCGGTGCCGGCAACGCATTCTGCGCAGGCGGAAACATCAAGGACATGAGAGACCGCGCAGGCATGTTCGCCGGATCCCCATACGCGATACGCAACAACTACCGCGACGGGATTCAACGCATTCCCTTGGCGCTATACGAACTGGAGATACCGATCATTGCCGCGGTGAATGGTCCTGCGATCGGCGCGGGACTCGATCTTGCCTGCATGTGCGACATCCGACTGGCGGCCAAGACCGCGACGTTTGCGGAAAGTTTCGTTCGTCTCGGGATTGTTCCGGGTGACGGCGGTGCGTGGCTGTTGCCCCGCGCCATCGGATTGCCTCGCGCGAGCCTGATGGCTTACACCGGTGATGCGATCGATGCCGCGAAAGCGCTCGAGTGGGGCTTGGTTGCCGAGGTAACTGCCGATGCCGAGCTGCTTGCCCAAGCAAATTCGCTCGCACGCAAAATTGCCGCCAATCCCAGCCACGCATTACGCCTCACCAAACGGCTGCTACGCGAGGGTCAGCATGTGCGACTCGATACACTTCTCGAACTTTCGGCGAGCTTCCAGGCCCTTGCGCACCATACCGACGAACATCACGAAGCGGTACGCGCCTTTCTGGAGAAGCGAGCGCCGCCGGGCAGCAGCGGGCGCTGAGCGATTACGGCCCGGTAAGATCTAAAAGGAAGAGGTCAGTCAGATGCGTCCGTTGTTTCGCGAAGATCACAATCTGTTTCGGGATCAGGTACAACGCTTCGTGGAGCGCGAGATCGTGCCGCATCTTTCGCAATGGGAGCACGATGGCATCGTGCCCACGGCGCTGTGGCGCAAGGCCGGCGCTGAGGGACTATTGTGTGTCAGCGTTCCGCAAACCTACGGGGGCTCGGGTGGCGACTACGGGCATTCCGCGGTCCTGATCGAAGAGCTCGCGCGCGCGAATGCAACAGCCGTAGGTTTTACCACTCATTCTGAGATCGTTGCCAACTACATTCTCGCGTACGGAACAGAGGAGCAGAAACAGCGTTGGCTGCCGCCCATGGCACGAGGGGAACTGATTGCCGTTATTGCGATGAGCGAGCCCGATACAGGCAGCGACCTGCGCTCCATGCGCACGCGCGCGCAACGCGACGGCGATGAGTATGTTGTCTCGGGTCAAAAGACATTCATTACCAACGGCGGCAATGCCGGCTTGGCCGTCACTGCGGTCAAACTAAACCCCGGCGCCAAGGAGTTGACGCTCATTTGCGTGGAAGCCGACCGCGCAGGCTTCAGAAAGGGAAGGTTGCTGCCGAAAATCGGACTCAAGGGGCAGGACACCTCGGAGCTATTCTTCGACGACGTCCGCGTACCTGTTTCGAACCGATTGGGAGCGGAAAATGAGGGCTTCCGTTACCTTTCTCATCAACTGGCTTGGGAACGGTTGATCATCGCCATCCGCGCGGCTCAATCGATCGAAACATTGCTCGAGGAAACAATCGCCTACACCAAAGCGCGGCAGGCCTTCGGCAAGTCGATATTCGAGTATCAAAACACCCGCTTCAAGCTTGCGGATGCGAAAGCGCAGTTCACAATGCTACGCGCGTTCGTTGATCAGTGTCTGACATTGGTCATGCGGGGTGAACTGACGCCGGAGACTGCTGCAATGGCCAAGCTGGTGGGTTCCGAAATGCAGGGCCGCCTTCTCGATGAGTTTTTGCAATTGCACGGCGGCTACGGCTTCATGAGTGAGTACAAGGTATCGCGCGCCTGGGTCGATGCCCGCGTCGCGAGAATCTATGGCGGAACTTCGGAAATCATGAAAGAGATCATCAGCCGCTCGCTGTAGCAACAGCCCCTTCCTCATACCCGCGCTGCACGTAAGTCATCCGCCCGCCGGCCAACATTAGCGCGCAATAAAGATTCAATTCTACGATCTGCTCAGTTTTGAAATACTCCGCGAGCTTGGCAAATAGGTCCTCGTCAATCGCGAAATAGTCACCCGCGAACAGCTCCGCATACCGCAAGGCTGCGCGCTCCGCTGCGGTGAAGCGCGGATGCTCGGCCGACAAGCACGCGAGATCCTCTTCGGTGACGCTATCCGATTTGCGGGCCAGCATGCACGCCTGGCACGTGGTGATACTGGCGATCCGCAATCTCACCAGTTCGCGCAGGCGTTCGGGCAGGCAGCTGCGCAGGTGCATCTCTTCGAGTGCGCCCAACCAGGCGGCAGCGACACCGGGGCGATGCGCCCAGATCCGCACGGGTATCGTGGAGCTGAGCATGCGGTTGGCCTGCCCCTTCTCAATCAACGAGGCGAGCGCAGGCGGTAGCAACTCGACCGGGACCGGAGCAACTCTCGGCATGCCACCCTCCGCTATCTAGTCCAACCGTTCAAGAATAGTCGCAGTCGCCATGCCGCCTGCGCAGCAAATTGCCTGCAGCCCGAAGCGGGCCTGGCGTCGCTCGAGTTCGTGCAACAGCGTGGTCATAATCCTCGCGCCGCTGGCCCCGAGCGGATGCCCCAGCGCGATGGCGCCGCCGTTAACATTGAGGCGATCGTGAGCGATGCCGAGTTCCCGCATCCAAATCAGCGGCACACAGGCAAATGCCTCGTTCACCTCAAACAGGTCGATGTCTTCCTTGGTGAGCCCTGCTCGTTGCAAAACCTTCAGCGTGGCAGCAATCGGGCCGGTCAGCATGAGGGTGGGATCGGATCCCACTGTCGTCAGCGAACGAATCCTTGCAAGCGGTTTAACAGCGAGGCGCTGTGCAGCGCTTTCGGACATCAACAACAGGGCGGCGGCACCGTCCGAGATCTGCGATGCATTACCCGCGGTGACGCGCCCTTCGGGTCGAAAACTGGTTTTTAACTTGGCCAGCTTCTCCTTGCTGGTATCGCGGCGTATGGTCTCATCATTGGCGAATTCAGGTGCCGAGCTCTCTCGATTTTCGCTCAAAGATGCAACCGGGACGGGTACGATTTCATTGCGAAAGAAGCCCGAGTCAGCGGCCGCCGCTGCACGGCGATGACTTTCGACCGCATATTCGTCGAGGTCCTGCCGCGATAAAGCCCAAGTGTCGATGATCCGCTCTGCCGCCTCACCTTGGCTTACGAGATCGAATCGTTGCGACGCCAGCCAACCGAACGGCTCTCCGTGAACATCACGATTGCCGCCCATAGGTACGCGCGACATGCTCTCTGCACCGCCTGCAATGACAACGTCCGCTGCGCCCGCGGCAATCGCCCCGACAGCCACATGGACGGCTGCCTCTGCTGAACCGCATTTGCGGTCGAGGGTCATCCCCGGAATCGTGACCGGCCACCCCGCGCCGAGTATCGACGTGCGCGCGATATTGGCGCTCTGCTCGCCTACTTGGGTCACGCACCCGAAGATGACGTCGTCGACTTGAGCGGAGGTCAATCCGGCACGACCGATGAGTTCCTTGATGAGGTGTGCACCCAGATGGTCCGCGCGCACATCGGCAAGGCTGCCGCGGAAGCGGCCAACCGGGGTACGCGCTGCCGCGACGATAACGACCGAGTTCACAATGTGTGCGCCTTGAGTCCCGAACCCAGGACCCGTTGACCGCCTTCGTAGATATAGACGCCGCGGCCCGCCTTACGGCCCACACGTCCAGAGGCGACCATTTTGATGATCAATGGGCACGGCCGAAATCGATCGCCCAGCGTTTGATGCAGGTATCTAAGAACCGCTAGGCGCGTATCCCAACCGGTCATGTCCCCGAGCTCTAAGGGGCCCATCGGGTGATTTAGACCGAGACGTAATGCGGTGTCGATATCCTCCGCGCTGGCGGTTCCTTCGAGCAGCATATACATTGCTTCGTTGCCCAGCATCGCTGACATCCGGCTCGTCGTAAGGCCCGGCGTCTCATTGACGAGGATGGAGGTCTTGCCAATCGCTTGCGCGTAGTCACGCGAGCGCGCAATCGTCGTCTCCGAGGTGTCCAGCCCCATCACCAGCTCGACCAGCTTCATTTTGTGGACGGGGTTGAAGAAGTGCATGCCGATCACGCGGTCCGGGCACGGCACAGCGGTGGCTATCTCCGTCACGCTAAGCGCGGATGTGTTGGTGGCGATCACCGCATCGGCCGCAAGCACCGGCTGTGCCTCCGCGACTACGGCTTTCTTAACCGTGAGTTGCTCCGATACGGTTTCGATGAAAAGGTTGGCGCCACGGCAGGATGCCGCCAGCTCCGTGCTCACGGTGAGGCGCTCGCCCGCGGCCACAGCATCAGTTTCCGCGAGCTTTCCAAGCTTGACTCCGGTACGCAATATGCCGGTGATTTCATTGCGCGCCCGCTCGAGTGCCGCCGAATTCGTATCTACCAGCACCGTCACGAAGCCCGATGAGGCGAACGCATGAGCGATGCCCGTTCCCATGAGACCGGCGCCTGCGATCACGACCGTTTCGTTGCTCTGACCCATTCGTTTCACCTTAAGTAAGGGCAAGACACTGCGTCCGCCCTCTCGTTCTAGCGTTTCTCAATCTTGATATCGGTCTCTTCCAGATCCCAGGTGGTCGGGGTCTTACCCTGTTCCCGCAGCTCGTATTTGAGAATTCGGCCCTGGGGATTTTTCGGCAATGATTCGCGAAACTCGATGTAGCGCGGCAAGCCATAATAAGGAACTTTGCCCATGGCCCAACGAAACAGCACTTCAGCCGTCAGCTGAGACTGAGGTTGACGCACCGCAGTCACCTTCACATCATCCTCTCCATTGACTGCCGGCACGGCGTGCACGGCCACCTCAGCGATTTCAGGATGCTGAGCAAAAGCCGACTCCATCTCAAAACTCGAGATGTTCTCGCCACGGCGTCGCAAGTAATCCTTTTTGCGGTCAATGAAGTAGAAAAACCCATTGTCGTCGAATTTGCCGATGTCGCCCGTGTGGAACCAGAGATTGCGCATCAATCGCAGCGTTTCCTCAGGACGCCCCCAATATCCTTGGAACATGATGTCCGGACGCAGGGGTCGCACAATGATCTCGCCCGCCACGTTGGCAGGCAACTCACGATCGAGTTCATCGACGATGCGCACATCGAAATCGGGAATGCGTTTTCCCGAGGAGCCGGGTGCCGCATATTCGCCCGCGGGCAGCGAGGTGACGACACAAGCCTCCGTCAGACCGTAGCCATTTCCTCCCACCTGGCGCGCGCCAAAGCGCTCGCGCCAAATGTGTTTCGTCGCCTCGGTAAACGGATTACCGCGGACGGTGTGGATTTGCCCAAAGCAATGCTTCATTACCGCAGTATCGGGAGCTTGGGCGAGCAACGCGCCCATTCCCCCTAAGATCGACGCGATCGTGGCGCCTGAACGTTGCACTTCCGGCCAGAAATTCGACACCGAGAATCGCGGCAGAATCGCCACGCGCGCGCCGACCAGAATGTTGGAAAGCACACCAACACAGACAGCGTTCATGTGAAACAACGGCAGCGGCGTGATCGTGATGTCGTTTTCGGTCGCGGGGCCGGCGCGGAGCTGCAATCGGGCAAGATTGCACATGAAATTGTAACTGAGCATGCAACCCTTGGACGGACCGGTGGTACCTGCGGTATAGATCAGGCAGGCCAAGTCGGACGGTTGCGGCTTATGGCTCAGCGGCGCATCGTCATTGCCTCTATATTCGTCGAGGGGAACAATGCGCACACCGAGAGGCTGCACAGCGCCGTCCATGGCGCCCCGAACCAAGACGGTCTCTACCGACGGCAGATTGCTAATGAGAACACGAA
Source organism: Gammaproteobacteria bacterium (assembly GCA_034667905.1). Classification (GTDB taxonomy): domain Bacteria; phylum Pseudomonadota; class Gammaproteobacteria; order Steroidobacterales; family Steroidobacteraceae; genus Bog-1198. The sequence continues at coordinate 7,274 of JAXDQK010000096.1, read as the reverse complement.
TGCGCTCCAGATAATCGGCTTCACAGATGACCAGTTTTGCGCCGGCATCGACGATCTGATGCCGGAGAAATTCGCCTCGCAAAGCTGTATTGATCGGCACGCTGACCGCACGCAATTTATTGATCGCAATCCAGCTGACGATCGCATCGGCATTGTTGTCGAGCATCGTCACAACCGTTCGGCCCTGACTCACACCCAGTTTCCCCAAGGCATTGGCCAGTCGGGTCGAAAGTCGATCGACATCGCCGTAGCTGAAGAATTCGCCTCCGATATCGAGGAGGATGCGCTCGGGATGTTTCGCCACCGCTCGATCCAAGGCATCGATCACCGTATCGCGCTGCCCCACGGACCAAGTCTCGGTAGGTCCGAGTGCTAGCATGCTGGGGCCTCCAAGGTGGAGGACTTCTGCAGGGCGGCGAAAGTTGCCTCGTAATGCCTTAATCCGGAGCCTATCAGCCACAGCGCGAATAAGGCGGTCGGGGCCGCACTGACCGCGAGTGAGTAGCGCAGCGCGCCGTGGTCTTTGAATACGAAATCGGTCAAGACTGCCACCACCGTCGGGCCTAGCCCAATTCCCATCAGTCCAGCCAGCAACAAATAGCAAGCTATTGCCTGCCCGCGCATGCGATTCGGCATCACTGCTTGTATGAGCGCGGGTGCAGCCGACTGCGCAATGCTCAATGAAAAAACGGTCAAGAAGAGCAGCGCGTACGCCAGCGTCGGGGAACCCACAAGCGGCCAAAGTACCGCGGGCGCGGGTAACAGAAGTACACCCATAAACGCAACGCGCAGGCGCGCAGCGCTCACTGAGCGATTGCTCCAGTAGTCGCTCAAGAATCCGCTGAGAAGCGTGCCAATGCCCCCCGCCGCCGCCACCACAATGCCGATTACAATGCCGGATTTGGCGGGCGGTATGGCGAACCGACGATCAAACTGCGCCGGCGCCCACGCCAATGCGCCATATCCGACAATGGAGAGGAGAGTCGGATAGGTCAGCACACGAAGGAACGTGGCGCTGTGTGCTCGCAGATAGCGAACAAAATCCCCGACCGTCGGCGTTGCCTTGGTTGACGGTGTGTCTGTTGCTTCGTGCCGCGCAGTCTCACGCAGGGTAAGCAGCAGCACCAGCGCTAAGGGTGCGCCCGGTACAGCGGCGATGAGAAATGCGGCGCGCCAGCTGGAGAGTTGTCCCAGTCCAGCTATCTGAAGGCCCTGGGGTGGGATGGCTCCGAGCAGCCAACCGCCAAGAATCAGCGAGGCCCCGGAGCCAATGGCCAGGGATACATAGTATGCAGCTATTGCGCGGCCGCGGCGACTCGGCTCAATATAATCCGCGATGAGGGAATAAGCAGCCGGAGCGAGAACGGCCTCGCCGACTCCGACGCCCACGCGCGCCAGTAGCAGATGCGTGTAATTCTGAGCAAATGCGAACAGCGCCGTCGCAAGGCTCCAGAACAACAGGCCGACGACAATGAGGTTGCGGCGATTGCCTCGATCCACGAAGCGACCGAGCGGAAGCCCGGCGAGCGTGTAAAAGATCGCGAAGCCATAGCCCTGCAGCACGCTGAAGGCTGTATCGGAGATTCCAAACTCCCGCTTCAGCGGTCGAACCAGCAGCGCGGGCAACTGCCGATCAAGTTGCGACAGCAATGTGGCCGCGAATAATACAGCGACGACGTACCATGCATACGCCACTTTGGGGTAGGAGGCCGCTCCCTGGGCACTGGGCTTAAGGGCGCCACGTAGCAAGCAAATCAGCCGCGATTTTTCTTGGACGCGAGGTATTCGGCATCGAGTACTTCGTCGGGGGTGCGCACGCTTGGACCCAAGATCGGCCCAACGAGCTCGTGCCCCCAGGTGCTCAACGATTCGGGATTGAGTTCGAAGCCATCGGGATGCCAGGGCTCGAGTTCTACGATGCATTCGAACGCGAAACCCGACGGATTGAAATGATAGAAGGACATATGCGGGTCTTGCGTGTGCTGCCCGAGCTTCATCATCAGTGGCAGATTGCGCTTCTTGACGAGATCGTAAGTCTCGCCGACATCTCTTACCGTTTTCACGAACAGCCCGACGTGCTGAATACCCATGCGGCCGGGCGCATGACCATAGGCGATATCGTGACTGGAAAAAGTGTTGAGCTTGGCGCGAAAGAATCCCGTCTTGCCTTTGCCCGCGCCTGACCCGTACCAGCTGAAACCCATTAGATCAATGAGGAAGCGTTCCAGCTCAGGTGTATATTCTGGGGTCATGACGACAACGTGGCCGAGGCCGCGCTGACCGCAAAGAAATCCTCCATGCGGCCGGCCTGGCACGAAGGACCGCGGGGACCATTTCTGGGCATAGAAAAGTTCGTGCTGATAGCCCACCGGATCGCGAAATCGAATCAATTCCTTAACGCCGCGCAGCTGGCATAGCGCCGCATCTCCGACGACGAGTTCCACACCCGCGACGCGAAATTTATCGACCGCCGCATTGAATTCGAGCCGGCCTCGCGCCTCCCAGCCGATATAGGCCAGCCGATCGATTTTGCCTGCGTGAAAGCCAAAGCGATGGCGCCGATCGTCGAGCTTGAAATACAGCGAGGGCGGGTCCGATTCGACTTTCGCGACCTGAAATCCCATGACCTCGGGGCCGTAGCTACGCCACTCCTCGAGCTTGGTGGTCTCGAAACCTAAGTAGCCGATACCGTTGATGTCCACTTTAGGCTCGCCTGAATAGTGCTATTGGGAATCTGCAACGACGCGCAGCGCCTCGGCGGGACAGCTCGCCGCGGCTTCCCTGGCCTCCGCCGCAAGGGCGGCCGGCACGATTTCGTTCGCGAGATAAACAAGTCCGTTATCGTCGGCCTTGAACACCTCCGGACAGAGTTGCATACAGATACCGTACCCGCAGCAGCGCTCGCGGTCCGCGAAGGCTCTTAGCGTGGCACCTTGCGAGGCAGCACTCAGCTCAGCCATTCCCGCCCCCTTAAACCGACACTGAACCAAAGTATGCACACAAACCGCAATTCTGTCACGATTCCGTATCCCCCGCGGCCCGACCAAACTCGGATTCGCTACCCTGAAACGACAAACCTTTCCGCACCACACGCCCCTAAGGGCACCAGTCTTGCATTGCAGCATATGAACAGAAGCTTGGAATCTGTACATTTTATTGCTCTATAATGCCCGGCAGATCAAAGTCACTCCGAGGCGCAGAGCGATGCCATCGCCGCCCTCACCCATTGGAGATCTGATGAAGCTCAATGATCTGATTCTCGTTAGTGTGGACGATCACGTTATCGAACCACCCAACGCCTTTGCGCGTCATATGCCGACCCCTTTCAAAGGCCGCGAACCCATCGTACAACAGCGTAAGGGTCGCGACATCTGGGTATTCGAGGACCGTGCGACAGGCTATATGGGATTGAATTCAGTTGTCGGGCGGCCGAAGGAGGAATACGGCATGGAACCGCTCTCCTACGAGCACATGCGCCGCGGCACATGGGATGTAAAGGCTCGAGTAGACGACATGAACGTCAACGGAGTACTCGGTTCCCTGTGCTTTCCGACATTTCCGGGATTTGCCGGTCAGCGATTCCAGAGTGTCCCGGACCGCGAAGTCTCGCTCGCCGTCATACAAGCCTACAACGACTGGCATTTACATGATTGGTGCAACGCTGCACCCGGGCGCTTTATACCGTTGATGATCGTCCCGTGGTGGGACATGAACGCGGCAGCGGCCGAAGTCGCGCGCATGGCCCGACAAGGCGTGCACGCAGTCACTTTGTCCGACAATCCCACGGTGCACAACTATCCATCGATTCATAATGCCCATTGGGATCCGCTTTGGAAGGCATGCTCAGATCACAATGTAGTGATTTGCGCGCATATCGGCACCGGAACCAAGGCGCCGCATGCCTCCCCTGAAACACCCATCGATGCGTGGATTACCACGATGCCGATATCGATCGCTAATTCTGCGGCGGACTGGCTCTGGGCACCCATGTGGAAGAAATACCCTCAACTGCGCCTTGCATTATCTGAAGGCGGGATTGGCTGGATCCCCTACCTCTTGGAGCGCGCCAATTTCACCTACCGCCATCATCACGCGTGGACGATGACCAACTTCGGTGACCGGCTACCGAGTGATTTCTTCAACGAACACTTCATTACCTGTTTTATCGAAGATGAATTCGGCCTCAAGAACTTGGATTCGATCAATGTCGATAAAGTCTGCTGGGAATGCGATTACCCGCATTCAGACTGCACATGGCCAACTTCGGCAGACGTATTCCACGAGCACTCCAAGGGATTGAGCAACGAGGTCATCAACAAAATCACCCATCTGAACGCCATGCGCGAATTCTCGTACGATCCGATTGCGTTACTTGGCCGCGAGAAATGCACGGTCGGCGCACTGCGCGCGCAAGCGACGCACGTAAGTATAGAACCCGCTCTGGGACTCGGCGGCGAGGCGCCCGTGCGCGACCCGAACAAGCCAGTGACCTCCGGCGACATCAACCGAATGTTTGCTGCCGCGGATGCACAGACTGCGTTGTAACCCGCGTGTCGCCTTTTATCGAGGGCGCAAGTCAGTTCAATTTAATGGAACATTAATATCGAAACTGTATAGTTTAACGTTTGATGGTCACATAAAGGCTTATCTACAGGCTGCTCTTGTCGTACCCCGCGGGCGGCGCCGCTTCTATTAACTATTGAGAACCATCATGAACGAATCCGTCGAACAGAGACTCGAAGCTGTCTATTCCTCCGTTTCGGACACGTACAAGGGCTCCGGTGAGGACATCTATGCCCTGTGCCGCGAGTTTCGACATACAAAGCCAGTCTACGAGGGCAATTTCATCGCGCGTTTCGGTGTTCCTACCAATGCTGGTATGCAGGCTGCCTCGCGCCCGACCGTGGCACTGTTTCGATATCACGACATCATGAACGTGCTGAAGGATGCCACCAACTTCACCAATGGATTCATTGCCGAAGGCCTTGGCGCAGTATTCGACGGCCTCATCATCCTGGCGATGGACGGTGACCAACACCGAAACGTACGCGCCCTGCTGCAACCCGCGTTCATGCCCGAGACGGTGAATAAGTGGCGGCCCAAGATCGATCGCATTATGCGCGAAGAATTCTTGCATCCTATGGTTGCAGCGAGACAGGCTGATTTGATGCAATTCGCGCTGGATTTCCCGATTCGCGTGATTTACGGCGTCATGGGCTTTCCCGAGGATCCTGTCATGTATCGGCAGTACGCCGCCTGGGGTCTGGCAATTCTGGCCGCCAATCAGATCGATCCTTCGAAGCTTGCGGACGCGAGGCGAGAAGCCGGACTTGCCTTGAAAGGACTCTACGATTCAATCAAAGCATTCGTGATCGAGCGACGCGCCGCGGGAGCCGTAGGCGATGATCTCGTCAGTCGACTAATTCGGGCCGAGTACGAGGGCCGTCGACTCGACGATCATGAAGTCGTGACGTTCGTACGCTCACTGCTGCCGGCCGCAACCGAAACGACAACGCGCAGTTTTAGTTGCGTGATGACGCTGCTACTCAGCGACGACGGGCTTCTTGCGCGCGTGCGTGCTGATCGAACTCTCGTTCCCAAGCTCATCGACGAAACTGTGCGCTTCGAACCGGTATCCACCTTCAAGGTTCGCGAAGCAGCTCGAGATATGGAGATCGCTGGCGTAAAAATTCCAAAGGGCGCGTTCGTGCAGTGTCTGGTCGCGTCAGCAAACCGTGACGAGACCGTTTTTGATAACGCTGACACGTTCGACATAACCCGTCGGCAGAAGCCCTCGTTCGGCTTCGGCTTCGGGCCGCATATGTGCATTGGTCAATTTGTCGCCAAGATTGAATTGCAATGCGCGATCAACGCGATTCTCGATCTTTTCCCCAATGTTCGACTTGACCCCAGCAAACCGAGACCGAAAATTGAGGGCGCGATGCTGCGAGGCGCGAATTCCGTGTCGGTGATCTGGGATTGACTCGGTAACAGAATAAGGCCGCGCACGTCATGTCCGCGGGTCGGTAACCTGAGCATTTGGGTATGAATAAGACTGCCATCGAACAGTTTCTACACGCTCAAGCCAAGGCTTGGAATGATGGCGACAAAGACGCCTTCTTTGCCGCCTATAGCGCCGCGGCGCCCAGCGGAATTGAGATTGAATACGTGGGGCAACCCGCCGGCGACGGGTGGGCGATACTTGAAACAATGTGGGCACAAAAAAACGCAAAAATTCAGATCGAAGAGGTCGTTGCGATCGTAAATGCCAACGAGGCCGCCTGTCACAATCGAAACTGGGTTCGCGGAACCCAGAACTGGATCGAAACGATCGAAATGTATCGATTCCATGCGGGCCGGCTGCAAGTTCGCTACTTCATACAGAAGCAAACCTGAAAGAAGCACCTTAATGACCTCACCCAAATCCGTTGCTCATCACGAACCCCACCTCAACCGTTTCACGGGTCAGGTGGCCATTGTCACGGGCGGTGCTTCCGGCATAGGCGAGGCTACGTGTCGTCGACTGGTGGCAGAAGGTGCTGACGTGGTCATCGCCGATGTAAATGGCGATAAGGCGGCGGCTCTGGCCGCTGAACTTGGAGAGCATGCCAGTGCGCGCCAGTTCGATGCCTCCGAGGTCGCCTCGGTCGAGTCGCTCATTAAGCGCACCATAGAGCGCTTCGGACGGTTGGACGTGCTTCACAACAACGCGGCCATCTCGTCACCGGAAGTTCACGCGCGGGATCGCAACCCGATCGACATTACCTTCGAGACCTGGGATCAAGTCATGGCGGTCAACGTGCGTGGTTACCTTGCAGGTTGTAAGTATGCGTTGCCCATCATGCTCTCGCAGGGAACTGGCGCGATCGTCAACACGGCATCAACAGGGGGCTTCGCCGGCGACATTACGCGAATGGCGTACTCGGTTTCCAAAGCTGCAGTCATTGGCTTGACTCGGCAGATCGCGACGCACTATGGCCGGCAGGGGATACGATGCAACGCAGTTGCACCCGGATTGGTGTTAACGCCCGGCACACGCGGCGCAGCGCCTCAGGTGATCGAGGTGATGCAGCGACACCTGCTGGTGCCCGAGGTCGGCCAGCCCGAGGACATTGCCGCTGTGGTTTGCTTCTTGGCCTCGAACGAAGCGCGCTACATCAACGGTCAAACCTACATAGTCGACGGAGGAATGCTCGCTCACAATCCTTCAATGGCCGATCTCATCGATATGGCTTCGCGCCGCTCATAAAGAGCATACGGAAGTGTGGGGTTTT
>JAXDQK010000095.1:0-4655 GCA_034667905.1 Gammaproteobacteria bacterium | reverse complement strand
CCGCCTCGGCCTTGGAGCGAGCTTTCCTGGCGATACTGGTGCTGGAGCTAGAGGCCATGGTGGTCCGGTTGGTTCGCCCGCTCAAACTCGCCGGCGTTCATGGCGATCGTTGGACAGGTCGCCTGGTTTTTGACGTCAGGTGTCCCGCTTGGCGCCTGCGGGAAGTTGATGCGGCATTATAGCTTTCGTCGCAAGTTTTGAACTAGCAATGGGGCTAGATGTCACCGAAATAGGTGCGGGGCGTGTAAACGATAATCGGCGCCACAAGCGGGATCTGGTTTTGACGGTGCTGCTTTATCCAGGATAACGCCTGGGAAATGGAATCGACCTGGTCGTCGTATTTGACGTTGGGAAAACCGAGCAGCTCGGCTTGGAGGCCGCCGAGCCAGGGCGCGCCCTTGGGGAACCAAACGGCGCCCGACTCGAACTGAACTGAGACGGCAGCGAGCCGCGTAACCTTGTCCCCTTCAGGATTGATGGGGATAGGCGTTACATTTTCCAATCTTAGATCCTGGATCAGGCTTGTACCCGAGCCTTTGTCTTCGATCAGGAGCGCGGCAGTGGGGTACTTCTCGCGGAGCCTGTGCACGGCGCGCCTGAGATCGGGATAGTCGACGCGCTCGCGCCAGAGATCGAGCAGGTAAGCGTACTCGCCGCGAGCAAGCCAAACCGTGGCCACCGAATAGTCCGCGGAAGGTGCGCCTTTCATGGCGGTATCGATGCTTATCACCAAAACGTCGTTGTAGCTGTAGGTCGGAGCGACGTCGTATTGCTTGAACCATTCGGCCTTGATGAGGTTGCCGGCCAGAGGGATCGGCTCTTGCTGATACTGCGCCGAGAAGAACAATTCCCCCATGCTCTGTTTCAGGCGCTCGAGATCCTCAAGCGATTCTCGTCTGGGATCGATGACGGCGCCGGCCATTCTTTTGTGAAGGCGTCGCGGGCCCACCATGAGACTCTCGTCTTGTTCCGCTATGGCGGCAATCTTGAGATGCTCCCAGCCACCCTTCGCAAATAAGCGGCCCGCCAGGTCATCTTCGTGCAGCCGCTGCATGACGATTACGACTGCTCCTTTGGATTTCGAATCGAGGCGCGAAAGGAGCGTCGTATCAAACCATTGTCCAGCACTGTTTCGGTGCGCTTCCGAAAGCGCCTCCTCCGGCTTTTGCGGGTCGTCCAGCACGATCAGGTCGGCGCCGCGCCCGGTTAGGGTCCCGCCGAGCGAGGTGGCGTAACGGTAGCCGCGGGCCGTGGTCATGGTCTCATATTGGGTGTCCTTCTCACGACTGACCTTCGTTTTGGGGAAAACGCGGCGATATCAGTCGGAGGTCACAACTGCGCGAAAATCGATTGCATGTTTAATGGCGAGTTCGTTGGAGTAGCTGACGCAGATGATTCGCTTGGTCGGATCTTGCCCTAGCAGAAACGCCGGCAGCGCGACCGAGAAGATGATCGACTTGAGATGGCGGGGCGGCACGGTCGTTATGAGTCGTTTGATTTTTCCATCGATCACGAGTTCGGCCGCATACGTCATGGCGTCGATATGCCAGTTCGGCCGAAATTCGTTGCCGGGTGACACGGTCTCGAAGACCTTCATGACAAAAGCCGAGAAATCGTCCGCCAGTACCGAGTCGAGATATCTGCGACGAGCCGCAGGGCTCAGTCCGGCGAGAAGGTCCTCGGTCGAAATCTGATCGATCGCCTTATAGACGCCCCTCGTTGAACGGCGATTCTTCATCGCCGAGCCCTGCGATGGCGGGTCCGGAGTTGCTCGAGAATCTGCTCATCCGCGGTACTCAAGGCCGTAGCTTCACCGGACGTTTTGTCCGAATCCTCCAGAAGACCTACAAGCATCGCCATCTTGATGGACGCCATGGCGGAGCGGTCGTTGCCTTTCAGCGCGCTTTGAAGCTGCCGCAGCACAACCCCCTCAATTTTGCTCACGCGCCTGCTGGTCTGGCCCTCGTGGATAAGAACTGGAGAGGTCATCGCTTCCTTGATTAACGTTTTGAAGTTCTTGCTGCCTTTTTGCCGCCCTTTCGCATTCCCCGACGTCCCCGGCTTGAACCGGGATGCGACTGGGGGTTTTCCATAGCCGACCGAATAGTCTCGGCGCGAGCGATCGGCAGGCGGTTTTTCGTCCTGCGGGGAACGGACGGTTCCGGGTGGTCTGTTCTTGCGCCTCATGGTCTATTTCCTCGATGCTTTCTCGATATGGCTAAATGGAACGCCAGCTGCATTGACGGCATCTCGCGCCGTTATGCCTTGCCAACGGCGAATTGTTTGATCGCAATAAATCGGATCGATTTCGATCAGCCGCCCCTTGCGGCCGGTTCGCTCGCAGGCAATCAGCGTCGTGCCACTTCCGCCAAAGCTATCGAGGACGAGATCGCCGCGGCGGGAGCAGTCTAGAATGGCATCGGCCACAAGTGCCACCGGCTTGACGGTTGGGTGCATGGCGAGATCCGTCAGCCGTTCTGCGCTGAACGTGTTCGCGCCCGCGTAGGTCCAGACATTACTTCGGCTGCGTCCGTGTTTGCCAAGCTCGATGTTGTTGATGTGCTTGCTACGGCCATGCTTCCACACCAGAATCAATTCGTGCTGGCTGCGGTAGAATGAGCCCATGCCGGCGTTGGTTTTGGCCCAGACCACGACATTCTTGAGTTCCCGATAAGCGCGCCTGCCCGCGGTGAGCATCTCGTCAAGATGTCTCCAATCAGTGCAAACAAAATGGATGGATCCATCCATGGAGTGTTCGGCGAGTAAACCCAGAGAGTCGTCTAGAAACTTCACAAATTGCGCTGACGTTTTTTCGCCACTGGCCTGAGCAAATTCGCGATGCTTGATGCGGCCTTTGCCGGAAACGTGACCACGAATTTGCACGTTGTAAGGCGGATCGACAAACACCAGTTGGGCGCAGCTGCCGCCCATCAGAGTTGCGAACGACCCCTCCCGGCGGGCGTCACCACACAAGAGCCGGTGCTCACCTAGGATCCATAAGTCGTTGGCCTTAGTGATGATGCGTGTTGGCGCAATGTCGGGGATCAGCTCTTCCGCGGCGTTGTCAGCGGCCGGATCCGGGGCATCCAGGATCATCTCGATCTCGGGTACATCGAAGCCAGTTAGCTCGGCGTCGAAACCGACGTCGATCAGGCCCTGCAGTTCAATAGCCAGGATGTCTCTGTCCCAGCCTGCCTTTTCCGCGAGCTTGTTGTCGGCGATGATGTAAGCCCGCTTTTGGGCTAGGCTGAGATGCGAAATTCGAATCACCGGCACGCGGCTGAAACCCAGCCGCTTGGCCGCTTCGACGCGGCCGTGCCCCGCTAAAATCAACCCGGCGCCGTCGACCAGAAGGGGGTTGGTGAATCCGAATTCCGTTACGGAGCGCTCGATTTGGCGGATTTGTTGGGGAGAATGGGTGCGCGCGTTGTGGGGCGAAGGGCGCAGCTTGTCGATATCGAGATATTCGACCTGTAGTTTCGAAAGGTGATCGAAAGGATGGGGCGCCTTTTGTTTGGAAACCTTGAGTTTTTGACTCAACGACTGCCTCCATCAGTTCGAGCATGGAAAAAGCTCGCCGGACATTTCCGACGCGCGTCCATGAACGACCCGACGTAGCGACTTTATAAGAGGATTATTATTGGAAAGTTTACCCGCGTGGGGGCCGGCCCCGACGTGAACTTCCGGTCTTGCGTATTTCGCGAATGGCCTGGAGGACCGCGGAGCTATGATCCTTCCTGCGAGTAGCCGATTTGCCTTTTTCGCTTGAGCTGCGCAAATATTCGCGCGCCTCAAGCCACGCTTTGTTCGGCCAGAATGCAGCCGTAACGGCTAGCGCAAACTTCTCGAATTCAGTCCTATAAGCTTCATCGCTGCTGGCGGTGGGTTCAATTTCTGCTTCTTCCTTCCAGAGCGCCGCCAGCTGACTGATCAGAATACGAACGGATTTGCCCTTATTGGGTCCGCTTGCAAGAGACAATCGATTGATAGCCTGGCGCAGGGCTCTCCTCAGGATTACGAGCTTCCCAGCTCGCTCTTGAGGGGCCGCCTCATCTCGCAACGCAGTGACGTCTAATCCAGCACTGCAAGCATCGTCGAAGATCTCATCATGTGCACTGCTGTCAAGCGAATCCAGAGCATCTGCGATCCGATCGAGCATTTCGTCTTCTGCCTCTTTCGCAAGTTCTTCCAATTGTTTCAGCACAAAACGCAATCCCTCGGCTTGGTCTGGTCTTCGAGGACCAAATTCATCCTGGTGCAAATTGCGTTTAAATCGAGCTCCAAGTTCAATCAGTCTGATTGATATTCGGTCGCACCGGCTCTGTGTCTCGGTGCCATTTAGCTGTTTTGGTACGGGGATTAGCTCAACAAGGCGCGTCAGCTCAGACTTGGGAAACTCAAAATCGAGTTTTTCAACGCCTGACCATCCGGACCGGATAATTGGCTTTATCGTCGGCATTCGAAGCCCCACCTAGACGTCGACACGTTTTGATATAGGTCTAAATGTGTCCTTCGCAACACTGATGATGATTCGCATAATGATCGATATGGAATGTCGGCTGTTGGAGCAAGAGCAGACTCGGCGAATCCGCTTGCGACCGTCCGCCAGCGTCATAACCTTGGCGCCAATGCGATGGCAAACTCCTGAACTAATG
>JAXDQK010000094.1:0-64170 GCA_034667905.1 Gammaproteobacteria bacterium | reverse complement strand
CGAGCCCCACAGCACTTTGATCACATTCCAACCCGCGCCCAAGAATGCGGCTTCGAGTTCTTGGATGATCTTGCCGTTGCCGCGCACCGGGCCGTCGAGGCGTTGCAGATTGCAATTGATGACGAATATCAAATTGTCGAGCTTCTCGCGCACCGGCATGGTGAGCGCGCCCATCGATTCCGGCTCGTCCATCTCGCCGTCGCCCAGGAAAGCCCACACTCTGCGGTCCGAGGGCGCCACGATGCCGCGGTGTTCCATGTAGCGTTGGAAGCGGGCCTGAAAAATAGCCGTCATGGGACCCAAGCCCATGGACACGGTGGGGAACTGCCAGAAATCCGGCATCAGCCACGGATGCGGATACGAGGATAGGCCGCCGCCCTTTACTTCCTGGCGAAAGCGCTGCAATTGGCTCTCATCCAGGCGGCCCTCGAGATAGGCGCGCGCATAGATGCCGGGACTGGAGTGTCCCTGCACGAAAATCATGTCGCCCGGGTGATTGGCGCTGCGCGCTCGCCAGAAGTGATTGAAGCCCACTTCGTACAAGGTCGCGGCCGAGGCGTAAGTGGCAATATGACCGCCATACTCTGAGTTGGTGCGATTGGCCTGCACCACCATCGCCAGGGCATTCCAGCGAATATAGGCTTCGTTGCGTCGCTCCAAGGAGCGGTCGCCCGGGTATTCCGGCTCCTGCGCCTTGGAGATGGTGTTCAAATAAGCGGTGTTCGGTTTGAACGGCAGGTACGCCCCGGAACGGCGGGTGAAGTCGACCAGCTTTTCCAACAAAAAGTGCGCGCGCTCGGGCCCCTGCGCACGCATGACGGAATCGATGGATTCCAGCCACTCCTGCGTCTCTACGGGATCAATGTCTTCGAACGGCGATTGTTGGGTCATAGAATGCACATGCTCACGTGTCCTGATAAGATGGCAGGCACTGGTTGTTAACCCCACTATCTTCGGGGTTTGGTTTTTCACGGTCAAGCAAGGGATTTAGTCGCGATACCTTGCGGTTTTAAGATATGCCGACTCGCTTGCCCTTAGACCAACTTCTCGTGCCCGTGCGCCAGATCAGCCCGCGCGTCAGCGCCTCGGTCCTGGCGCGCCATCAGAGCGCGTTGCTGTTCCTGCCGCTGAATCCGACCCGGGCCGACTGGGAGGCTCTGCCGCATAGCAAGATACTGCGTGCGCTGCATGAGCGCAAAGTGCGCAAGGTAGGCGATACGTTTCACTTGCGGGTGGGCCCGCTGGCAGAGACGCTTCTGGTGGTCGCGTGCGTGGCGAGCCAAGCGAGCACATTCGAGCGCCTACAGGCGGCCGGCAAGATTGCACGCAGCGCGCTCGAAGGCGACCCGCAATCCTTATTGATTTGGCAACAGGGCTGCGAAGCCCCGGCCGCCGAAGCCACGTTCAATGCCGCTATCGCGGCGCTCGAAGCGGCGGCGTTTCGCCTCGCCTCTTATAAAAGCAAGCCTAAACTTAAGCCGCGACTCGCACGCATTGATCTTGCGCTTCGAGGAAAGCTCCTTGGCCTTGAACTCACACTGGCGAGCTCTGCGGGAAACAATCTCGCGAGGTGGCTCACGGCGCTGCCGCCGAGCATCCTGGACGCGGGCATGTACCGGCGACTGCTCAAGCAGTTCGCCGCCCGATTGAAGCTAAGATTCAAGTATTACGGCGAGGTAGAGCTCAAGCGCTTGGGCGCCGGCGCATTTCTCGCCGTGGCGCGCGCAAATGGCATGCGCGACGCGGGCATCGCCTTTCTGTCCTATCGCCCTGGAGGCTTGCTCAAGCCTACGGTGAGTCTGGTGGGGAAAGGCATTTGCTTCGACACCGGAGGCACGAACTTGAAAGCGCACAAGGGCATGCTGGACATGCACACGGACATGGAAGGCAGCGCCGTAGCTTTAGGATGCCTCTACGCGCTGCATGCGCTGCGCTCGCCGCTGCCCGTCGATTGCTGGCTGGCAATCACCGAAAATCGGATCGGTCCTTTGGCTTACAAGCCGCAGGACATTGTCCGCGCCGCGAACGGCACGACCATTCAAGTCATCCACACGGATGCCGAAGGCCGCATGGTCTTGGCCGACGCGCTCAGTCTCGCGTCGGCGAGAAAGCCGCGCGCCATCATCGACTATGCGACATTGACAGGCGCTTGCGTGTACGCACTCACGGAACGTTACAGCGGTGCATTCACCAACCGGCCTGAGGCGCGCGCGCAGATTGAAGCGGCCGGCAGCAGCAGCGGCGAACGCGTCTGGTGCTTCCCGATGGACGTCGATTACGATTCGGATTTGGAAAGCAGCGTTGCCGATATCATGCAATGTGCCACCGACGGCAAGGGCGATCACATCTTGGCCGCACGGTTTTTGAATCGATTCGTGCCCAACGAAATTGCCTGGCTGCACCTGGATCTGGCGGCGGGCACTCGCCACGGGGGGCTCGCACACATTCCAACGGAGATCACCGGTTTCGGCGTGCGTTACACGCTCGACCTGTTGCGCAGCGGCTGGCCATCAAGTCAATGAACCGACTGCGGATGTTACGGCCCGACGACTGGCATGTGCACCTGCGCGACGGCGCGGCGCTCGAGGCTGTGGTGGGCTTTACCGCGCAGCGCTTTGGCCGAGCCATTGTCATGCCGAATCTCAAATTACCAATCACCACGACCGACATGGCGCAAGCCTACAGGCAGCGCATTCTGTCGGCCTTGCCGGCAGGCAGCCGCTTCGAGCCGTTGCTGACGCTGTACCTGACGAAATCGACGACGACCGCAGAGATCGATCGGGCCCGCGCGGCCGGCTTCATTCATGGCGTGAAGCTCTATCCGGCCGGCGCCACCACACATTCGGATGCCGGCGTCAGCGACATCAGACAGGTGTACGGCTTGCTGGCCCACATGGAGAAAGTCGGCATGCGCCTGCTGATTCATGGCGAATCTACCCAGTCCGATGTCGATGTTTTCGATCGCGAAACGCATTTCATCGATACGGTTCTCGAGCCGCTGCTCGAGCGCTTTCCGCGGCTGCAGGTGGTGCTCGAGCACATCACGACCGCGCGCGCCGTGCAATTCATCCGGGGGGCGAGGCCCGGGGTCGCCGCCACGATCACGCCGCAGCACTTGCTGCATAACCGCAACGCGATTTTTTCCGGCGGCATCAGGC
Organism: Gammaproteobacteria bacterium; assembly: GCA_034667905.1. Lineage (GTDB taxonomy): Bacteria > Pseudomonadota > Gammaproteobacteria > Steroidobacterales > Steroidobacteraceae > Bog-1198. Next base: position 61,012 of record JAXDQK010000094.1, on the reverse strand, counting down.
CGCATTATTACTGCTTGCCCATATTGAAGCGCGAGCAAGACCGAGAAGCGCTGCTCGAGGCCGCGACCAGCGGCGACCGGCGTTTTTTTCTCGGCACCGATAGCGCGCCGCACGAAAAAAATGCCAAGGAAAACGCCTGTGGTTGCGCGGGCATGTTCACAGCGCATGCTGCGATCGAACTGTACGCCGAAGCATTCGCAGCGGTGGGCAAACTCGATCGCCTGGAAGCTTTCGCCAGTCATTTCGGCGCGGATTTCTATGGGCTGCCCCGCCACACCGACAGCGTCACCTTGCTAAACGAGCCCTGGGCGGTGCCCACGGCATACGCCTTCGGCGATGGTGCATTGATCCCTTATCGCGCCGGCGAAGCCGTAGGCTGGCGCCTCGAGACAGCATAAGCCGTGTTGCAACTCCCCCCCATCACCTTTGCGACCCGCTTTCGCGGCTTCTTGCCCGTGGTCATCGATGTCGAAACCGGCGGATTTAACTCCCAAACCGACGCGCTGCTGGAAATTGCCGCGGTGCTGATCGAGATGCGCAGCGACGGCACGCTAGCGCGCGGCGAGACCCATCGATTTCACGTCATTCCTTTCCCGGGCGGCAATTTAGAGCCCGCCTCGATGGCGGTAACGGGCATTGATCCTCATCACCCGCTGCGGCCGGGCATTCCCGAAGAGGAGGCGCTTCAACGTGTCTTTAAGGAAGTGCGAACGGCGATTCGGACAGCGGACTGCACCCGCGCGGTGCTGGTGGGCCACAATGCCTCGTTCGACCTGAATTTTTTGAACGCGGCCGTGGCGCGCACCCAGGTGAAGCGCAACCCGTTTCACCCCTTCTCGAGCTTCGACACCGCCACCTTAGGCGGGATTGCTTTCGGCCAAACCGTGCTGATGCGGGCCACGTTGGCGGCGGGCCTTGAATGGGACAGCTCCTCGGCGCACTCCGCCGCCTATGATGCTGAACGCACGGCTGATCTCTTCTGCATCATATGCAACCAATTTCAAGGGGTGTTCGAGGCGGGCCGCAGGCGTCTGGCAGCCATGGGTCCGCTCGAGGTCGAACTCGACCCGCAGGAACCTGCGCCTTAAGCGGCTACGGCGCCGGCCTCGGCCAGCAGCTGTTTCAGCTCGCCGCTCTTGTACATCTCCATCGTGATATCGCAGCCGCCGACCAGCTCGCCATTGACATAGAGCTGGGGAAAAGTCGGCCACTTCGAATAGGTCTTCAGCGCTTCACGCACTTCCGGATCTTCGAAAATGTTGATGTGTGCAAACGTTGCCTTGCAGGCGCGCAGGGCACTGACGGTCTGCGCGGAGAAACCGCATTGCGGGAAATCCGGCGTGCCCTTCATGTACAGCACCACCGGCGCGCCGGAAAGCTGGCTCTTGATTCGTTCAATTACGTCCATAATCGACTCCACGTTAATTCAGTTAAGACCGCACGCGCTGGCGCGCACGCTCGCCCAGTGTGCGTAGCAGCGCCCGCTGCTCGCAATGGCTCATGCCCCGCCAGCGGCCGATTTCCTCAATTGTACGATAACAGCCCCGGCAGTACCCGTTTGCGTCCAAAGTGCAATTATTGACGCAGGGCGACACGGGCGGGGCTTCGTTCTCGGACATCGTTGAATTATTGGGGTCAGTCCCCTATTCTTCCAGCCTGCCGCAACTCACGATCCGCCCCGTGGCGCGATCTAACGAATAACTTAAGGAAGGCAATTGCATGAATCCGCTAACATCCGTCAAGTGGCCCCTCATCATAGGATTCGTACTCTCCGTCATAATCGCGGCGCTGGTCGATGGCGGGCTGCACTTCAACAGTTTGACACTCGCGGCGCTGACTCGGTGGCTGCACATCATATTCGGAATCTTCTGGATTGGCCTGTTGTACTACTTTAATGCCGTTCAAACCCCTGCCATGGGCGTGGCGGCGGCCGACAAAGGCGGCCCCGGTGCCGCCGGCATCAACAAATACGTCGCCCCACGGGCGCTGCTGTGGTTTCGCTGGTCGGCATTGGCCACGTGGCTGATGGGCGCGTGGCTCCTTTCCCAGACACCCGGCCGCTTTGTCAGTGCCTTTACCTTGGGACTTCTCGACAACCCGGTGTCCAGGCCGAACCTCATCATCGGGATCGGCGCGTGGCTCGGTACCATCATGCTTTTCAATGTTTGGGGTCTGATTTGGCCCAATCAAAAGAAGATTTTGGGAATCGTTCCGGCGACGGACGAGGAGAAGGCGAAAGCTCGCAAGGTGGCCTTGTACGCCTCGCGCACCAACTTTCTGCTGTCAATTCCCATGCTGATGTGCATGGTGGGTCCGACACACGGTCTGCCATTCTAAATGCCCAAGCCGCCGTCGGCCGGCCCGATGCGGCCAACGGTGCCGGTGCCGACAGATCTGGCGCTCAAGGTCGCCGCGGCGCTCGCTGAGGATATCGGCACGGGCGATTTGACCGCAGGGCTGATCGCGCCGGAAAGATCGGGCCGCGCAACCGTCATTACGCGCGAAGCGGCGATCCTCTGCGGGATTCCCTACGTCGAGGCCAGTTTCAGGCAAATTGATCCGCGGGTTCGAATTGACTGGCGCGTGGGGGAAGGCGACAGCATCCACCCTGAGCAAGTTCTATTCGCCGTGGAAGGCCCCGCACGGGCACTGCTCACCGGCGAGCGGTGTGCCCTCAACTTCCTGCAGCTGCTGAGCGGCACGGCAACGGCAGCACACCGCTATGCGGTCCTTCTCGAAGGCACCCATGCCAAGCTGCTCGACACCCGCAAGACCATCCCGGGATTGAGAACCGCGCAAAAATACGCGGTACGCGTCGGCGGCGGACACAATCACCGCATGGGTCTCTTTGACGGCATCCTCATCAAGGAAAATCACATCTCCGCGGCGGGCTCCATTGCGCTGGCGGTTGGCGCCGCGAAACGCATTGCGCAGAAGGTGCCCGTGGAAGTCGAGGTTGAGGATTTAGCGCAGCTGCATGAGGCGATCGAGTCGCTCGCCGATATCGCCATGCTGGACAATTTCTCGCTGCCGCTTCTGCGCGAGGCGGTGGCGCTGAATGCCGGCGCGCAGCGACCGCTCGAGCTCGAGGCCTCCGGCGGCATCACCACAGAAACGATTCGCGAGGTCGCCGAGACCGGCGTGGATTTTATCTCGGTGGGCAGCATCACCAAGCACGTGCGCGCCGTCGACCTGTCGATGCGATTCGAGTGGCGCGCGTGATCGCCTGATGAGGCGCCGCGATCAAACGCTATTGGCGGCTTTGAGCACTCGCTGCGGCTGCGACACGCCATAGCCTTGCGCGTAATCGACGCCGAGGCTTTGCAGCATGTTGATGATTTCCTGGTTCTCGGCAAACTCGGCGATGGTCTGCTTGCCCGTGAGGTGACCGATCTCGTTGATCGAGCGCACCATCTCGCGATCGATGGGATCATGCAAAATTTCTTTGACGAAACTGCCGTCGATCTTCAAGTAATCCACCGGGAAGTGCTTCAAGTAGCCGAACGAGGACAAGCCGGTGCCGAAATCATCGAGGGCGAACTTGCAGCCTAACTCCTTCAGCGCCTGGATGAAGCGATTGGCCTGCGAGAAGCTGGCGATGGCCGCGGTTTCCGTGATCTCAAAGCAAATCTTCGTGGCGTCCAAACCGCTGTGGTGAAATTGATCGATGACGTAGGGCAGGAATTTGTCGTCGCCCAAGCTTTGCCCGGACAAATTGATCGAGCACATTGTGAGTTTTTCGCGCTCATCGGCCTCTGAAACCAGCCACCGGAAGGCATTTTCGATGACCCAGCGATCGATGCTCGGCGTGATGCCATAGCGCTCCGCGGCGGTCATGAAATTATCCGGCCCGACGATCTTGCCGGCTTCATCGCGCATGCGCAGCAGCAACTCGTAGTGTGCACCCGCTTCGGTTTTCTGCAGCGGCATGATGGTTTGGCGGAACAGCTCGAAACGGCCCTCTTCCAGCGCATTGTTGATGCGCGCCGCCCACTGCATTTCGCGCCGCCGGCGCATCAGATCGATGTCATTTTCCTCGAAGCTGTGCACGCGATTGCGGCCGGCCTCTTTGGCTGCCTGGCAGGCGCTGTCGGCGGCGCTCAACACGGCTGCCACATCGGCATTGTCCGCGGAAATCGGCACCACGCCGATGCTCGCGCCCAAGCGGAAGGTGCGCTCTTCCCAAGTGAATTTGAAGTTGCGAACCGCTTCGCGCAGCGCCTCGGCAGTGCGCATCGCTTCATCGAGCGAACAGCTTTCCAAAAGAATCCCGAATTCATCGCCGCCCAAGCGTGCCAGCGTGTCGCGCCAACGCACTTTGGATTTCAGCAGCGCTCCCACTTGGCCCAGCAGCGCATCCCCTGCACTGTGGCCGCAGGTATCGTTGACTATTTTGAATTGATCCAAATCAAGAACGCATAGCGCATAGGAGGTCTCGCGCGCTTTGGCGCTCTTCAAAGCGCGTTCCATGCGATTTTCAAATTCGCGCCGGTTCACCAAGCCCGTGAGCACGTCATGGCTCGCGTGATAGCTCAGGCGCCGGTTCAGTTCCCGCGCCTCGCTGACATCGTGAAACACCAAGACTCCGCCGGAGACCGCGCCGCTGCCATCGCGAATGGGCGAGGCCGTGCTTTCGACGTAAATCTCATTGCCGTCGCGGCGGATGAGCAGCATCGGGCGCACCGATTTGATCGAGCGCGTGCGGCGGATAGCAACCGCCAGCGGATTTTCCAGCGGCTCGCAAGTCTCCTCGTGGAAGGCGCGAAAGATCTCCTCGATGGCGCGGCCTTGACTGTCCTCGAGCCTCCAGCCGGTGAGCGCCTCGGCCACCGGATTCAAATAATCGATGACCCCTTTTGCATCCGTGGTGATGACGCCGTCCCCAATGCTCTGCAAGGTGATTTGCGCGCTTTCTTTTTCGCGAAACAGCGCCTCTTCGTAAAGCTTGCGCTCGGTGATGTCCAGTTCGACGCCCACCAGGCGCAGCAAGCGCCCTTTGTCGTCGACCTTGGCCTTGGCGCGGCTGATAACCCAGCGCCATTCTCCGGTCGCATGGCGCATGCGGTGCAAGCTTTCGAAAATCGGCGTCTTGCCGGCGACATGATCGCGGATGGCAGCTTGAACACGGGACATGTCATCGGAATGCACGAGGGTGCGCCAGTCCGGCGCTTCCCCCACATCGCTTTCGTCGTAGCCCAGCATGGCCTTCCAGCGCGGCGAGAGATAGACGCGGTTATTCAGCGTGTCGAAGTCCCACAACCCGTCGTTGGCACTGTGTATGGCGAGCTCGTTACGTTCTTCCAAATCCTCCAGATGGCGTTGAATCTCGATCCGCTCGAGCCCCGTGGCAAGGCTGCTGCCGACCAGCTTCATCAAAAGATGCAATTGCACGTCCCAACTGTCGCGCGGACGGGCGTTGGCTATACCTAACAGGCCCGCGGCTCGGCCCTTGATGGTGTAGCCGATGATGAGCACCGAGCCGATGCCCAAGTGACTCCACAGCGCCGCATCGATGGCTTGGTCCTCGCGTGGCGCGCCGGTATCTCGCAATTCCGACACCCGCAGCGGCGCCAGGCGCGATTGCAGCCACGGCAAATCATCCAAGGATTGACCGCGCAATTGTTCCGGATTGCCCGTCGACATCATGCCGCGCGCGACTTGTACGTCGCCGATTTGGTCAAGCTCGGGATCGAGGGCGATATGAAAGGCTGCATCGACGCGGGTCGCTTCGCGCAGCAGCTCCAAATTCACAATGATGGTATCGAGAGCCGTGGCGGCCGTCATCGTTTGGAAATCGACCGCGATTTTTGTGCAGATGACGTCCAGGCCACCATTGGTGCGGGGGCCGCGTCTCGGCCAAGTTTGCGGGGACAATATGTCCGAGGCTGTGAGATCTAATTGGCGGGGATCGTTTGGAGCTATTGCCATGCGCCTTCACTGGTCCCAGGAAGATAGTTGCGGTTGCAGATCAACAGTTTGCCACATCAATCCGTCGCGAAACTCGAATGCGTCACACACTTCCTCGCGCCCACATTTGAACATACACCTGGATTCTCGCACAAGTTATAAGGAATACAAGCTAAGCGATTGTATTAATAGGGCTTCGGCGAAAATCCGGCGAACCTCGCCCCCCCAACGTCCAGCGAATATTTATGCGGCCGCCGCTTTTGCAGTTTCAAATAGACGCGTAAGCCGCTGTTCCATATCGGCTTGTAGCCGCTGAAGTGCGGCCGCGTCAAGGCCCTTGGCCACGTACACCGGCTCGCCGATGGCGATGACGATGCGCGCGCCCGGCTTCGGGATCACGAAGCGGTCCCAACTGATCTTCCACACGCGTGAGGCAAAATAGCTCAAAGGGATGATGGGCCTTTGCGAGAGTTGGGCAAGCAGCAAAGCGCCGGGCTTGAACTTCCACGCCGGACCGCGCGGCCCGTCCGGAGCAATAACCGGTGAAATGCTCTCGTGGACCAACGCCTGGTAAAAGTCACGCAGCGCGCGAGCACCGGTGTGCGAGGATGATCCACGAATCACTTCCCCGCCGAGAGCTCGTACGATCAGGGCGCCGAATTCGCCATCGACCGACGGGCTGACCAATACGCCTAATTTCACGCCTGCCTTGCGCTGGTCGAACAGATATTTGGCGCAAAACAGTTGATGCTGATGCCAGTACACGGGAATGAAAGAAGGTGCACGTACGAGCGCCGCGCTGAGGTGCTCGGCGCCGATGATGCGCTCGCGTTTACACCAGCCAATCACGACTCGCATCATGCCAAGGACGATGGGCGCCGCGAATTTATAAAGCCACAAACGCCACTTCGTCAGCTGACGACCGGAGCGGGTCTGCCGATCGTAGATCGTATTGCGAAGCCCGCCCTCTTCCCGTTTCTTATGCACACTCGTATTGTCGGGAAGCGCTCCGTGGGGCGCAATGCCTAAGTTACAATGGCGGCATGCAAACCACGGCAATTCCACCGGGACCCACCGAAGGGTTCGATATTGGCGGCAGCGAAGAATCACTGACGCGTCTGCAAGACTATTTTGCTAGATTCGGCGATGTTTATCGCGTTTTCGCGCCCGCTCGCGGCGTGAACAACTACGTCATCAACCATCCGGAGGACATCAAACGCGTCCTGCTGACAAATCACCGCAATTACACCAAGGGCGAGGGCATGGACCGGGTCAAGATCCTGCTTGGCAACGGCATCATGACCAGCGAAGGAGCATTTTGGCGGCGGCAGAGGCGCATGATGCAGCCCTCTTTCCACCGGCGCGTCATCGATCAGTTCAGCACCCTCATCAGCGAGGTCAACGAGAAATTCGCGCAGCGCTGGGCGGAGCAGTGCGCTCGCGGAGAACCGGTCAATGTGTCGAGCGATATGAGTGAACTGACCCTTGAAATCGTGCTCAAATCCATATTCGGCAGCGACTTGGAACGCCTCGAACAGCAATTGGGCGCGAACCCATTCGAGGTCGTGGCCAAGCAACCGAATCGCGATCTGAAATTCGCCTTCCAGTTTCGCTCGCTGGGCAAATTGGTCGCCGAGCTGATTCATCGGCGCCGCGATGCGCCCGAAGAGCATTTTGATTTTTTGAGCATGCTCATGCTGACGCGCGATCGGGAAAGCGATGAGCCCATGTCCGTTAAAGAGTTGATCGACGAAGTGCTGACGCTGATCGTCGCCGGCCACGAAACCACGGCCGCGGCGCTGACTTGGACCTGGTACTTGTTGGCTCAACATCATGCGGCCGCCGAGCAGCTCGAGGCTGAGGCCGACCGCACCGCCGCCGGCGTCATGGCGCTCAGTGCCGCCGAAGCGATGTCCTTCACGCACCACGTGCTGCAAGAATCCTTGCGGCTGTATCCGCCCGGCTGGCTCATCAGCCGGCGCTCCATCGAGGGCGATGAACTGGGCGGATTTGCGATCCCGCCGCGCACCGATGTGTTCATCAGCCCATATCTGCTGCACCGGCATCCGGCATTTTGGAACGACGCCGAAGAATTCAAACCCGAGCGTTTTGCCGATGCGGATGCCAATGAACGGCACAAGTTCGCTTATATTCCCTTCGCGGTGGGACCGCGCCACTGCATCGGCGAGAATATTGCGATGTTCGAGATGCTGGTGCACATGCGCACCATGACACGCCGCTTTCGGCTCAAGCGCGCCACGAGCGAGCCCATTGAATTCGAGGCCCAAATCAACCTGCGGCCCCGATCCAACCTCATGATGACGGTAGAAATGCGATGAGCGTTGCCAGCAAGCTGCAGAGCTTTACCACCTTAGTCGACATGCTCGAGGCGAATCGAGAAGTGGACCGAGCCGTCACCTATGTGGAGGGGGAAGATAACGAGCGGCGCGTCTCGTACAAGGAAGTACACGCGCGCGCGCTGGGAATCTTGTTTCATCTTCAGGCTGCCGGCGCGCGCCGCGGCGAAAACATGATCATTTTTCTCAACAACAACGAACAATTCCTGGACGGATTTTGGGCCGCCATTTGCGGGGGCATCGTTCCCGTGCCCCTTGCCGTCGGCATTAGCGACGAGCACCGGCACAAGCTGCTGCGCGTCGCGCGAAAGCTGAATAATCCGCTGCTCTATACGGATGCAAAGAGCCTGCAGCGCCTGGAAACGCTCGCCGGACAGGTAGGCGAATCTGATTTATTTGCCCAGCTCAAGTCGCGCGCCTTCCTGGTGGAATCGATTACCGACATCTCCAAGACCGGAAAGCTCGTCCGTCCTGCCGCCGATGACTTGGCATTCATCCAATTCTCATCGGGCTCCACCAGTGAGCCCAAGGGCGTGATGCTGAGCCATGGCAATTTGATCGCCAATACGCAGGGCGCAACCATGGTCGGAAAGTACAGCCCCCGCGATACCTCATTGAGTTGGATGCCCTTGACGCACGACATGGGCCTGATCGGCCTGTACCTGATGCAATTCGCCAATCAGGTGCACATCAATCTCATGCCCACGGAGCTGTTCGTGCGCCGCCCCCTGCTGTGGCTGCAAACCGCGGCGAAAAAGCGCGTAACGCTGACCTGCTCGCCGAACTTCGGCTACCGGCATTTTCTGAAAGTCTTGGGCAATCGGCGGCTGGAAAACACCGACCTGTCGTCCATTCGCAACATTTACAACGGCGCCGAGCCGATTTCCGTATCGCTGTGCAATGAGTTTTTGAGCGCTCTGGCCGACACCGGACTCAAGCGCGAAGCCATGTATCCCGTGTACGGACTGGCGGAGGCTTCCCTGGGAGTCGCGTTTCCGGCGCAGGGTGCCGACCTTCGGTGGATACGCGCGAACCGCCACCGATTGGGCGTGGGGATGCCGATTGAATTGAATCCGGCGGAGGCGCGCGATGCGCTGGAAATCATGAGCGTGGGACATGTCGTACCGAATACCGAACTGCTGATTGCGGACGACGCGCGCGTGGGACTTCCGGACGAAACAGTCGGGCATATTTTAATTCGCGGCGCCAGCGTTACGCGCGGTTATTTCGGCGACCCGGAGGCCACCGCTGCGGCCATCGACGCCAACGGGTGGCTCGACACGGGCGACCTGGGGGTAATCCACGAGGCAGCGCTGTACATCGTGGGCCGCGCCAAGGAAATCATTTTCGTCAACGGACAAAATTATTATCCGTACGATCTGGAAAATATCGCACAACGTGCGCCGGGTCTCGATCTCAACAAGGTAGTCGCTGCCGGCGTGACGAAACCCGGATCTCAGGGCGAGGAGCTGGTGGTGTTCGTGCTCCATCGCGGTACTGCGGCCGAGTTTCTGCCCACGGCCAATGCCGTCAGCCGTCTGATCAACGAACATACCGGCCTGGAGGTCGCGCAAGTCATACCGACCAAGCGCATTCCGAAGACCACCAGCGGCAAGGTTCAACGCCACCTGTTGGAGGAAGCCTATATCGAAGGCGAATTCGATACCGAACTCGCGGAACTCAAGGCCCTCAAAGACACTCACGGTGCGTCTGACCGGGAAGCTGGGATGGGTCTCGAAGCGCGCCTTCAAGCGCTGTGCGAGGCCGCCCTGCCTGGAAAGAGAATCGATGTGTCCGACAATTTGTTCGAGATAGGCGCGAGCTCGCTGAAATTGATCGAGATACACGAGAGTATCGATCGAGATTTCCCGGGATTGGTCGATTTGACCGAGTTATTCGACTACCCCACGATCGCGCAATTGGCGAAGCACTTGGAGACGAAAATCAAAGCGACGCCTGCGCGCTGAAGATCGCCCTCAGCCGGCGCCATACAAGGGCTTTTTCAGCCGCCAGCGCCGATACGACCATAACCAATCGGCGGGGCTTTTGAGCACGTCCAACTCGCACGCGCGCGCATAGCGCTCGGTCATTTCATTGGGCCCCAGCGGCTCTTTGCCATCCCACAGGGGGCGAAACTCGACTTCGTAGTGGCTTCGCCGCACACGCCGAACATGCGCGAACAAAACCGGCAAGCGCATGGCCCGCGCGATCTGCTCGGCGCCGATGTAAAACGCGGTGTCTTGCCCTAAAAATTGCGTCCAATAGCGCTGATCAGTCGATACCGGCGCTTGGTCGGCGTTCATGCCGACGGCACGCACCACGCCACGGCGCCGAAAGAAATCCGCCAGCAATTCCTTGGCCGGCACGAGACGGGCACCGAAGCGGGAACGCACCTTGAGCATCCAGCGCTCTGCCCATTGATCATGCAAAGGCTTGTAGGCGGCATCCACCGGGTAACCCAGTTGCAAGGTGACCCCATGCAGCAGCCACTCCCAATTCCCCAGATGCGATGTCATGAACATGATGGACTGTCCCTGTGCTAAATATTGGCGCGGCAGTTCGGCGTTGCTGAGGTACATGCGCCGGCTCATTTCCTCTTCAGTCATCGATACCGACTTCAGCACCTCGACCGCTACGTCGCAAAAATTCCTCAAGAACTGTTTGTGGATCGCCTCGCGCTCCGCGGGGCTCAAGGCGGGGAAGACTTTCTCCAGCTGTTCGCGAATGACATGCCGGCGATGCCGCACGACGTAGTAGGCGAGGAAGTAGAGAAATGAGGAAAACGCATACAGCGCGGCCCAAGGTAGGCGTGACAAAAGTTTGATCATGAATACCCGCGAACTGCGTCGTTCTCGAATTTTAACACACTGTTTCTCAACGGTTTCGCAGCCCATAGTGAACAGCGGTATCATGGGACGCGTGAGCAGCGCTGAATTTATCCTGCCTGGACAAGAGCCGCCCGTCGCCAGCGGCACGATGAAGGTGCGCATACTGCGCGCAGGAGTCGGGTCCTACGTTGACAAAGAAGACCGGGTTGCCGTGGAAGCGCCCCTCGAATACATGCTGCACCATCCGGCGCTCGGACTCGAGCCCGTGTCCTTCGGCACCACCATGCGAACACCTGGCGATGACGAAAACCTGGCCGTCGGCCTGTTGTACGGTGAGGGCATCGTCAACCAACCATCCGACATCGACGCCGTCGAATCGAGCACCCGTCGGCCCAATGTGGTCAATGTCCGGTTGCGCCCCGAGGTGCAAATGGAAATGCAAACCGCCACCCGGCGCTTTTCTGCCGGCTCGAGTTGCGGTGTATGCGGCACCACCGGACTCGATGCCGCCATCGCGCGCGCGGCCGCCACGCGCATCGCCGATACCGGCGCGATCGATTTGGCGCTCTTGTTCAGTTTGCCTGAGCGCATGCGGGCGGCTCAGTCCAAATTCGGCGATACCGGCGGCATTCATGCGGCCGCGTTATTTGATTTTGCCGGCAATCTGATCACGGTGGCCGAAGATGTGGGACGCCACAATGCCATCGACAAGCTGGTCGGTGAAACCCTCATGGCCGGACGCCTGCCGCTCAAGGAACACATCATCCTGTTGAGCGGCCGAGCGAGCTTTGAGCTGACTCAAAAAGCATTGCGAACCGGAGTCGCCATCCTCGCCGCCATCGGCGCGCCGTCGAGCCTTGCGGTCAATCTCGCGCTTGCATCGGGAATGACCTTAGTGGGCTTCTTGAGAGAGAAACACTGCAACATCTATTCGAGCCCGCAGCGCTTCACCGATACAGCCGAGCACGCGCGCGCCAGTACGCCGCAGGCGTAAACTTAAGCCGATTCTTCAGAGGACGCCATGCTCTGCGACGCCAATCGTGCGGCTTTCAGGGGCTTAGGTCTAGATTTTAGCTTGGGCCACCACGGCAGCACCTCGGTCATGACCAGCACTTTGCCGGGCGCGACGGCCGGCCTATAGCCGGGCAAATTCGCCAGGATCTCGCGCCAGCCGGATTCGGCCAGCGCTGAACACAGACGCTGCACCGCCGCGTGTGCTAGGTTTTCCTTCAAACAGGCCAGAAAATAGTTTTCCTCGACTAACGGCGCAAAATGCAGTCCAAACTCCAGCGCGGCCGCTTCCACCCCGACGCCCGCGTCGGCAATGCCGCTTGCGACGCAGAGCGCAACGGCAACGTGGGTTTCCTCGGTCAGGCCGTCAAACCCCGGCAAATCACGCGCCTCGACCGAATGCTCATGCATCAGGTGATCGATGAGCATCCGAGTTCCTGACCCCGCTTGCCGATTGACGAATCGCAAACGGTGGCGGATGACATCGGGAAAGGTGCGAATGAGCTGCGCGTGCTCACGGCGCACCATGAGCCCTTGCATACGTCGCGAGCAGCCGATGAGCTTATGCTTCCCCGGCTTGAGCAAGGGTTTCAGGTTTCTCGCGAATACCGGCGCGGCGCCGCGCAAAACCGGCACGTGGAAGCCTGCCACGAGGCACTGTCGGTCGTTTAGCCCGCGCAGCGCGTCCCCGCTTCCCTGGAAGCGAATATTCAAGTGCAGGTCTGCGGACTCCGCCACATGCTGCTGCAGCACCGACAGGGCCATATCATGGCTGGCCTGCACCGTGAGGAGCTGGTGACGTTGATCGCTGGCTTCGGCGATGACCCGCAAAAGGTCCGAACGCAGAGCCTCGATGTGCGGCTGTAGGCGCGTGCGCGCCCGCCGTTCGGCCCACAACAGTCTTTCGGCAAACTGTGTGGGCCGCGCTCGATGGCCTTGCGACCAGATAATGAGCGGCTCGCCCAGCAACTGCTCCCATTTGCGCAGCGAGCCCCATACGTGGCGATAGGAACAGCCCAGCGCTTGCGCCGCCTGTCGAATCGATCCGTCTTGTAGGACGGCGGTCAAGAGGTCGAAGAGTGGATTGCCAAGCGTGGCGCCGCGCTGTTCTCCCGGCTCCCAACCGTAGCGCAGGTGCAGACTCAAGGCCGGCTCGGCGTTCCTGGAAACTTTGCTGTACCGCATGCCGCCCGCCTCTGATTCGATCACATGATTGGGCCAATTGTATCAGCGGTGCGCAGGACTTAGATCATGCCTGTGGAGTGTCCGCATCGGGATAAAACAATTGCTCGCCATTGATCTTATAGCTACCTATGGCTCGCTGCCCCTCGCGCGAAACCAACCAATCGATGAACTGCTGCCCCCAATCCTTCTTGACGGTCGGATACTTCTGCGGATTAACCAGCATGACGCCGTATTGGTTGAACAAATGCTTGTCGCCCTCGACAGCAACACTCAAGTTGGATTTGTTCTTAAACGCCAGCCACGTTCCGCGATCTGACAACACGTACCCATCGGCTGCCGACGCCATATTGAGCGCGGCACCCATGCCCTGCCCGACCTCTTTGTACCAAGGCCCTTGGCTCGCCGGCGAGTCGATTCCGGCCAAATGCCAAAGCTCGAGTTCGGCGAGATGGGTACCGGAGCGGTCCCCACGTGAAATAAACGTAGCGTGCGCGCGCCGAATAGCCGCGAGGGCCGCGAGGACGTCATGCGATCCTCTGACTCCGGCAGGATCGGATTGCGGTCCGACAAGAACAAAATCGTTGTACATGACAGGGTATCGTCTCAACGCAAATCCCTCTTGTAGGAATTTCTCTTCGGCTGACTTTGCGTGGACGAATACCACATCGGCATCGCCGCGGCGAGCCGTGTCAAGCGCCTGACCGGTGCCTTGCGCAACGACTCTGACAACGATGCCCGTCTTAGCCTTGAACAACGGCAGGATGTATCCGAACAGCCCCGAATCCTCAGTAGAGGTCGTCGATGCAACGACGATCACTTTTTGTTCATCGGTTGCCGCGGCGGCCGAAGCCGCGGCGGCCGAAGCCGCGGCGGCCGAAGTCCTGCCGGCCATAGCCGCGGCTGCGATGAGGAGGATCAAGAAATGGCGCATGAACAAGCGTAGGCTACAGCGATTCATAGCAATAGATCTCCGGCGAGAAATTTGCGACCCTCTTCGCTTCGCGGCGACGTAAAAAAGACGGAGGCGGCGCCGGTTTCCACCACCCGTCCCTTGTGCAGCAAAACAACTTCTCCCGCCAAACGGCGCGCCTCTCCCAAGTCGTGCGTCGACATCACGACTTTGATGCCATCGGCAACGATGTCCTCAATCACATCCTCGAAGGCCTTGGTGGCTGCCGGATCAAGGCCAGCGGTCGGTTCATCGAGAAACAGCACGGACGGATCGCGCGCCAACACGCGCGCCAAGGCAAGGTGCTGTTGTTCACCGCCTGACATGCGACGCGCGGGGCGCGCACCCAACCCCTCCAGCCCCACCAGGCGCAGTAACTGTCTGACGCGATTATCATGAAGCATGCGCGGGACGGACGCGGCCTTCAGGGCATAACGAATATTGCCGGCAGCCGTGCGTCTTAACATCGTTGGGCGCTGAAACATGAATCCCCTTCGCGCCGTCGGATCGACTCCTCGACCGCCCCAAGTAACCCGCCCGATTGTCGGTGTCAGAAGTCCCATGGCAATCCGCAATAACGAAGTCTTCCCCGAGCCGTTCGGGCCGATCAGCACAGTAGGCGGCCCCGCCTCGAACACGAGGTTGATGCCATGGAGAATGGAGACTTGATTCGCGTTGTAGCCGACATCCTCTAATCTGATTGGAAGATCGCTGTGCGGGGAGCGCGTTTGTTTCACTTCGTCGTAGGCAATAACGGCGCGTCGAAACCGTGATCGGCCAGAATTTTCTGTCCGGCGGGGGACAGGATGTAAAACGCAAACTGCGCCGCGCGATCCCTATTTCCAGCAGTCAAGAGGGTAAGCCCATAGGTGGCCTCGACCGCCAGGGTCGGCGGTAATGCCACCGTTGCGACCCCCGGCAACTCAGCGGCGATGCTGCGTCCGCCGGTGCAATAGGCCAGAAAAATATCGACGCGCTTTTCATTGAACAGCCATACGACGGCGTTGGTCGCGCTGGGCGGGACCGCCATCGATCCTGCCGCATTGCCGATCTTGAGGGCCTTGGCCTCCAGCGTCGCACGGCTGCCGGGACGCTGCGCATCCGCCTTTCTGAAGACCTCCCACGCATAATCGCCGCCGGGGTCACTTCCCGGCGTCGACGTACCGACCTTGATGGAGGGGTCAAGCATCTTCGTGAGAATGTTCTCCGAGGTAACTGCGAGCCCCGGCCGCACAATGGCGCACAAATGATTTCGAGCGAATAGCACGACAGGTCCCGCCTTTCCTGTTCGCATCAGCGCCTGTGGATTGCCCATGTCGGCCGAGGCAAAGACATCTCCCGGCTCGCCACTCGCCAACCGATCGCGCATTGCTCCCGATGCACCGAAGTTTGTTTGAACGGAAATCCCGTAGGTGCCTGTATAGGCTTTGGCGATGTCCGTCATCGCCGCTCGCAGACTCCCCGCCGCATGCAGCCGTACCGAAGGAGCATCCGCAGCGGCGCACGACAATGTCAACAGAGCGGCCGTGAAGCCCGTTACAAGTCGGATCATGTCTGCTCCCGGTTCTTAGACCAGTTTACCCGACCCATCGCTCGCCGGCGCGGCGTGCCATCCATACGGCCGCGTTCACCAGGACGATAATCGACATCAGCACGATACCGAGCCCGACCGCAAAGGATAGGTTTCCTTTGGAGGTTTCGAGTGCAATGGCCGTGGTCATCGTGCGGGTAAAGCCATCGATATTACCGCCGACTATGATAACGGCGCCCACTTCGGCCGCCGCCCGCCCGAACCCGGCCAGCAAGGCTGTTACGAGGCTGAAACGCCCTTCCCAAATCAGCGTTGCGGCACGGGCCAACGGTCCCACATTCATGGCAGTGAGTTCATCCCGATACTCGGTCCACAAATCGTCGATCGTTTGCCGGGTGAGCGCCGCAATAATCGGCGCGACCAAGATCGTTTGCGCAACAATCATTGCTTGCGGAGTGAATAGAAGGCCGAGAAAGCCAAGAACGCCGGATCGCGAAAGGGCGAGGTACACGGCGAGGCCGATGACGACAGGGGGTAGGCCCATCATCGCATTGAGAACGACAATGATGCCGGTCCTGCCCGGAAATCTGCTCAGTGCGACGAGCGCCCCCGCGGGAATGCCAATCAATGCCGCACAAAAAACGGCGCTTAAACTGACGATCAGAGTGAGCTTTACGATCGCAAACAGGGCGGGGTTCCCGCCAATCACGAGCTGAAACGCGGAGACTTGATCCGGCATGAGTGTTGCCCTACGAAATCAGAAGTCGACGCTCGCTGAAGCCAGCACGGTACGCGGCGAACCTAAGTGTGCCAGCAAACTGCCGGTATTAGCGCCCGTGAGATTGCTGGGCGCAACCGTGGACCAATAATTCCTGTCCGCCACGTTATCGACCGACAGGCGCCACGTCACCTTCTTCGTCATCATCGTTGAGCTGTAACGAGCACCGAGGTCGAATAGGTTGTAGCCGGCCACAAAAAACGAGTTGGTGTCATTGGCAGCGCGTGGCCCGGTATATTGCCAGTCAAAAACCGCAACCAGTCCGGGGACGGTTGGAATGTTGTATTCGACCAGGGTATTTCCTTTGATTTTAGGCGCACCCACGTAGATTTTGTCATTGGTTGTCGGCAGCGGCGTGTGTTCGAGTTTGGCATCGAGCAACGTGACTCCGCCGTAAACCGTCAAACCTTCCACCACTTCACCGATGGCCGACAATTCCAAGCCCCTGTTGACTTGCAGGCCGGAGATCTCAAAGGCATTGTCGGCAAGATTGATGTTGGCGAAGGGCCGTTGAATGCGAAAAAGGGCCGCCGTGAAGTCTATTTTCGCGAGCGAGACCTTGTAGCCGACTTCGTACTCTTTGCTTCGGTACGGCGGCAGGCTCATCCCCGCATTCGTGAGGGTCGTCCCCGCAGCGCCGACTGCACCGGAGGGCGCCAAATCACCGGCTTGCAGGGAACTGGCGAAAGTTGCGTACACGGTCATGTAGGTTTGCGGCTTGTACAGCAAGCTGGCGGAGGAGCTCAGGCCATGATCAGCGTACTCAGGCAGACTCGTGGCTTTTGCAGTGTAGTTATCGACGTGGAACCAGTCTTGACTCACCGACAGTCGCGTCGCCCAGGCATCGGTGAAGCGAATGGTGTCGCCCACGTTGATGCCTTGCTGGTAAGTCGTCGAGGAATCAAAGTTAAGTCCGGTATTCGGCAGTCCAACTGCGGGAAAGGGAAAAATCACGGGACTATTGATGTTCGCAGAACCCAAAAGGACGTTTGCCGCCTTGGCCGGGGTAATTACCGCATACGACTGCGCCTTGTACCCTGCGGTACCAATGGTGAGATCGTGCGACGCTCCCCAGGTGGCGAAATTTCCATTGAGATACGCTGCATCGCTGGTCATGATGAAGCGCGGAGCGAAGCCATTGGCGAGCGACGAGGTATAGTTGCCGCTGTTGGTGGTCAAGTTATTGACGGGCGTGTTGATATCGCGCGACGCGTCCTGATTGAGCGCGCCGACCACCAGATGCCAATCGGAATTGAAGTCGTGTTTCAGCCTGACGCTGCCCGTGCGCGTCAGCATTTCCACACCCGCGTAATTCTGGCCATACCCGACTTCTTTAGGATCTGGGGCAGGCGGCAAGATCAGCTTTTCGCTGTAGCTGAACCACCCCGGGTAGCCGGTGTCGATCAGGTGATAGTAGCTGTAGTTGGTTTCGATGACCGTGTCTTGCAGCGGCCGTATATCGACAGCGAGGCTGCCGAGCACGCGCTTGGTATGGCTATGCTCAACCCATCCGTCTCCCTCGCCGAACAGTCCGTTGAAGCGGTAGCTGAAGACACCGTTGTGATCGAGCTTGCCACCCATGTCCACGTGCGCTGTACCGATGCTGTTGCTCGCGTAGCTCACCGTCACTTCCCGTAGATCGAAATCGGTAGGACGTTTGGAAACGAAATTGAACATGCCGGAAGGGTTCGCGGGCCCGTACAGGGAAGCCGATACGCCATTGACGACTTCAATTTGCTGGAATTGCTCTATCGCGTTCGCCACCGTAATAAAAAACTGCATGCCGTCCATGCGTGAATTCTGGAAGTTGCCGCCTTGGATGCCTCGCGTTTGCGGCCGCAGGATTTCCGCTCCTTGTTGTTCCTGATAGGCAACCAAGGGCAAGTATTTGGAGACATCCTTGAAATTGGTTGCCATCGAATTCTTCATCAGTTCCTCGGGAAGAATTGCGACCGAGAAGGGGGTATCGAGCATTCTCGTCGAGCCTAAGGGCCCGAGCGAATCGACCGATTCCACGCGGTAATTGTCTTCGGATTCTCTGTTTCCCAGCACCGTAACGCGGGGCAATCCTGGCTGAGCTTCAGATGCGCCGGGAGCGGCGCCTTCGGCATGGGATGCCGGTGCGAAAGCAATGGGCAAGACGGCAAACAATATTGCGGAGCGAAGGGATTGGGTCATGATGGTTCGTCTAGATATGAAGGCGGCGCGATGGCCGTTGGTGGGCTGCGCGCGACTGGAAAACTAGCATGGCGGTGTGGACCCAACAATATGCACGGCGCTGCATATGTTGCGCACAAGCGTTAGTTATTCGAGTCGAAGCGCTCGCTGCCGACGTAGCATTGGAAGCGCCGCCCGACCGCGCGGCCAAACAATGCCATGCCGAGTTTTTTTGCGACCTCGTAGCCCATGCTCGAGACACCGTTGCGCGAGACGACGATCGGTACCCCGCTTTGCGCAGCTTTGATGACCATCTCGCCCGTCAGTCGGCCCGTCGTGAACAGGACCTTGTCCCCACCGTGGATGTCATGCAGGGCCATCCAGCCGCTGATGGTGTCGAGCGCGTTATGGCGGCTCACATCTTCAACCGACACGAGCAAATCATCGCCCTGGAACAAGGCGCAGCTGTGCACCGACCGTGCATGACGGTGGATGCTGTCATGCTGGCGCATGGTGTCGAGCAGCTGCCGCAGCGTGCTCCCCCGAATTCGCGCATCCGTGAAGCCCGGCAACTTGATGGCGTCCACGTGTAAGATCATGCGCGCATAGATCGATCCCTGGCCGCTGGCGCCCGCGACCATGCGCTGCAGCGCGTCTGTAGCATCGCGCCCCGGCGGGCGGCTCGAGACCTGTGCGGCGCCCAAACTCCAGTCGACGGAAATTGCCTCAATCGCAGCGGCGTTCTCAATCAGCCGCTGATTCCTCAGGAATCCAAGAACCAAGAGTTCAGGCGCGGCGCCCAGCGTCATCAAGGTAACGAGTTCGCGGCCATCAATGAAAACGCTGAGCGCCCTTTCAGCGGGGATGTATATGGTGCGTCGCGTCCCTAGCTCGTCGGTGATTTCAATCTCGCGCATCGGTTCGCAGCACGCGGCGGTCAATCGCGGCGCGTTTGAAACCGGCGGCAGCAGCCTCGCTTGCGGCTGCACGATGAATGCTTCAAGCCTATCGGGCTCGATGGCAGCCTCCCACCCTACGCGGTAGGATGATCCGGGGCAGGGTATGCAAATGATCATTCACAAGGACGAAATTACCGGGCTGGTACTCGCGGGCGGCCGCGGCTCGAGGATGGGCGGCGTCGACAAGGGGTTGCAACTGCATCGGGGCGTTCCGCTCGCTCTGCACGCACTTCAGCGGTTGAGGCCGCAGGTCGGGCGACTGATGCTCAATGCCAATCGCAATCTTGCCGCGTACCAGGCCATGGATGTTCCTGTATGGCCTGATGAAATCACGGATTTTCCAGGTCCGCTCGCCGGAATGCTCGCCGGCCTCGAGCACTGCGCAACGCCCTACTTGGCGACGGTGCCCTGCGACACGCCTAACTTTCCCCTGGATTTGATCGCGCGGCTTGCGCAAGGCCTCGAGTCCAACGATGGCGAGATGGCAACCGCCCATACTCACGAGGACGGCAAGCTGCGAGCGCAACCGGTGTTTTGTCTCATGAGAACCTCGCTGCGGGATAGCCTCAAAGACTTCATCGACAGCGGCGAGCGCAAGACCGGCCTGTTCGCCGCAAACCATCGCAGCGCCAAGGTCGTCTTCGACGATGCTGCCGCGTTCGCCAACGCCAACACGTTGGGCGAACTCGCGCAGCTGCAAATCAATCCTCCGCCATAGCCGGTTCCAGAATCTGGCCGCCGCCGAAACTGAGCTGAGCGGGTTTCGGACCGCCCAACGTCACGCGTATCGCGCAGTATTTGAATTCGGGAATCTTACCGAAGGGATCCAGCGCCGAGTTCGTCAGCTTGTTGATAGCAGCCTCGTAGTAGCAGAACGGCACGAAAATTGCGCCGTGCGGCGAGCTCTCATCCTCGCGTGCGTAAAGAGTGACCGTGCCGCGTCGTGACTGGATGGTGACAAGATCGCCGGGTTTCGCACCCAACGCCGCCATATCCACTGGGTTCAGCGATGCCACAGGATCGGGCTCAATCGCATCGAGCACACCGGAGCGGCGCGTCATGCTGCCCGTGTGCCAATGCTCGAGCTGTCGGCCCGTGATGAGCACCATCGGATACTCCGTATCCGGCCGCTCGTCAGCCGGAATGATGTCAGCGGGCACGAAGCGCGCCTTGCCGGTCGGCGTCGGAAAGGACTCAACGAACACCACCGCCTCTCCGGGATCGCCTTCCTTCTCGCAAGGATAGGTAACGCTGTCTTCGGCTTGCAGCCGCTCCCAGGTAATGCCGCCGATGCTGGGCATGGTGTGCCGCATCTCATCGAACACGGCGGCCACAGCCTTCTCGCCGGTGCCGTACTGCCACGAAAGTCCGAGCTGCCGCGCCAGGTCGATGATGATCTCGAGGTCTTGGCGCGCCTTACCGGGAGGATTGAGCGCCCGACGACCGAGCTGCACGTAACGGTCGGTGTTGGTAAAAGTCCCGGTCTTTTCAGCGAACGAGGATGCCGGCAGGATCACATCCGCGAGATAGGCGGTCTCGGTCAGAAAAATGTCCTGCACCACCAGCATGTCGAGCTTGGCGAGCGCCTCGCGCGCATGATCGGCATCCGGGTCGCTCATTGCCGGATTTTCTCCCATCACGTACATGCCTTTGACATTCCCGGCGAGAATGCCCTTGATGACTTCGACCACGGTAAGACCCGGCTTCTCATCGAGCTTCTCGATGGGCACGCCCCACGCCTTGGCAAAGCGCTCGCGCGCCTGAGGATTATCCACACGCTGATAGTCCGGATACATCATCGGAATGAGCCCGGCATCCGAAGCGCCCTGCACATTGTTCTGCCCGCGCAGCGGATGTAGTCCAGTTCCCGGCCTGCCGATTTGCCCGGTCATCAATGCCAATGCGATCAAACAGCGCGCGTTATCGGTGCCATGGATGTGCTGGCTGATGCCCATGCCCCAGAGGATCATGGAGGCAGGACTGGTTGCGTACAGTCTCGCCACCTCTCGAATGGTCTCGGCAGACACGCCGCAGATCGGAGCCATCAGTTCGGGGCTGTAACCTTGGACGTTTTTTACGAGCTCTGCATAGCCGAGGGTGCGATCGGCGATGAAGCCCGCATCGACCAGATTTTCTTCGATGATCACATGCATCATCGCATTCAGCAGAGCTACGTCGGTATCGGGTTTGAATTGCAAATACCGATAGGCGGTGCGCGCCAATTCACTGCGCCGCGGATCAATGACGATGAGTTTCGTGCCGCTGCGCATCGCGTTCTTGATGAACGTGGCCGCCACAGGATGATTCACGGTGGGGTTCGCGCCGATCAGAATGACCACTTTTGCTAGCGTGACATCCATGACGGGATTGCTCACCGAACCGGAGCCTATTCCCTCGAGGAGGGCGGCCACGCTCGAGGCATGGCACAGACGGGTGCAGTGATCGACATTGTTGCTGCCGAATCCGAGGCGCACCAATTTCTGAAATAAATACGCCTCTTCGTTGCTGCCCTTGGCCGAACCGAATCCGGCGAGTGATTTAGGGCCGAAAGTATCGCGCAATTTGCGCAGCGTCCCACCACCCAGCGCGATGGCCTCTTCCCAGGTGGCCTCGCGAAACACTTCCATGACATTGTCCGGATCCATGACGAAATCCCGGCTCTTGGGTGCATCCGAGCGGCGGATCAGCGGCACCGTGAGCCGGTGTGGATGACGGGAGTAATCAAAGCCGTAACGGCCCTTCACGCAAAGGCGTGAATGGTTGGCAGGACCGTCGCGTCCTTCGACATAGAGAATACTGTCGTTTTTGACATGATACGTAAGTTGGCACCCCACCCCGCAATACGGGCACAGTGATTTGACCGACTTATCGGGAATGGTCAGTGCGACCTCGCGCGCCGGCATAATCGCTCCAGTCGGGCAGGCCTGCACACATTCGCCGCACGCCACGCAGGTAGAAGCACCCATCGGATCGTCCATGTCGAAAACGATCTTTTCGTTTTGGCCTCGCGAGGCCAAGCCGATGACGTCGTTGGCCTGCTCATCGCGGCAAGCCCGCAGGCAGCGAGTGCATTGGATGCACGCATCAAGATTCACCGAGATCGCCGCGTGCGAGAGGTCCGCCTGCACGGCACGACGCGGCGCAAAGCGCGGTTTGCCCACGTTGAGCTTCTCAGCCCATTCATCGACCTCGTTGTGACGCGTATATTCCTTTTCCGGCATGTCGGACTGCAACAGCTCGATGACGAGCTGTTGCGACTTGCGCACGCGCTCGTTGTTGGTGGTGACCTCCATGCCGGCCGTTGGCGAGCGGCAGCAAGAAGCGGCAAGCACCCGCTCCCCTTTGATTTCAACCATGCAGGAGCGGCAATTGCCGACCGCGTCCATGCCGGGCATATAGCAAAGACGGGGTATTTCGACGCCCTCCCGATCGGCGATCTCGAGCAGAGTGTCGGTGCTGACGGCCGTGATCTCGCGGCCATCTAACTTGAATGTGACGCTGGGTGCGCCGGCGTGCGCGGCTTCCTCGCGGATGATGGCGTTCATGGTCCCTTAACTCACTTCGTGGGGGAAGTATTTGATTACCGTATCGACGGGGTTCGGCGCGGCTTGGCCCAAGCCGCAGATGGACGCATCGCGCAAGACTTGCGAGAGGTCAGCCAGCAAGGGTTTGTCCCATTTGTCTTTGGCGATCAACACATTGGCCTTGGCGGTCCCGACGCGGCACGGCGTGCACTGGCCGCAGGACTCATCTTCAAAGAACCGCATCATGCTGCGGGCTGCGGCCTTCGCCGTATCCTGCGATGAGAGCACGATCACCGCGGCCGACCCGATGAAACAGCCGTAGGGCTGCAAGGTGTCAAAGTCGAGCGGAATATCGCCCATCGATGCCGGCAAAATGCCGCCCGAGGCGCCGCCCGGCAAGTAACCGTAAAACGTGTGGCCATCCTTCATGCCGCCGCAATACTCATCGATCAGCTGGCGCACCGTGATTCCGGCCGGCGCGAGCTTGACGCCGGGATCTTTCACACGCCCGGAGACGGAAAAGCTGCGCAGTCCTTTGCGGCCGTTGCGCCCTTGCGAGGCAAACGACTCGGCACCCTTCTCGAGCAGGTGCCGTACCCAGTACAGCGTTTCCATATTGTGCTCGAGCGTCGGACGCCCAAATAATCCGACTTGAGCGACGTAGGGCGGCCGCAACCGCGGCATACCGCGTTTCCCCTCGATGGATTCGATCATTGCCGACTCTTCACCGCAGATGTAGGCCCCTGCGCCGCGGCGCAATTCGATCTTGGGCAAAGGTACGGGAGGGTCATCCTGCAGCTTGGCGAGCTCGTCCTCGAGCAGCGCCCGGCAGCCGTGATATTCATCGCGCAGGTAAATGTAGATCGCAGAAATGCCGACCGCCCACGCCGCAATCAGCATGCCCTCTAGGAATCGGTGCGGATCGCGCTCGAGATAAACACGATCCTTGAAAGTACCGGGCTCGCCTTCATCAATATTCACTGCCATCAGCCGCGGCGCCGCTTCGCCGCGCACGATGCGCCATTTGCGTCCGGCCGGAAAGCCCGCGCCGCCCAAGCCGCGCAGACCGGAATCCTCCATCGTTTTCAAAACACTTTCCACATCGCGCCGATGTTCGATGCAATCACGCAGCAGCGAATAGCCCCCGGCTTCCATGTACTCCTCAAAGCCGATGTAGTTCTGAGGTTTGTCGTACAAATTCTGCGCCTGAACTTGCCTAAGCACCGATTCCAAGGTTGCAGAGGGAACGGGCTTCTGATGCACCACGGCCACGGGTGCCTGTTCGCAGCGCCCGACGCACGGCGCGCCGATCACCCGAACGTCTCGTCCGAGCAGCGCGGGCAGTTTTTCCAGCAACTCCTTCGCGCCGCCCATCTCGCAGCTCAGTCCATCGCACACTCGAACGGTCAGGGCCGGCGGCGCCGGCAGCGAGCCGTCCGCGTTTTCCTTCACCACATCGAAGTGATGATAAAACGTGGCCACCTCGTAAACTTCTGTCTGGGCCAGCCCGAGCAGCCGCGCCAACGCGGCTAAGTGCGGCGCTCCCAATTGACGGTAGCGGTCGTTGATCAGGTGAAGGTATTCAATCAGCAGGTCGTGCCGGTACGGCCCCGAACCTAGTAACGCTTCGACCTCGGACAACGCCTGAGGGAGGACCTGCCGGCCCCTTGGCGCCTGACGCTTGCGCTTTTTTGTGGCACCCGCGCGAGCTATGGAAATCACCGGACTCGTCACTGATCAACTCCAGTCTTTGGGGGTACCCACCAGTATGGTATTACCTGATATATGTGTCCATTTGATTCAGCGGATGATAGACCGAATCGCCGGATGATAGACAGGGGTTATCACGCCATAAGCAGTCTTTATCACTCCCCGCAATGCTGGTGTGCAGGATACAGCGCCAGGAGTTCGCGCATCACGCCATTGGTCCAGCCAAAGCCATCCTGCAAGGGATACTCTCCCCCGCCGCCAGGTCGCCCGGTGGCAACCACATCGTATTTCTCCACTAACTTCCCGCTCTCGCCATAAACGCGATTGACGTTCGCCATCCATCGGCATGCAAGGGTTTCCGCCAGCGGCGAAATCGAGTACCGGCGCAAACCCGAGACTCCAATCCATTGCAGAGGCGGCCAGCCGTTTGGCGCATCCCATTGCTGTCCAGTTTCCACGGGTGTCGTGACGATGCCGCCGGATTTGAGCAGATCGCGAGAAACCGCCGTGGCCACGGCTGCTGCTTGCGGCTGCGTGGCGAGCCCGGCGAATAGAGGGTAAAGGATCGCGGCGGATATTCGCGGTACTTGCGCCTGTTTCACCCACCGATAATCACGATAGACGCCGGCAGCCGCATCCCACAAGTAGCGATTTACAGCTTCGCGCCGCGCCGCCGCCCGACGCGTGAATTCGCGGACACAGGATGCGTCGTGCGCCCGCTCGCAACCTAAGCGAATGGCCTCTTCAAGTCCGAACAGCAGGCTGTTGAGATCAATGGGGATGATCTCCGTGGTATTGATAGTCTCGAGGCTGCGGCCATCAGCGAACCAGCGGGAACCGAAATCCCAGCCGCTTTCGGCCGCCGCCCGCAGGTCCCGATACAGCTGCTTCGGTATTCGCCCACTGCGTCGAGCGAGCTCTGTGTCTTCACGATAAGACTCGTCACGCGGTGTGTCGGCATCATCCCAATAGCGGTTCAACTTCGCGCCATCAGGCATGGCAACGACTCGGCGATGCGCCGCGCCGCGCTTGAGACCCGCCTCGCCTTGCATCCAAAAAGCGTACTCACGACGCAGCTGCGGCAGATAACGCTCAAAAGAACCCGCCGGATCCTCCGCACTCAGCAGCCCCACCATTGCATAGAAGAACGGCGGCTGCGAGCGGCTTAGATAGTAGCTGCGCGTGCCGTTCGGCACATGACCGTAGGTGTCGATCAGGTACGCAAAGTCGCGCACCATGTGCTCGACCAAATCATGTCGTCCGCTCTCCGCCAATCCCAGCATCGTGAAGTATGAGTCCCAATAGTACAGTTCGCGAAAACGCCCGCCCGGTACCACGTAGGGTTCAGGCAGCGGCAGCAGCGAGGAATACGGGGCCGCCGTGCTGCTCGAGCGTGTCAGCTGATCCCAGAGCATGTCGATGTGGCGATCAATGGTCACTTTCTCCGGGGGCGACTCCGGTCCACTCACTTGCGCCGGCAATTCGAAATTTGCCGCGACGAATTCGCTCAGCGCCTCTCGCGAGGCCGGTTTGGCCGCGTGGAAGCGCGCCAAAATTTCCGAAGGCTTGGACTTAGGGCTGGCGTCCGCAAAAGTTTTGCTGTCCGGGAAAACTTTCGCAGTCTGCACGGCCACGAACAGATCTTTGAATAAGACCCGTGGAGGTTCGGGTTGCGCTGCCGCGCCTGGTAGCAGCGCCAGGGCCGGTAGCATTGCTAAACAGAGCCCGATACCGGCGAGTCCATGACATATCCATCGAGCGCGACCATTCATGTTTTCTTCCCCCTAGCGTGCCGAAGCCGCCGTATCGTGGTGTGTTCGCATCTCGAAGTCAAAGGCGCCTAAGATACCGAGGAGTCTCGAAAGGAGTTTTGGATGTCCAACAGAAAAGACCTGACCCGCCGCGAGTTCGTCGCGAGCACCGGCAAAGTTACGCTCGCGGCGATGGTGGCTGCGAGTGCGCCCTTGATCGTTCCACGCCGCGTGCTCGGGCGCGGCCAGCGTGCCCCCAGCGATGTGGTGAATGTCGCCGTCGTCGGCTGCGGTGGAATGGGAGCTCAAAATGCCCTCGTGCTGGCTCAGACCGACCGCATTGGCGCGGTCTGCGATGTCGACTTCGCCTACAGCGAACGCTGTGTGGCGAAAAGGCTGACCGACGCACAGGGGCAACCGCGGCCGGAAGGGTTGAAATTTCAAGAGCAGTTCGCCAAAGCAAAGCGCTATACCGATTTTCGCGACATGCTGGCGAAGGAAAAGCACATTGACGCCGTCATGATTGCGACGCCCGATCATCTGCACGCGGTTATCGCCAAGGCAGCCATGGATGCCGGCAAGCATGTCTATGTGCAAAAGCCCCTCACCGCCACCGTGCATGAGGCTCGAATGTTGAGATCGTATGCAATCGCCCATCCTAAGCTCGTTACCCAGATGGGAAACCAGGGGCATTCAAGCGACGACGCGCGCCGCATCAATGAGTGGATCGCCGCCGGCATCATAGGTCCAGTGCACGAAGTGCACGTATGGACTAACCGCCCCGTAGTTTACTGGCCGCAAGGGTTGCCGCGCCCTACCGGGTTGGCGCCGGCGGATGTTCCCGGCGGTTTCGGCAACATTTGGACGTACCGCCACGTGCAAGATGTGCTCGCCGCGGCCATGGGCAGCGGCGGCGCGCCCCCGCCCGGACTCGACTGGGACATGTTTGTGGGCCCCATTGCGGAAAATGTTCCGTATCATCCCATCTACCACCCCTTCAACTGGCGCGGCTGGCTGGCTTTTGGATCGGGCGCGCTGGGAGATATGGGCGCCCACCTCATCGATCATCCCTTTTGGGCACTGGGCCTGAACGCACCTTCCAGCATCGAGGCAACCTCGACCCCATGGGGCGCGACACGCGAGCGCGAACCCGTGTCGTTTCCGATATCAACTTGCGTGCATTATCAGTTCGCGGCGCGCGGCACACAGCCTGCGGTGAAACTATCCTGGTTCGACGGCGGAATCTATCCGCCCCGCCCCGACCTATTGCCGGATGACGTTGTACTCAAAAGCGAAGGCGGCGTGATATTCATCGGCGAGCAAGGCATCCTCTTGCACGATACGTACGGCACCAATCCGCGATTGTATCCGCAAGAACTGGCGGATGCGGCCGCCGCTGTGCCGAAGAGCATCCCGCGCATCACGTGGAGTCATGAGGCCAACTGGACCAAGGCAATCCGAGGCGAGGCCAAGGCGAGTTCCCCGATCGAATATGCGGCTCGGCTCACCGAGACCATGCTGCTCGGTGTTGTCGCGCTGCGTGCGGGACAGGGGCAGAAAATTCTGTACGACGGCGAAACCGGACAGATCACCAATGTTTCCGAGGCAAACCAATACTTGACGCGAGAATATCGCGCCGGATGGAAAGTTTGATCATGGCGAGCGCAAGGTTTTGCGCGTCAGCTTGACGCGGCCGCCGGCGTCTCGATCGATGATGATGTCATAGTGTTGTCCGCGGAACTTAATATCCTTGAGGGTCATCGATTTCCATTCCGGCGGAAGCAAGGGTGCATAGGCGCCGACGAGACCTTTCTCTTCGATGCGCAGTCCGGTGAAACCATAGGCGAGATTCTGGAGAAATCCGCCGGAAGCGGTAACGAAATAACCGGTGTTGTTGGCCGGGGTTTCGACGCGCACATTGAATGGTGGCTTGATCAAATTAGTGCTGAAGTTGCTTTGCAGCCAGGCAACGGCGGAAACCGTATCGCCCACCGCGGCCGCCGCAATCGAAGCCGGCGCTGCGGCCATGCCGTGCGGCTCATGGTGCCCCTGCTTGACCGAGATCATGGTGTAGTCGAAGTCGTTGCGACGGATTTGTTCCGTCATCGGTAAGTCGAGCGATGGGTACATCAGCAGAGCCAGCGTGCTGCCCTCCAATGGCTCGCGCGGCACACTGGCGTCGAAGTCCAGATGGCGCTGTTCAGCCTCGGAAAACGGGATGTATAGCTTCGAAGCAACCTCGGCCCAATGCGGATCGGCCCGTTCGCCGACGAGCGCTGCTGCGGTCGCGGCAATGCTCAAAGCCTTCTGGGCCGACACGTTGGTGAAGGTGTCGTTCGGCACATCGTTGTAGTTTTCCGCCACCGAGGTGACATGCACGATCTCGTAGCGCCGCCGGCTCTCATTCCAGGACGCTCGGCTCGCCCAGAAATCCGCCACATTACGGATGACCGGCCAACCGTATTGCTTGAGCCACTCTCGATCGTGTGTCGCGAGCCAGTACTGCCACTGGGCGAGCGCCACATCGGCGTTGACGTGGATCTCACGCTCACCGAGCACATAGGCGAAATGCGGGGTTTGCTCGCTGCCATTTTCCGGATCCGCCTCCCACGGATACATCGCGCCCTTGAGCCCGCGCGCCTTGGCGCGATCTTTCGCGGCCGGCAGCGTGTAAGCGCGGAACATCGCCAGAGATTTCGCTCGCTCGGGATGCAGCAAGAGCAGAGCCGGAAAGATCCACGTATCGCTGTCCCAGAATACGTGACCCGTGTACCCGGTGCTCAACCCGCACGCTCCCATTGGCCAGTGCGTGTCGGGAGTCGAGGTTGCGAGCAGATAGTAGAGGTCGGAATGCACGGCAGTCTGGGCCCTGGCATCACCCTCGATTGCTATATCGGATCGCCATAGATCACGCCACGCGCCGCGGTGCTTATCGAGAAGATCGTCGAAGCCGGCTTTGCGTGCCTGTGTTGCGAGCTCAAGATCGGCCTTCGCATCACCGCCCCACCCTTCGCGCGAAGCGGCGATGAATTTGGTGAAGGTATAAGTGCGGTCCTTCCGTACCTGGATTTTGAGATTCAAGGCCAGGCGGTACGGGCTTTTATACAGCTCGATGGCGCTCGCCGGTACGCCGTCCGGCAGCTGTATGGCCGCCGCCTCGGCCATACTCAAGCCCTGCTCCGCGCGGCCGTCAAGAGTCAAGGTCAATTCCTTGACGTCGCCGCCCGCCTCGAGCACATGCGTGTCGCCGTGATACCAGACGGGAGCGCGATCAGGGGTTGCCGGCGGAATCGCCACGAGTTGCATGTTGTGCGCGGCAACCGCTTCCTGCATCTGCTCGCCGGTCAGCTTGGCCAGCGGCAGGCGCGGCTCATACGGTGCCCAGAGATTCAGCGCAAAAGACAGCTCCACGGTCCCATCGAAATCCGGCGTCAAGGAAATCTGCGTAGCGGCTAGATGCGTCGATGCCTGGCTGACGAAGGTAGTCACTTTTACACGCGTGCTGCGCTTGTGATCGACGTAACGATAGGTCGTGATCAACGTGGCTTCGTGTAGATCCAGTGTCTGGCGGTAGTCCTGGAACAGCGCCGAGTTTACCGGCACTTGATTCATCCAGAAGTGGCCCGCGGCCGAGTCGCCGGTCGAGTAGTCGATTTCGCTCCACCCCGGAATGGCTGCGGGACGTGCCTCATCGTCTTTGGCATAGTCCATGAAGGCGACCATGTAGGCGAGGTTGCCCTCAGTGCCGCGCGGCGCCGTCATGGAGGAAAAATAGCCGTTGGCCAGATAGCTCGGAAAGTAGTTGCCGAAATTCTCGGCGCTCGCGCTTAAGGTGAAAGTGGGATCAGTGGCGGCCCCCGACGCGCTGCCGCCGGCCAACGCCAGCCACAGCAACGGCGTGACGACGACGCCTCGAAATTTCCGATAATTCACGGCCCTCTCCCCGATTTAAGCTCTACGTTGAGAGTATTAGAACACGGCGCGGGGTTGCGTCGACGCGCGGGTAGCCGCATTCTGCGCTCAGGCGACGGGAGCGATGGGAATGTCCGACAACATCAACCACGGCAGGCGCGGCTTTCTTGCATTCGGCCTGCTCGCTGCCGGCGGGTGGCGATCTATCGCGCGCGCGGCAAATCAAGAAAGCGCAAACGCGGCAGTCGCTCCGCTTGCGGAATTGGATTATGGCCAGGTGCGATTCGGCGCCGGACCGATAGATCGACAGGCGCGCGAGAATCACCGTTTAGTGTTGGGGCTGGATGAAAACGCGTTGCTGCGACCTTTCCGTGTGCGCGCCGGACAGCTCGCGCCCGGCGCCGACCTCGGCGGCTGGTATGACACCTACGCCTTTGCGCCCGGCGCAACCTTCGGGCAATGGATGAGCGCGCTGTCGCGTTTTTACGCGATCACGGGCGATGCCGCGACTCGCGCCAAGGTGCAGCGGCTCGTCCGCGGGTATGCCGCGACACTGGATGCGCGCGGCAGTTTCTACCGCAACAACCGCTTCCCGGCTTATACGTACGATAAGCTGGTCGGGGGTTTGAGCGACGCTCAACGACTCGGCCGCGACGATGCGGCATTCGCGACGCTCGCGCGCACCACTAAGTCCGCCGTTCCATTCCTGCCTACGCGGGCAATACCGCGCAACGAACATGCGCAGCCCGGCGAGGACTTCAGCCAGCATGCCTGGGATGAGAGTTACACGCTGCCTGAAAATCAATTCCAGGCTTGGGCGTTGACCGGCGAGCGGCGCCATCTCGAGCTTGCCCGGCGGTTCCTCTATGACGAGTTCTTCGCGTCGCTCGCGCGCGGCGAAAATGTGCTTCCCGGCAAGCATGCCTACAGTCACGTCAATGCGCTCAGCTCCGCCGCGCAGGCCTATCTGTCGCTGCGCGACCCGACGTATCTCAAGGCCGCGCAGAACGGCTTCGACATGATCCGCGCACAAAGCTTCGCCACCGGTGGTTGGGGACCGGACGAGCATTTTGTCGTCCCCGACAGCGGCGCACTCGGCGCCAGCCTCACCGACCAGAGCAAGAGCTTTGAAACTCCTTGCGGCGCCTTTGCACATTTCAAGCTCACGCGTTATCTGTTGCGCATTACCCGTGACTCACGCTACGGCGACAGCATGGAACGCGTGCTGTACAACACCGTGCTCGGCGCGACTCCGATCCAGCCGGACGGACGCGCCTTCTACTACTCCGACTACACGCAGCGAGCGGAAAAAACATTCCACCCCGATCGCTGGCCGTGTTGTTCCGGCACGCTACCGATGATCGCGGCCGATTATGCGATCAGCACCTGCTTTACCGACGCCCAGGGCATCTACGTCAATCTCTACGTGCCGGCGCACGTTACCTGGACTCAGAACAACGAACCTTGCAGCTTAGTTCTAGAGACGGACTATCCGTATGCGGCTGGGGTAACCATGACGCTTCGGTTGCCGAGCGCGCAGACCTTTACGCTCAATCTGCGCATACCTGCTTGGGCGCGTGGCGCGAATCTGGCAATCAACGGCCAGACCCAGTCGCTCGAGCCTGGGCGATTCGCCGCGATCCGCCGCGAATGGCGCTCGGGCGACAGGATCGAACTCGAGTTGCCGCTCCTACGGAACCTGGAAAGCGTCGATGCGGCGCACGCCGACACCGTGGCCCTGCTGGCCGGTCCGCTGGTGCTCATGCGCATGCTCGATGCCGACGTAGTGGCCGCCCCGGTAACGCGCGCGAGCTTGTTGGCTGCGCAACGCGACCGCGATGGCAAGCATGTATGGCAGGCAACGACGGCCGGCGGTACTCTCAGACTGAAGCCATTCCTCGACATCGAGTCGGAGAGCTATAGCGCATACCAGCGGGTTTTGCCGTCCTGATTGCAAAGGACCTGCGTGTCCTCTATTTCTCGATGGCACTTGTCGTCGGCGCCGGCGCGGCTCATTCGGCGCGCGCGAGCAAATCAGACATTCACGCAGAGCTGGCCAGCGCTGAAACATCGATCGCCATCGAGGCCGGTGAACATTCGCCGCGTGTTCGCACGCTGAAGGGTCCAGGCGCGATGGTCTGGCGAAATCGGGCCGAAGAGACGCTGCCCGAGCGCATTCAAGTTCACGGTTCGGCGCGGACGCTGCTGTGGCGCTTCGATCGCGCTGCCAGCCGCTTCGACTCGAAAGAAATTCAATTGGTGTACCTGTCGAACTCACCGCAGCTCAAGCTAGTGTGGCGGTGGTGCGCGCGCGGCGCAAGCGGCCCGCTCGAGCACACCATTTCGATTCAAAACTTAAGCGACGAACCGGTGTGGCTGCCGCTGCTGCCGAGCTTGCGATTTGATTGGGAGATCGATCCAAAGTCCGCATTGGACCGCTTTTGGGTGGAAAAGGGCGCCGATACGCCCTCATCGGAAGGCACGCATCTCGATGCGCTGCAAGACGGCGATGCTTGGACCGGCTCCTCCAGTACCTACGCCAGGCCTGAAACCAATCGGCCACGAGAGATGATTCCATACGTGCTGGTCGATGAGCCCGGCCGTTCCGGCCAAGGCTGGTATGTCGGCATCGAGTTCAGCGGGCGCACGCGGATTACACTGCAGCGGAGCGGCACATCCCTGCGCGGCGAGGCGACCTTAAGTCCCGACCCAGGCCCCTACCAAACCCGCGTCCCGCCCGGCGGCTCTTTTGAAACGCCGACGATATTCGTGGGTGCATTTGCGGGTGGGCCGGATGGTGCAGGCAACATCGTTCGGCGCTGGGTGCGAGCCGTACTCAATAACCCTCGCACGCTGCATGACCGCTCCTATCCGATGATGGTCAACAACAGCTGGGGCAGCGGCATGGCGGTGGATGAAACTCTGGCACATCGCATGATCGAGGAATCGGCGCAGCTCGGTTTGGAAATGTTTCATTTGGATGCGGGTTGGTTTCGTGACGTCGGTGACTGGCGCGCAGATCCTAAAAAGTTTCCTCACGGCATCGCAAGTGTTGCCGACTTTGCCCACCGTCACCGCCTCAAGTTTGGCCTGTGGATCGACTGGACGCAGGCCGGCACGTCGACAGAGCCCGGTGCGCTCAATGTCCATGATCCCGCCATCCGAGACTGGCTGATCGCCGACCCGCCCCCGGGCTGGAAGCACAGCGAACCCTTCAAGGGCATTACCATCGATCTGGGCGTTCCCGCTGCGCGCGCGTGGGCGGCACGCGAGCTCGAACGGGTCGTCAGCGACTATCACCTCGATATGCTTGAACATGACGGCTATCTCGTGGCGCAGGGCAGTTCCCGGGTTGATCACCCCGCTGCGCCGCCGGAAGCTGCAACGCTGCGAACTTACGAAGATTCGGGATACTTGTGGGTCGATGGCTCCAACTCGACCGACGTCAGCTATCACGCCACTCACGCCTACTACGATATCTACCGGCAATTGCGCGCGCGTCACCCGAATCTATTACTGGAGGTATGCAACGACGGAGGCCGCATGATCGATTTTGGCAGTGCCGCGCACGGCGACTATTTTTCCATCACCGATACCTATGACCCGCTGTCCAACCGCCGCGCGTTCTACGATGCCAGCTTCGTGCTGCCGCCGGCGATGCTCGAAAGCTATGTGGAGAACACGCCGGCACCGCGCATTGAGAATTTTCGGTACGTTTTGCGCAGCGGCATGCTCGGATGGTTTTCACTGATGCTCGATACGAGTAAGTGGACCGCGCAGCAGCGCACCGAGGCGCAGGGCGAGATTGCGCTCTATAAGTCGGCGCTGCGTCCGCTAATCCGCGAGGCCGATTTGTACCATGTCGGGGAGCGACCCGACGGCGTGCATTGGGACGGCATCGAATACTTCTCCGCCACACGGCGGCGGGGCGTACTGTACGCATTCCGCGGGAGTGCGACCGACCAGCCTTCGCATCGATTTCGCTTGCTCGGCCTCAAGAAGACGAGCCGCTACCGACTTAATTTTCAGGATCGAGGCGCGGCTGCCGGCCTCGTGCTGGCGGGCGAATCGCTGATGCAGGATGGCGTCGACGTCACGCTGATTTTGCCCTTATCCTCTGAACTGATCTTCTTCGAGGAAGTACGCTGAACATACAATTATCATTGCGCCGCGCGCTCATCATCGTTGGTCTCGGCCTGGCCGTAACAACGCTGCCTGGAACGGCTTACACTGCCACCGAGCAGCGGCTGTCGTTCGATGTCAACGAAGGTCTCAATCTCAACAGCTTGTTGCGCGACGGGCCGGTCGCCGCGCATCTGCTGCTGCGCTCGGGGTTGGATCCGCGCATCCTGGTAGCCTTTCCGGCCGGCAACAGCGGCGTGGGGCTGTGGTTTTCGCATGGTACGGCACCGGTGAGTTGGGAGTTGCGCGGGCAGCCGCAGCCGCTTACGGTCAAGGACGCGCAGGGACGAACGTTATACGGCATGACTGCTGAGGCCAGCCTGAGCGGGGCTGCGGACCTGTCCATCAAGCAGGCTGTTTTATCTAGCGTGCGCGTATTGCGCGACTATCAGGCTCTTGGCACGTTTCCAGCCGAGGTTGCCACCGCCCCGACGATTCAGGACTCGACCATCACTTGGGCGCGCGATCGCCTCGATGGTGCAGCCGGCTATCGTCTGAGCGTTCAGATGACGGATGGCGCAGTGCACGGCGATCATCTCGTCGCGGGAAGTGACGGCAAGATCGGCCTGAAGATCACCGCAGTGAGCGGTGAACTCCCCTTGACCCCGCTGTCCGGCAACCATTTGCTCAACGATAAGGCCGCAAGCGATGTCGCGACTCGCGATGTGCTGGCTTTCTTGAGCTACCAGGAAAAATTTCTTGCCGGCTCTTGGCGCTTCAATACCTACTTCGGCCGCGACACGCTAATGTCGGTGCGCCTGCTGATGCCCGCACTCATGCCGGAGGCAGTGGAAGCTGGACTCGGCGCGGTGCTGACGCGGCTGTCGCCGCAGGGCGAGGTGGCGCATGAAGAGGACATCGGCGAGTTTGCCATTCTCGATCATTTGCGCGCCGGCGGTGATAAGTCCGATTCGCCTGTTTTTAATTACAACATGATTGACGGCACCTTCATGCTGGCGCCCGTCGCCGCTCAATGGCTGCTGGACGATGCGCGTGGTCGATCACGGGCCGCGGTATTCCTCAAACGGAAGGATGACCGCCAAGAGCAACCTCACGCGCTGGGCGCAGACCTGGTCAGCAACTTGAAATTCGTGCTGCAAGCCGCTACCAGGTTTGCAGACGATCCGCGCGGCCCTAATTTGATCGGGCTGAAACCCGGGACTGACGCCGGTCAATGGCGGGACAGCAATGTCGGGTTGGCGGGTGGGCGTTTTCCTTATGACGTCAACGCAGTATTCGTGCCTGCTGCGCTCGATGCCGCGGGCCGATTTTTCGCCAGTGGTCTGCTCGATTCCTATCTCGGCGCAGCGGACCGCGAGATATTTGCGCGCGCCAAGACCATGGCGGGGATCTGGCGCGCCAAAGCAGGACCCCTCTTCGATGTCGCGCTGCCAAACGCCACGGCGCGACGGGACATTATCGAATATGCCGCTGCCCTGAAGGTGCCCAACGAGGCTGCGCTGCACGCCGTGGGCGACTCCCCTGTCGCTTTCCATGCGCTGTCGCTGACGGCGGACTACAAAACCGTTCCTGTCGTTCATTCAGATGAGGGTTTCGAACTGCTGTTTGGACGACCGAGTCCGCGAGCGCTAAGTCAGGCCGTGACGGCACTCATGCGTCCCTTTCCCGCCGGGCTCCTCACACCGGTCGGGGTGACGGTAGCCAATCCCGTGTATGCAACGCCGGCCATCCAGAGTGTGCTGACGCGCAGCGCCTACCACGGAACAGTGATCTGGTCTTGGCAGCAAGCCGTGCTCGCCGCGGGATTGCAACGACAACTACAACGGCAGGATCTGCCACCTTCCTTGAAGGCGCGTCTGCGCTCGGCCCAGACGGAACTCTGGGCCGCCATCAACGCAGCTCACGGCATGCGCAATTCGGAACTCTGGTCCTGGAGCTTTACGGAGGGGCACTACAAGATCGCTCCCTTCGGCGCCAATAGCGCCGATGTCGACGAGTCCAACGCCGCGCAACTGTGGAGCACGGTCTACCTGGCGATACGTCCGCCCTGAGAATCGCCTCGACCCTCTCGAGTAGGTATTTCTCTGATGCTCGCAGCCGTGCACCAAAGTGTGGCAAATTCGCGTCAAGGTTGCTATTGAACACGATACCAACTACATTCCGGTCTGGGAGAGGTCTCCGGCTTGCAACGGCCGGGAGTTAACTCACCGGCGAAAATAAGGCTGCTCGAGCAGTCAGCACCGGTGGTCGAAGCTTGCTCGGCGGCCTTCCAGAACGCAGTTGAATACTGCTGTTGATGAATCGGTATGGGGGGGCTGGGATGCGGATTTTACCGGGCAACCGAGCCCGTGGCTATGCAATCCACCACTTGATGTCGGCCGTATGCAGTGCTGTTCAGCGCCTGCTATGGACGCAATCCCCCCGTTTCGGTGTATTCACGTCCCATCAACATCGCGGCACCTGCCTGTTCGCATTGTCGTAATACTTGCTGATTTAAATAGCTTATCTCGGGAGAACGATTCATGAGTCAGAAACGCAACAAAACCCAACGCTCCGACGCGGTGCTTAATTCCCTTGCCGCCGCGGTGGCGGGAATTCTCTACTGTGCCGGCAACGCCTACGCTCAGACGCCGGCGGTTGCGGCCCCGGCGTCCGAAACATCTTCCCTGGATGAAATCCTCGTCACCGCCTCAGCCCAGGGTGTCAGAAAGCTGGACGCCAGCTACAACATCGTATCGTTGTCCCTCGACGAGATCAAAAACTCGAACCCCGCGAGCGTGGCCGACATCTTCAAGAACTCCCCCGGCATTTGGCCGGAAGCATCCGGCGGTCAAACCGGCGCCAACATCGACGTGGCCGGCTTCCCCAACGGCGGCGGCGACTCTCCGTACTTCACCACCATGATCAATGGCTCGCCGCTCTACGGCTCGGCGGATCTGTCGTTCATGGATTCAAGCTCGCTGCTGCGCTTCGACGACACCGTCGAGCGGGTCGAGATCGTACAGGGCGGACCGAGCGCAATTTTCAGCTCCGGTCAGGCGGGCGCTACGGCGAACTTCATCTTGAGAACCGGCTCGGACAAGACGACGGGCTCGGTCGGGATTACTTACGGGTCCGAGGGTTCGGAGCGGGTCGACGCCTTCATCAGCGGCAAGATCATCGACGGATGGTATGGCAGCATCGGCGGCTTCTACCGCGTGTCCGACGGCGTGCGTAACCCGCAGTATCCGTCCGACATCGGCGGACAGCTGACGGCCACCTTGAAGCACGATCTGGATGGCGGCTCGCTGATGTTCTGGTATCGCATCCTGAGCGACAAGAATCAGTGGTATGCAGACTTCCCCTATATCGTCGTGAACGGCAAGGCGGAGCCTTATCCCGGCTTCAACCAGCTGAACCACACCTACAACAGCAAGCAGCTGCAGAACTTCCAGATTCCGAGCCCGGGCGGCGGCTTCTGGAATGACGATATCAGCAACGGCCGCGGCGCCCAGCTGAATTATTTTGGGTCGAACCTCGATCTCAAGTTCGGCGGCGGCTGGAGGATCTCCAACACCTTCCTGTTCGATGGCGGCTACATCCCCACGAATGCGCTGGTGAACAACGGCAACCCTCAGACGCTGGGGGCCTTCATCGCCGGGCTGTCGACGATCACGGGCGTCTTGACGCCGGCGCAGGTCCAAGCGCATTACCTCGATGGCGGGGCCGTCCCGCTCAACACGAGCGTGATCACCGAGCAGGTGTGGCAGGTCCGCAAGAAGCTCACGAATGTCACCGATGAATTCCGCGTGGCCAAGGAACTCTTCGACGGCAACATATTGACCTTGGGTGTGTATGCAGCCCATTACACGGACAACGACGCATGGTCGTTGGACTCGAATGTGCTGATGAACAACGTGCCGAATGCGAGTCCCATCATATTGCAGGGCGTCGCCGGTGGAAATATCTACAACGTGACGAGTCCCCAAGGCATTGTGAACGCCAATGGGGGTTACCAAATCCTCGAGCAGGGCAAGGCCACCAATGTTGCCGCCTATCTGTCCGATTCATGGAAAATCAATAGTTGGTTGTTCGATGCCTCGGTTCGCCTCGAACATATCGACCTGGATCAACAAACAACCAATCTATCGCCGGTACAGATGGGGTCACAGTTCGATTTGTGGGACAACGCCGTTGAATTGCCAAACGGTACGTACTCCCACGGCCATGAACACAACACCATGCCGACGTTCTCGGTGGGCGCCAATTACGAATTCACGGACCATATGAGCGCCTATGTGCGCGTCAACGACGGCGTGTTCTTCGACAACTTCGACGCAGTCCGTTGCAACGTGTACAACGGCTCGAACGGCTGTCCCGCAAATGCGCCTCTCAGCACGGTGCGGAATTACGAAGCCGGTTTCAAGATCCAGAATCGTTATATGTACATCGACGCCGCGGTTTACGACAAGGAGTTCAAGGGCCTGGCGTATCAGCCCATCGATACGAACCATGTCCCGCTCGGTCCGAATTCGACTTACGGCTCCACGGCGCGGGGCGGGCGGATCGTCGGCAGCGTGAATCCGTTCGCGGGCTTCGACCTCCAGGCGGTCAGGGACTTCAAGATCGCGGTCAATGCGGAGTACGAGAAGGCCCACTACAAGGATTTCAAGGGTTGTTTCTTCTACCAGGACATCAACCTAGTAACCCACTGCGGCTCCATCAATGGTCAACAGCTCGCTCGCTTGCCGAACTTCCAGATTCGCGTGACCCCGAGTGATACGCAGATCTTCTCCTGGGGCTCGGTGACCGAGTACGTGACCTACGAGCACGTCGGTCAGCACTATCAGGACAACACGGGCCTGAACCCCTTGGGCAGCTACTACGACCTGGCCGCCGGCATCGTCGGCGCGATTGGCGACAACTGGGAAATCCGTCTGATGGGCTCGAACCTGACCAATCAGATCGGTCTGACCGAGGGCAACGCCCGTTTCGGCGGCAATACTGCGCAGGGCGGCGTCAACTTCGGCCGGTCGATCCTGGGCCGCGAGGGCAGCATCCAGTTGAAATACAAGTTCTGAAGGTGCACCCCCTCGCGTCAAGCGGCGCGAGGGGGTTTTCTCACGATTCCGCGCAGGCTCGAGCGCTGCATGAGCGGCGATCCTGATCCAGTGCCATTGAAGGTCCTTGCGGCTGTAGTACAACCTCCCAGAATATGAGCGTCAGCAACTGCGCACCTTCACCGACTTTACGCCACTCAACCATCTGGACGATGCCGTGCCTACGGAAAGCGATACCGCGCGCGAATTCAACGAAATTGCGAAGAGGATTGTTCCAGGAAAAGCAAATCCTCAGGAGTGGGAGCAGGCTGCGCCTTCGGTAGAGCTGCTCGTGCAGGCAACCGGAACAAAGTAAAATCTCGCCGCGCTAGCCTTGCGCCGCGCCGGCCACGGTAGCGGGTAGCGGCTTGAGAATCTCGGCTTTAACCGAAAAATCATTGATGTTCACCTGGCCAGGCATGCAGTCGGTGCGGTAGTTCAGATCGCGCAGACTGAAATTCTTCGAGAGGATGTCCTTCATCTCATGAATGAGCTCGCAATCGCCGCGGCCTATGAAATTGGGGTGATTTGCACTCACCGTCACGGGCGTCCAACGTGCCTGCACGCTATCTGCGGCATTGACATCAGCGCTTGGAGCGAGTGAGTAAAAATCGACGTCGACGA
This sequence comes from Gammaproteobacteria bacterium, assembly GCA_034667905.1. Classification (GTDB taxonomy): domain Bacteria; phylum Pseudomonadota; class Gammaproteobacteria; order Steroidobacterales; family Steroidobacteraceae; genus Bog-1198. The sequence goes on along the minus strand of JAXDQK010000094.1, from coordinate 20,608 downwards.
TGGCGGTGCGGCCCGGCTGGTTGTACCCGCCAAGGCATCCGTAGGCCCGCACGGTGAGATCCTTGCGCGCTCCCATATGCTGCAGCAGTGCACGGATATTGGATTCCAACCCGGCGCAGCTGTAGAGCGAGGTGATCCCGTCGTAGTGAAAACTCCCGTGGCGGTGCTCCCAGGTCCCTGCGACGACCGGCCCACCGGCGGGTCCATCGTTCGTGGCACTCGCCACCGGTAGCACTGCTAGCGCGAGGAGTCCGCTGAGAACTGCCGAGGTCAAGATTCGTTTGCTGCGTTGCATGCGACTATCCTTCCAATATCGCTCCATCGATCTGAAGTCATGGCATACCAAGTTGCCTGTACTATCGCAATAGACCGCAGAAGGAATCAGCAGTTCGGCCTAAGGTTGGCCTGCGATGCTATCGACCGCGCCGCGGTTGGGAATTTTCACTTCGCTCTGGGACGACGTCGAATGCGACGGTGAGTCGCGGCTGTTCGCTATGAAAAGGCAGCGTGCCGTGCCAGAAATACGACGGGAAAAGCACCAGTTGGCCAAGTTCTGGTCGAACCGACAACTCGGCGTGGAGCGAGGGCGTCGTGATCATACCCGGCGTGCCAAAGCTGAGAATTCCTTCGGCCGTGTGTCCCGCTCTCATGCTATCGGGCAGCTGAATATAGCAAGCCGAGGATATCCATCCCCGAGGATGCACGTGGCTTGTGTGATAGCCGGCGCTGTGCAGTCGTACCGACCAACTGCCGTTGAATCGTGAAGCGCCCCGATTGCGACGCCGAAGGGCATCTTCCCCGTGGCCGATGTGCTCACGATAGCGCGCGATCGGTACGGCAAAGGCGTGAAAGAGCGCCTGAATGACCGGATCCTGACTGCGCGATAGATCTTGGGTGGTCTCGGTGCCCTGGCGCAACGATTGGTAGAGGAGTCGATGGCCGTGCGGATTGTGAAGGACGTTCAAGCGCGCGGTGACTTCTGTGAGGAAGCTGCTGAGATCAGACCACCCCGAAGGTGTCTCGAGGGTCTGCGACAGCATCATTTTATCGTAGTCGCAGAGCGCTTCGTGGCGGGGATCGTTCAATAGCCGAAGCGCGGTGGTTTGCATGGCTATGAGGTATTGATCGTCGGGAGTAGCCTTGAGGAGCGTTGCGCACTCGGCCATCGCTTTGGCTCCGTCCCCCACACCCAGATATGCGGCGCAGAGGAGTTTGCGAGCTGTTGGGTTGTTGGGCTGCGCCCGCATGGCCTGTTCTGCGAGTGTTAGGGCGGCGACGGGTTCAAACTCCAGCGCCGCCAGTCCCGCGCGGATGAGCAACGTGGGGGGTGGCTGGGGTCGTGCGGCGCGTTGGGCGAGACACGTATAAGCGGCGTGCGCGTCACCAGCTCCCTGCAGCAGGGCCGCCTTTGCAGCCCACAGTGCATCGTCATGTTCGTATTTTTCGAGTGCCTGATCCAGAGCGTGCATCGCCTCGACGATATTGCCGGTGCGCATCCAAACGAGTTGCGCCAGACTGTCGTGCGCCTCGGCGCGGCGCGGCTCCAATCTGACGCATTCGCGCAAAGCCAGCTCGGCCTGGTCGAATCGCTCCAAAGTGATGAGGCTACGAGCATGAGTGTGATGCATCGTCGCCGTCGGTCGGGTGCGGCTCATCGTCTGACGCACCACGCGCTCAGCTTCCTCCGGCTGGTTGGCCGCATTCAACGCGACAGCCAGGGTATGCGTTGCAATGTGGTTGTCCGGAGCGAGTGCCACGAGACGACGATAGTTCGCCACCGCTTCGCTCTGGCGACCCAGAGCGGCGTACGCCGCCACGTGCAGCGCCGCTAAATCGCCATCGACCTTGCTGCTATTGCTCCACGGTGTCGCAATGGCGAGCGCCGATTCCGGCTGGCCTGCGTCCAGGTAGTGGCGAACCAATAGAACTGCGGCCCGAGGGTAGCGAGGCGAGCCTTGGACTGCACGATGCAACAAGGGTACGGCCTCGGCGCTGCGACCCGCAGCCAGCAATAACTCCGCAAGGGTGGTCAGAGTAGGAGTCCATGCGGGGTCGATGTCGAGCGCGTGCCGTAGCAACGACTCGGCTTGAGCGAGGTCGCCCAAGGCTTGTTTGGTGCCGGCAAACAGCCGCAGGCCTTCCACGTAATCAGGATTTGCGGTCACCAGGGATTCTAGTTGCGAGTGCGCGGCGCTGTATTGACCGGATTGCAGCAAGCCGCTGATGCGGCGCATGGACTCAGCCAGCATAACTGACATGGAAACCTCTGAGAGGCCTGGTTAATTGGACCATTAGGCCTGCGAGAGTGCGACGCCGATTCTCCTGGTAGCCCCAATCTCGAAACACCAATTCTACTAGTTCCGATTTCATCTGACACATCGCTTGCACGAGCGAGGTTATCCAAAGCTGAGAGCAGCCGCCTGCTACACAAATTGGTGCATGCGCATCTATTGCCCCGGACCCAACTTACTCCAAACCCAAAGCCTTGAGTAACTCGGGCGGCGGCCCGTCGAATTTCGCGAGCGGCACGTTGCCGATGAAATTCAAGTCTTTTCGGCCCACCGGCGTTGAATAAAATCCGCCGGCGGTCAAATCACGATACAGCGCGAAGAAGTGGGCGGCATCGCCTCGTTCTGCCGTCGCGCGCGCCTTGTCGCAGATGTCGTCGCAAATCGCGCGCTGTTTCCCTGCGTCGAGCTGCGAAAATTCCTTGCCGAAGCGCAGCACGCCCTCGGCGTTTAACCATGAGAAACCGCCCAGCACCACGTTGCGGTCTTGCTGGTAGCGAGGATACGGCGCACTGACCCACTCATCGATGAAGTCGATCACCCCGACTCCTGAGGCGCTGGGCGAGTGTTCGTCAGCTGGAACAATGATGTCGGCGAGGATGCCCGCCAGCTCTCGCTGTGCCGCTGTAAAAGTTAATGGCCACACCTCGCCGGGATGATAATCCGCCGTTAGGTTGGGATCCGTTCCATAACCTCGTGCCGTCACCGCCGGATTGCCTCGTGCAGCACGATCTCCTAAAAGCGGCCAAGCCGCGCCGGCGGCCAACACCCATTTGATTGTCGTGCGCCGATCCATCACAACTCCTTGCGACGCATGCGCTCGAGAATGTGGTCCGCGGCACGCCAGGCCACGGCCATGATGGTCAGCGTCGGATTCTTGTCCGCGTTGGAAGCGAACACGGCGCCATCGGTGATGAAAAGATTGGCGACGTCCCAGGTCTGGCACCATTGATTGGTGACCGATGTTGCGGCTTTGGATCCCATGATCGCGCCGCCGACTTCGTGGATGATGGAACCGCCCGCAGCGATGGCCTTGGCACCGTCAGTCTTGATCGGGCCATGCGTTCGGCCGCCCATGGCGTCGATGATCTGCGCGAAGGTTTTCTGCATGTGAGCTGCCTGCCGCAGTTCGTGCTCTGACCATTGCCAGTGGAAACGCAGCACGGGGATCCCCCACCTGTCCTTTACACTAGGATCGATCTCGCAGAACGACTGCTCGTTGGGGATCATCTCGCCGCGGCCGTCGAACCAGACGAAGGATCCGTAATAACGACGCACGTCCTGCTTGAATTTGACCCCATAGCTACCGCCGGTGAGCCATTCGAGACCGGCCGCTGTTCCGTAGCCTGGCATGCGCTTGCCGCCGCCAAATTCGATGTGATAGCCGCGCGCAAACCCGAGTTTGCCGGCATGCTGCTCCTGATAGAGCCACCAGGGAACATACAATTGATGACCGTCTGCGGCGTCTTCGTTGAGCGCCGGTAAGCTCTCGAGCAGCGGAACCTGTCCACCCACAGTCGAGCCGACCGTATCCATCAAGTATCGTCCCACCTTGCCGCTCGAATTGGCGAGCCCCTGTGGAAACTGCGCGCTTTTGGAGTTGAGCAGAATGCGAACCGACTCGCAGGCACTCGCCGCCAGTATCACCACTCTTGCGCTTGCATGCCGCTGCTTCCCCGTGATCCGGTCGACGAAGCGAACTCCGTTGGCTCGGCCATCCGGCCTAAGCGTTATCTCGTAAACCATCGCATCGGTCGTTATATCGAGATTTCCGGTCTGCAAGGCGGGAGGCAGATGTACGGTGGTCGACTGATAATTTGCGCGGACGGAGCAGCCGCTGCCGCAGGGTGTTGCCCAAAGACAAGTCTTGCGGCTGCGCATGGCTTCGGCAAGTATTTTCTGCGCCTTGGCATTTCCGGGATGCAAGCGCGCCGGTGAACCTCTGAAATCAAGCGGTTGGGTAAGAACCGCGCGATGGCCCGGTATCGCAGGTATGCCGAGAAGCTTCGCCCGTTGCCGCACTAAATAGTCGCTGACCAGAGGTTTGGGCGGCGGCAGTAGGCAACCCGCCGGCGAGTTGGGTGTGTTCTCCAGACCTTCATTGCTGCCGTACACCCCGATCAGCATTTCGACTTTGTCGTAGTACGGAGCGATATCGTCGTAACCGATCGGCCAATCGAAACCTAGGCCGTCGCGGGTGTAGGGCTTGAAGTCGTAGGGGCCATTGCGCAGCGAGATGCGCCCCCAGTGGTTGGTACGACCGCCCAACATTCGCGACCGCCACCAGTCGAAGCGCCCCGCTTCCTCTTCGGTGCTGCGTACATAAGGCTCGCCAGGCACGTCCCAGCCGCCGTCCACCGTCGCATCATAAAAACCAAATGGCTTATCCGGCGTACTCGCGCCCCCAAGCGGCGCCACATCCGGGGTGCGGAACATGGGCGACTCGGTCTCGGCGGTGTATTTACGGCCCGCTTCGAGCATGAGGACCTTGGCGCCGTCCATGCAGAGCGTATAGGCCGACTGCCCACCGGCCGCGCCGGAACCGATTACGATGACATCGTAGAGACTTTTTTGGTTTTCGGCCGTTACAAAGGGCATGCCCGCCAGTTAAGCGGTTTGGCGCGTTCGACGCAACTGTCGACGCATGGCTCACGCGCCCGATTGGACATCACTGGCTCCGGTGGCTCAGTCCCCAGATATACGCCGCGACCGCTGACACCTGTTCCGGAGTCAGCTGTGCGCCGCCCATCGGAGGCATCGGGGAGCGATACTGCTTGGGCTGTGCAACTCCGTCACTGATCGTTTTTGCGATTGCAGCGTAGCTGCCATCGCCCCATAACCATTGCTTGTCAGTGAGGTCGGGGCCTAAGGGTGTGCCTGCGGCGCTCGCGCCATGGCAGCCGGTGCAGGTCGCTCCGCCGACTTCACCGTGATAGATGCGATCGCCTAGCGCCAGCATCTCCCGCGTCGCGCCCGCGGGAACCGGAAGACTTGCCGTGATGGCGGTTGCACCGGCGTCCGGATGGGTGCCCTCAGGCGGTTTGGCGTCCGCGTCCGCGATTTTTCCGGGCGATGCCGTGGCACTGGGACACGGCGTGAATTTCGCAGCCGCTCCATCATGTTCGGCGCCGGCCTGGTAAGCGATGCGGTAGATCCTGCCGCGCACGTCGTCCGACACATAGAGCGATCCGTCGGGCCCTACGCCCACGCCGGATGGCCGATGCTCGGCTTTGTCGGGAGACTCCACCGCTCCGGCAAAGCCGTCGGCAAATATCTCGCACGTGCCAGACGCATGATCACCCTTCAATCCCTGGAATACGACGTTGTACCCACCTTGAGGAAAAGGAGCACGATTCCACGATCCATGGAAGGCGATGAACACACCATCGCTGTAGCGAGAGGGGAATTGCTGCTTGTCATACCGCACCATCGCATTGGGCGCCCAATGCGCGGGAAAGGCCGCAATCGGTGCCCCCTTCCCGGCGCACGGGCCGACACTCTTGCCGCCGTCGCCGCCGAACTCGGGCGCAAGCACAAGTTTTTTCTGTATCCCATCGTAGTAGCACTCCGGCCACCCGTAGTCGCCGCCCTGGGTCAAGAGCAGCAATTCCTCGGCCGGCTGCGTGGCTTCCTCCTCGAGTTTGTACAGATCAGGCCAGTTCGAGTGCAGCTGATCACGGCCATGCTGCGTGACAAAGATGTGATGCCCGGCAGGATCGATGGCGAAACCTTCCGCGTTGCGAATGCCGGTGGCGAAGCGCTGCGCGGGTGAAAATGTCTGGTTCGTTTTGTTGGCATCATAGCGCCAAATGCCGCCGCGCGTTTCAAGTTCGGTGCATGGCGTAACACCGGGAGATTTTGGCGTTCGATTCTGTTTTTGACAGGCATTGGTCGCACTTGCCACATCGACATACATCGAGCCATCGGCGTCAATAATGAACGGATGCATCGGATGATCACCGCCGAGCGGCAATCCGGACACTATTGTCACTGGAGGACCGCGCGGCACGACGGCGCCGGCCGGTAGCCTGTAGCGAACTATTTTGTCGTTAATCTCGGCAAAAAGCGCGCCGTGGTACAGGGCGATGCCCGTTCCGCCCGCTCCGCCGCTCTGCACGGTTTCACCGAATCGCTGAATGACGTCGGCCTTTCCGGAGCCGGCAGTGTCTTGCAAGGCCACGAGAAATCCGCCCGCATGCGGCGTGTCATTCCCGTAATAGCGACCGGACCAGGTGTTGACATAGACGATCCCATTCGGAGAGACCACCAAGTGCCGCGCATGTCCAACACCATCAGCGAAGATGGATGCGCAAAAACCCGGCGGGACTTTGAGTCCGCTGTCATTGTAAGCGCACGTGTGGTTTGCGGTTTGGCTCCATGCACCCAGTGGAGCCAGCAGCATGAAGACGCACGTTAAGGATCGAGCCGAAAGGATCACAGGCATGGCTAAGTCTCCAAGGAATAAGGCACGCGCTGAGTCGCGTCTGGTGGGTAGATAGCGCGGCAAGCGTTGCGCTTGCATTTCAGCGAACCGCGTCGGAGATTTCATTTGAAATCCAGACCGATACTCCGCACGGGTTCGCCGTTGCAGTTGTAATTTGCCGGCCGCTCTGTGAAATGAGCGAGCGACTTTCGCGTCGCAATATACCTTCGGAGAGAAACTAAAACCTCCGGGAGGAAACGAACCAATGCGGGCTGTAAATCATGACGAGGGGCACCACATCGCGCATCTCCTCACTCATCTCGCTTAATTAGCCACGCATTGGCATAGAGATTCAACCATGCTCGGTATAGTCCGCATCGCCCTCGCGCGCCCCTACACGTTCGTTGTCGTGGCGCTGCTGATCTTACTCTTCGGCTCACTCTCCGCCCTGCGCATGCCGGTCGATATCTTTCCGAGCATCAATATTCCGATCATTGGCGTGGCCTGGCAATACCAGGGCTTGCCGCCCGATCAGATGGCCGGGCGCATAGTCACTCCGTTCGAGCGCACCCTGACGACGACCGTCAACGACATCGAGCATATCGAGGCCAACTCTTACACCACCTTCGGCATCGTCAAGATCTTCTTCCACCCTACGGTCAACATCGCTACCGCCAATGCTCAGGTCACGGCAATCTCGCAGACCATCCTAAAGCAGCTGCCGGCCGGTGCAACACCGCCGTTGATTCTCAACTACAGCGCCTCGACGGTACCAATCCTTCAACTGGCGCTGTCAGGGGCGGGACTGACCGAGCAAACTCTTACCGATCTAGGTTTGAACTTCGTGCGCACGCGTCTGGTGACGGTACAAGGCGCCGGAATTCCCTATCCGTTCGGCGGCAAGACACCGCAAGTGATGTACGACCTCGACACGGCCGCGCTTGAGTCGCGCGGGTTGACCGGGCAGGACGTCGCCAATGCACTCGCCGCGCAAAACCTTTTAACACCCGCAGGCACGGAAAAGATCGGTCACTACGAGTACACCGTCAACTTGAACAGCGCGCCCTCGAAGATCTCCGACCTTGCCGACTTGCCGATCAAGAGCGTGAACGGCGCCATGGTCTACATGCACGACGTCGCCCAGGTGCACAACGGCGCCCAGGTGCAAACCAATATCGTGCACGTCGACGGCAATCGCTCGGTGATGCTCAGCATATTCAAGAACGGTACAACCTCGACGCTCGACATCGTCAGCGGCATCAAGAAGATGCTGCAGATCATCAAACCCTCGCTCCCCGACGCGCTCGACGTCAAGCCTGTCTCTGATCAGTCGTTGTTCGTGCGTGCCTCGATTCAGGGCGTGATTCGCGAAGGCGTGATCGCCGCCGCACTGACCAGTCTGATGATACTGCTGTTCCTCGGCAGCGCGCGCTCGACGCTGATCGTGACAACCTCGATTCCGCTGGCAATCCTCGGCGCGATCGCCGCGCTGTCGGCGATCGGCGAGACGCTCAACATCATGACCCTGGGCGGTCTGGCGCTTGCGGTCGGCATACTCGTGGACGAAGCAACGGTGACTATCGAGAGCATCAACTACCACCTTGAGCAGGGCAAGGAGGTGGAAACCGCGATCATGGACGGCGCGTCGCAGATCGTCGTACCCGCGTTCGTGTCCTTGTTATGCATTTGCATCGTCTTCGTTCCGATGTTCTTCCTGAGCGGCGTATCGCGCTTTCTCTTCGTGCCGATGGCCGAGAGCGTGATGTTCGCGATGGTCTTCTCGTTCTTGCTGTCGCGCACGCTGGTGCCGACGATGGCGAAGTATCTGCTGCGCATGCACGACCCACGTGCCCACGGGCAAGGCGGCATCGAAGCGCGGCCGTCGAGAAATCCCTTGGTCCGCTTTCAACGCGGCTTCGAGGCACGTTTCGAGCGGTTGCGCGACGGCTATCATGGGCTCCTTGCCCTTGCCATCGATCACCGGCGGCTCTTTATCGGAGGCTTCATCTGTGTGGTGCTGGTCTCGTTCCTGTTGACGCCGTTCCTCGGCCGCAATTTCTTCCCGCAGGTGGATGGCGGTCAGATACTGCTGCACGTGCGGGCACCCGTCGGCATGCGGATCGAGGAAACAGCCGCGCGCTTCGCGGAGGTCGAGAATGCGATCCGCGCAACGATCCCGCCGGCCGAGACCGCGACAATCGCCGACAACATCGGAACGTATGCGTCGGGAATCAACACGATCTACAACAACACGGGCACGATCGGCGAGTCGGATGGGGACATCCAGGTCTCCCTCAAGCCGGGCCATGCGCCAACCGCCGATTACGTCGCGCGCCTGCGCGATCAACTGCCGCGGCGTTTCCCCGGCATGACCTTTTCCTTTCTGCCGGCCGATATCGTGAGCCAGATCTTGAACTTCGGCGCACCCGCGCCAATCGATCTGCAGATCCGCGGCAACGACCTCGGCGCGGACTATGCCTACGCCAACAAGCTGCTCGCGCAGATCCGCGGCATCACGGGCGTCGCCGATGCGCGCATCCAGCAATCGTCGCGAATGCCGACGCTCGAAGTAAACATCGACCGTACGCGCGCGCAATATACCGGCGTGACGGCGGCCAACGTGACCAATAGCCTGGTCGTGAACCTCGCCAGCTCCATCCAGGTTGCCCCCACCTATTGGTTGAACGAGAAAAACGGCGTGACCTATCCGATTGCGCTGCAGACGCCGCAGTATCAGGTCGACACGCTGCCCGCCCTCGAGAATCTTCCCATCAATGCGTCCGGCGCACCCACCACGGTGCTCGGCGGCATCGCCGACATCCGACGCTCTCACGCCAACGCCGTCGTGTCGCAGTACGACATCTCCTCCATGGTGGAGATCTATGCGACCACACAAGGACGCGATCTGGGCTCGGTCTCCTCCGACATCCGGGACATCATGGCGCGCAACGACAAGGACAAGCCGAAAGGCGCGATCGTCGCCCTGGTCGGCCAGACCGAGACCATGCACAGCGCCTACACAGGTCTGCTGTTCGGCCTCCTGGGCGCCATCGTGCTGATCTATTTCCTGATTGTCATCAACTTCCAATCCTGGAGCGATCCGTTCGTGATCATCACCGCCCTGCCGGCGGCGCTGGCCGGCATCGTGTGGATGCTGTTTGCAACGCATACCACGCTGTCCGTGCCCGCCCTCACCGGCGCGATCATGTGTATGGGAGTGGCTACCGCCAACAGCGTCCTGGTGATCAGCTTCGCGCGCCAGAAACTCACCGAAGTCGGCGATTCGACCCAAGCCGCGCTCGAGGCAGGATTCGTACGCCTGCGCCCGGTCATGATGACGGCGCTGGCAATGGTCATCGGCATGCTGCCGATGGCGCTCGGGTTGGGCGAAGGCGGCGAACAAAATGCCCCCCTGGGCCGCGCGGTGATCGGCGGCCTCATCTTCGCCACTGTCAGCACGTTGTTCTTCGTGCCCGTGGTATTCAGCATTTTTCACCGGAATTACGCAGCGAAGTTGGCGGCCGGACCCAGCCCAGGAGTCACCGATGTTGCCTGATCCAGATACTCGCCCCGCTCCGCACCGTCTGCGACAGGCCGGCTTGCTCGTCCTGATTCTCGCCGTCGCCATCGCCGCCTACGGCCTCATCTCGCGGACGGTGCAAAACTCGCGAGTGCGCGACCTGACCCAAGCGCAAGCCGTACCGACCGTGGCTGTCGTGACGCCGAGCAGTGCGGAGAATCTCGCGAGCCTGGATTTGCCCGGCCGCCTGGAAGCATTCATCCAAGCGCCCATCTATGCGCGCGTACCGGGATACCTCAAGAGCTGGAAACACGATATCGGCAGCAAGGTGAAGGCCGGGGATGTGCTCGGTGAAATCGATACGCCCGATCTCGATCAGCAGCTCATGCAGGCCCGCGCTGACTTGAGAGTTGCCGAGGCCAATGCCCATCTCGCGAAGATCACGGCCGAGAGGTGGCAGGGACTTTCCGGCACCGACGCGGTCGCCAAGCAGGACGTCGACACGCGCACCTTTACCTGGAACGCGAATATGGCCCAGGTCAAGGCGTCGCAGGCGAACGTCGACCGCCTCATCGCCATGGAAGGCTTCAAACGGCTGACTGCACCGTTCGACGGCACTGTCACCGTGCGCGCCACGGACATCGGCGCGCTGATCAACGTGGGATCCACCGGGGGCGCACAGCTGTTCGTGGTCTCCGAGACAAGCAAGTTGCGCGTCTACGTCAACGTGCCGCAAAACTATGTGCCGAGCGTTCCCCCGGGAACAAAGGCCTCGATCGGCGTGCCCGAGCATCCCGGCAAGAGCTATAGCGGAACGGTCGAGGCGTCGGCCCAGTCGGTCGATCCCATCACCGGTACCACGCTGATGCAGATCATCGTCGACAACAGTGCGGGTGAGATGATGCCGGGCGACTACGCCAGCATTCATCTGCAAGTAACACGCGCCGCCCAGGTACTCAGCGTGCCATCGAGTGCACTCATCTTTGACGCCAAAGGACTGTCGATCGCCACAGTGGACGCCGGCGATCGCGTACAGGTGAAGCCGGTAACCATCCAGCGCGACCTTGGCACGGTGATCGAGATTGCCTCGGGTCTCGCTCCGAATGACCGCGTCATCGCAAATCCGCCCGATGGCATCGACACCGGCGCCGCCGTGCACCTCATCGGCGCACCACCCGTTGGGACCGCAGGTCCCCCGCCCAAGGGCAAAGATAACCATGGTTAGAGCTGCCCTTACGTGCGCAGCGCTGACGCTGCTCGGTGCGTGCTCGCTCGCGCCGCCGCTTAAGGTGCCGGAGGTTCCAACCGCCGATGCGTACAAGGAAGTCGGCCCCTGGACGCAAGCGCGTCCAGCCGACCGGCTGCCTCGCGATAGCTGGTGGACGCTCTACGACAATGCGGAACTGGATGGGTTTGAGAAGCGGCTTATCGACGGCAATCCCACCCTCGCCGCTTCGCTGGCCAATTACGCTCAAGCTCGAGCGCTTAGCGATCAGGCACGTGCGGGACTCTTTCCCTCGGTCGGACTGAATGCCGACGTCCAGCGTGCGCACGTATCGCCCCATGCGCCCTTACGACTCTCCACGCTTCCGACCAACTACACCGACCACACGGTGGGTGGCAGTGTTAGCTACGAGCTCGACCTGTGGGGGCAGATCCGCAACCAGGTCGCCGCCGGGAAGGCCAATGCCGCCGCGTCCGCCGACGATCTCGAGAATGCGCGCCTTTCTCTGATCGCGCAGCTTGTGCAAGACTACATTCAGCTGCGCAGCCTCGATCGCGAAAGCGCAATTCTCAACGACACGGTCAATGCCTATGCCCGTGCGCTCAGCCTGACCGAGAAGCGCCACGGGGCCGGCATCGCCGCCGGCCTGGATGTCGCGCAAGCGCAGATCCAGCTCGACGCGGCGCGCGCGCAGGCGGCACAGATTCTCACGCAGCGCGCTTTGATGGAACATGCCATCGCTGCGCTGCTGGGCGTCTCGGCCTCGACATTCTCTATCGAGACGGCGATCGTCGCGATCAAGCAGCCGCAGATTCCCAGCGGTGTTCCGACCCAACTATTGCAACGCCGCCCGGATATCGCCGCCGCGCAGCGGCGCATGATCGCAGCCAACGCCAACATCGGGGTGGCGCGCGCGGCGTATTTTCCATCGCTCACGCTCGGCGCATCGGGGGGCTTCCAGAGCACCGCCTTGACGAACTGGCTGAGCGCCCCCAGCAGCTTTTGGGCGATCGGACCGAACGCCCTGCTCAGCGTCTTCGATGGCGGCCTGCGCCGTGCGCAGGTTGCCCAAGCGCGCGCCGAGTTCGACGTCTCGTCGGCGAATTACCGCGGCATCGCCGTCGCTGCCTTTCAGCAAGTCGAAGACAGCCTAGCGGCCTTGAATCACTATTACGACGCCTCCCAAGAAGAAAAGGCCGTTGTCGACGCCGCGCAACGTGCAGTGAATTTCTCCATGGCTCTCTACGTCCAAGGCGCGGCTGATTATTTAACGGTCGTCACCTCCCAGACGGCGCTGCTTCAGGCCCAGCTGCAAGCACTCACTCTGGATACGCTGCAACTACAGGCGAGCGTGGATTTGATCCGTGCCGTCGGCGGTGGCTGGGAAGATTCCGAGGCACCGCCTCGCAACGCGAGGAGTTCTCCATGAAAGCCGTGATCCTCGAAGAAACACGCCGCATCTCGGTGCGCGAAGTTCCCGATGCCGAGATGCGGGAGACAACCGATGTCCTGCTTCGACTCACCTCCACAGCCATCTGCGGGACCGATCTTCATTTCTACGAAGGCCGCATGCGCGGCATCGAAGGGGAAGTGATTGGGCACGAGCCACTCGGCGTGGTCGAAGAAGTCGGCAGTGCCGTCAAGAGCGTGCAGAAGGGAGACCGCGTCGTCGTTCCCACTCACATATGCTGTGGTTTTTGTGCCATGTGCGTCGATGGTCACTCCTCCGCCTGTCTCACGGCCAATCCCGGGGCGGCGGGCGCAGCCTACGGCTATCCCAACAAGGGCGGATACCAGGGCGCCCAAGCCGAGCTACTGCGTGTGCCGCTGGCCGACGCCAATTGCCTGAAGCTCCCAGGTGAACCCGGCGATGAGTGGGAAGACGATTTCGTGCTCCTAGCCGACGCCTTTACCACCGGCTACCACGCTGCCGCGATCATCGATGTCGCCCCGGCGGACACCGTCGCGATCTTCGGCGCAGGCTCGGTGGGACTCCTTGCTGCCTATTCCGCGCGCCTTCGCGGAGCGGCGCGGGTCTACGTGGTTGATGCCATTCCAGAACGATTGGACAAAGCCGGCGAGCTCGGTGCCATTCCCATCAACTTCCTCTCCGGCGACCCCGTCGAGCAGATCAAGGAGCAGCAGTCGAAGTGGCGCTCCGGCCCCGCTTTCCGGTACGAGAAGCCACTGCGCGGCGTCACTTGTGCGATCGACGCCATCGGATTTCAGGCCCGGTCGAAAACGGACTTTAATCGGGAAGACCCCTCGTGGGTAATCGAGGCAATGGCCGAACTGCTCAATCCCGCAGGCCGTGTTGCGATCATCGGCGTTTGGCCGCCCCAAGACCCCGGCGCTGTCGAGCCACCCCTCAAGGAGGGAAAATTCACTGTGCCCTGGTCCAAGCTCTTCAACAAAAATGCAACCATCATGATGGGTCGCGATGATGACGAGCGTTGGAACGGCAAGTTGCGCGACATGATCATTGCGGGTGCAGCCAAACCTAGCCTGATTGTCAGTCACCGCCTGCCGATCGACGAAGCACCCGCCGCCTTCGCGAAATTTGATGCCCGCCAGGAAGGCTACATCAAGGTCATCCTTAAGCCGGCAACCTAGCATCCCCGTCTGATGAAACCGTCCAATCAGTCCAATAGAACAGGAGAAACACCCGTGAACCACCGCTATGTATTACCGGATTTAGAGTACGACTATGGGGCGCTAGAGCCGAACATCTCGGCACGCATCATCGAGCTGCATCACAACAAGCACCACAAAGGCTACGTGGACGGCGCGAACAACGCGCTGGAGCAGCTCGAGGAGGCGCGACACAAAGGGGACCTCAATGCTGCCGGAACGATTGCGCGCACCCTCGCGTTCAACGTTTCGGGACACGTCCTGCACAGCATCTATTGGCGCAACATGGCGCCCAAGGCGGGAGGCCAGCCGACCGGCGAACTGGCGACGGCCATCGATACGTACTTTGGCAGCTTCGGCAATTTCCGGCAGCAGCTCACGAAGAGCGCAGCCACGATCATGGGATCGGGTTGGGCCGCGCTCATGTGGGACAGTGTTTCCTCCCAGCTCCTCATCACTCAGATCCACGACCATCAGTCGAGCACTATCCAGGGCGCGGTGCCGCTGCTCGTCGTTGACGCGTGGGAGCACGCCTGGTACTTGCAGTACGAGAACGAAAAGGCGAAGCACTTCGAGGCGATCTGGAATCTTTGGAACTGGGACGACGTGGCTGCTCGCCTCACCGACGCGCGTCGCGTCGGACTGCATTTGCAGAACGCCGCGTAAACGCTTCAGCGGCAACCGACGGAGCAGCACCGCGATTTCGAGGAAAGGGGAGTGTTCGTCGCCAGGCGGCGCGAACGCTCCCCAGCGAAACCGCGGGTGCCCCGTAGACTGTTTGGTTGTTATTTTCAACAAGCCGTTCCACGCGAAGAGACAAATTCAATCGGCCCGGATCAAGCGACAAAACATATTGCGTCGTGAGATCAACGCCCGATTCCACAGTCGCAGCGAGATTGGTCAATCGAAATGGACCCAATTCAGCAAGATCACGCGAAAATGCTGGGCTGGGGCTGCGCCGCCACCGACTGCCTTCTATTTGGTTCCGAGGAAGCGCTCGACGATCTTCGGCAGCATCGGCTCGACGGGGAGCGTGTAGTGGGTGGTGTTTGGCACGATTGCGAACTGGTTTGCGGGCCGCAGTGAGCCATCGATCCCGGCTTCGCGCTGGCCGCCTCCCAACGCCTTCCAGAACTCGACCATGTGTTCGGGCCGGATGGAGTCAGCGTCGGCAAAGACCAGCAGTGTGCGGGCCTTAACCTTGGCGACGTCGGCGCTCCAGTCAAAGGGGCGTTTGGTCAGGTCACCGACCTTGCTGAAGAGGTTCGTCCAATCGACATCGGGATAGGCCTCCCCTAACGGCGATGCCTTGACGCTACCGCCGAGCATGGCAGCGTTGGCCTCCAACTGATTGAAAGCCGCCACGACCTCCGGATAAGAGCCGTCCTGCCTCATCGTCCCGGACACGAGCACGAGCCGGTCGACCACATCTGGATGGCGGATAGCGGTCTGCAGCGCGACGTCGGAGCCCAGCGAGTAGCCCATTACGTCGGCCTTGCCGAGGTTCAGATGGCCGATGAGAGCGGCAACGTCGTCGCCCAGCGTTTCACAGCGCAGTGGCCTGTCGGTGTCTGGCGTGCGCCCATGCGCCTGGAGATGGACGGCGATCACCTGCCGGCCCTTGGCCAGCTTGGCCAGATTGCTCCCGAAGCTGTCTGGGCTGATGCCCCCGTGAAGAAGAATGAGCGGCTTGCCGGCGCCATGCACGCTGTAAAAAATATGCTGGCCATTGACGTCGGCAAAATTCGCTTTCGCCATGGCGGGGGTCTCCTTGGCTAGAACGGGAAGGCTCGCAGTCAGCACTGAGATCGCTGTGGCAGTCTTCAGGAAATCGCGTCTGAACATATCGTCCTCACGTCGCGCTGAACTGGCGGCTGAAAAACAGCGTCAGAGTAAGCGGACGGCCATCTCATCTTGAAACGACAACCTCGTCGCGGTTCGCTTCCGCCTAGTGAAGAGCCAGGCAGCCGACGCGAGATCGACGACTTCATGACAATCCCACGCTCGCGCCCAGGGTGACGAGAAGCGCGTCAAGTTGCTCGAACGTCTCTCCCATCGCATCCGCCGCCCCGGTGCCGGCGGCGTCGAGAGCTTCCTTCGAGGGATAAAGCTCGTGCATGACCAGCAACGTCTTGCCGCCTTTTTCCGCGAAGGTCACCGTGGTGACCTGCCCCTCGTCACTTTCCTCATTGGTCCAGACGAGGCGCGAGTGCGGTGTTACTTCCTTGTACGTGCCGAAGAACGCCATCTGTGAGTCCCCGTGTGCGAACTCCAAACGGTACCTGCCCCCGACACGAACATCCATTTCGCAGGAAAGCAGGGACATTCCCATCGACTTCGGCACCCACCACTGCCTGAACAGCTCGGGCCTGGTCCACGCCTCGAATACGATGCGCGCCGGACCGTTGAAAGTTCGCGTGACGAGGAGCTCACGCTCGGACTTCCGCTCCACCGTCGTACGGTTCTTCATGGGGGCAACCTCACTCTCTCTTCTTGCGTCCATCGACCTTCCTCCTCCGTTTCAATTCCTCGACAACTTTGTCCAGCTCGTCGAAGCGTGCGTCCCAGAGCTGGCGGTATCTCTCGATCCATGCAGCTTCCTCCTCCAGTCGGCGCGGGCCGAGCTTGCAGGTCCGCACGCGCCCGACCTTCTCCGTGGTAACTAGCCCCGCCTGCTCCAAGACGCCGACATGCTTCTTCATGCCCGTGAGGGTCATGCGGAATTTCTCGGAAAGGTCCGTGATCGAAGCGTCTGCACGCCCGAGCTGCTCCAGAACGCCACGTCGGGTGGCGTCGGAGAGCGCGGCGAACGAGGCATCGAAGCGTGTCTGGGTATATTGAACCATGTGGTTCAGTATTTAACACACGGATAGGCGGCACGCAAGGGGAGGCTGAGCTCGCGCTGCCTTGAACATCTCACAGGAGATCGCATGCATGAAACACAGGTATCGGCCGAGAGGGGTCTTCAAAGCAAGCGAGGGGCCAATCCTTAGCGACAACCCAAAATATCTTCGCGTCATACGTTGTAAGCGCGGCCTGATTCGATGGTTCTTTTTGCGGGTGGATGTAAATTCGGTAGTCGCGCAGTACATCACTCATGTCGTTAGCAGCGCGCGATATCCAGCTGAGTTCATGGGCAACGGCGACGTACTCAGCGAGGCCCCAGTCTCTAAGCGGCCTTGAATTTCCTTGCCTGTCCTTTGGCGCAGCGGTCGCTGTAGAAATCGGCCCCTGACTTCGCTCGCGGCTTATCCGCGCTAAAAATAGGCTTTCCAGTAGGCCACCCATCATCACCGTCGCGGCCAGCGGCGCACCGGCACCGAGACAAGTGACGCACTCGTTCTATCAGCGCGTCAGGATCTGCCGCATCAGTGGGTCGCTGACCCACGCATTACGAATTCATAGGTCGTTGGCGTGAGTTTTATCAATCAATGGGTTGCGAATGCCAAACGCGGTCTATCCCTTTAGAGGGCGGCCAATATCTGTTCGTGGTGGTACAAAAGTGGCTACAGCGAACGCGCCAAGCACCACTACCGGAAGCAAGACCACTGCCCCGTTTTACGCGGCCAGTTTCAGCTTTGGCTTGAGTCCGGCGCGCGCTGCCAACCGTACCAGCAAGTCCATGCTGAATCGGTCGATCTTGCCTCGCTTCAGATCCGACACGCGCGCTTGAGTCACTCCAAGTACCTTGGCGGCCTCAGCTTGAGTCATGCGGCTCTTTTTCAGCCAATGCTCCAATCCCATCAACAGCATCGCGCGCATCTCCATCTCGGCCGCTTTTTCGGCAGGGAAAAGATCGTAAAAGACATTGCGCCCCGCCGCCGTCACATGACGAGGGCCATGTTCACTGTCCGAAACCCTCTTGACTCTCATGACTTCACCTTGCAATCGCTTTAAATCGTTTCATCGCTAGATCCAAATCCGAACGGCTCGTCCTTTGGGACTTCTAATTATGCTATATCTCGCATTTTATATGCAATATGTGGCATAAGCGCCTACGCTTTGCCAAGACGGGTCGACACCGGGCACCGGGCCGCAGTCGGCTACCGGTCGCCGGACACCTTTACAACGGCGTCGCCGAGCCGCCATGATCGCAAGACACTGACCGAGGTAAAAATGATCACAGTTCTGAGGCTAATCCTGAGTGTTCTGGGTCTGACCGTGGGTGCTTCGGGCTTTGCCGCCGAACTGCAAAGCGCCATCGATGCCGACTACCCGTCGCTGGAGGCGCTCTACCGGCAATTGCATGCGCATCCCGAATTGTCGTCCCACGAGATCGAAACCGCCAAGATCATGGCACAGCAGGCCCGCGACGCCGGACTGACCGTCACCGAGCATGTCGGCGGAACTGGCGTCGTCGCGCTGCTGAAGAATGGCGCCGGACCGGTCGTGATGATCCGTACCGAGCTTGATGCTCTGCCGGTCGAGGAGGACACCGGCCTGCCTTTCAGCTCGCATGTCCGAGCCAAGAATGCCAAGGGCGAAGAGGTCCCGGTCGCCCATGCCTGCGGCCATGATCTTCATATGACAGTGTGGACCGGCACCGCGCGGCGGCTGGTCGCAGAACGAGACCACTGGTCGGGCACGCTGATCATGATTGCCCAACCGGCCGAAGAAACCGCCACTGGCGCCAAGGCAATGCTGGCTGATGGCCTGTTCACTCGCTTTCCCCGACCTGACTACAATCTGTCGGTGCATGACATCGTCGGGCTTCCGGCCGGCACCATCGGGTTGCATGCCGGACCGCTGAAATCGGCAGTGGACTCGCTCGATCTCGAGATCAGGGGCGTGGGCGGTCACGGCGCTCTGCCGCAAAACACCAAGGATCCAATCCCGCTGGCGGCGGCGATCATCAACGCCCTGCAAACGCTGGTGTCGCGCAACAACAACCCGTTCGAGCCGGCGGTTGTGACGGTCGGTTCGGTCCACGGCGGCGTCAAGCACAACATCATTGCCGATTCGGTGAAGCTGGAGGTGTCGGTCCGCAGCGTCAACGAAGCGCAGCGCAAAATGCTGTTAGACGGCATTCAACGCATCGCCATAAATGAGGCCCGCGCCTACGGCATGCCCGAAGACAAAATGCCCAGCCTGAAGATCGTTGAATCGACCAAGGTCACCTATAACTCCCCCAAACTCGTTGAACGGCTGCGCCCGATACTGATGGCGGCGATGGGCAGCGCGGTGGTGCGCGAGGGCGAACCCTTGATGACCTCGGAGGATTTCTCCGAATACGGATGGGTGGAGCCGCGAATTCCTTCTGCGCAGATATGGCTAGGCGCCGTCGATCCCGATATTTATGCCAAAACCGTCGACAAGAGTACGCTGCCGGGTACGCATTCGCCGAAATGGGCGCCGGATGCCGAACCGACCATCAAGACCGGCATCATGACCCTGACTCTGGCTGCACTCAATTTGATGGCGAAAACGAAATAATCGATCGCTGAGCAAAAACCACTCCACCACTTGAGACCGCGTGCACCGAGGAAAGGATCACATCGGGCCAAGTCCTAAAGATTTCTTGCCGAGGTAGTCGACCAGTCAGGTGTTCAAGCTCATCCATCCGCTTGATTTCTCGTCGAACCGGCCGCCGCGCTTGAACAACAGCAGGTCGAGCAACGGCACCCTGATGTGTGACGTAAGAATAGGCTTCATCGGCTTTCTACCACCGCCGATGGCTGGTAGATCCCATCATTGCTGGTACGCAAGAAGATTCGTAGTCCTGACCCACGCATTACGAAATCCTACTGGAGTGTTCCCCTTTGGCGAATCCGTGAAGAACCCAGCTCAGGCTCCGGCGCTTGCGAGTGAAACCGTCCAAGACGGAACGGCGGCTCGAAGCTTGGCATCTTCGGTTACTAGCTTAACTTTCATTTGGATAGCCAGAGCAACGAAACGCGCATCGTAAGCGGAGATTCCGAATTGCGTCGCAACCTCAAGTGCCCGTGCATTCCGCACGCTCGTCAATACCGGCACGAGTTTTTCTGCTCCAGCCAGAAGCTTTGACCCCTGATCGCGCGAGAGTACCTTGGTGCGTACATAGGTGGTGAGAACATTCGAAAATTCCACCATGATGAACGCTTCGCTGCGCCAGTCCGCATCCCGCTCAAACAGCTCCTGAGCCGCGGACGTGCGATCCCCTTCCAACATCAGATAAGCAAGAACATTGGTATCTACGAGAACCACGCTACTCGCGGCCGGCGGCAATCGCCGCTTCGATAGCTACGATATCCAGACGGCCGCCTTTCAGCCGCACAGGTTTGGGTGCTCGCGGTAGCTTTTCGGCATCCGGCGCTGCGGCCATACCAAGCTCCAGCAGTTGCGCAATTGCGTCCTTAAGCTTTTGATTTCGGTGCACAGCACGAAGTTTCACGCGTTGCATCAGCCCGTCGGGAAGTTCCAGAGTCGTCTTCATAGGCCCATATTCCCATAAAACCAGTATTATTTCCAGGCGAATAGCCCCGGACCACGAGCGCTCGATAGCTATCGTTGCCTTAACACGCTGGATTTCAAATCCCGTTGCG
>JAXDQK010000093.1:0-3943 GCA_034667905.1 Gammaproteobacteria bacterium | reverse complement strand
CATCACCTCCCTGCATTTCTACCACAATCTGGTTTTCATCCAGAAAGGCCCGAACCAGGAAGGCAGCAACCTCATCTCCAACAATGCACCGCCGGATAAGGGGCCGGCGAAAACCGCTGCAAGCCATTGATGGCAAAATAGAAGTTTTGGAGCGGGAAACAAGGCTCGAACTCGCGACCTCAACCTTGGCAAGGTTGCGCGCCTTGCGAGAGGTGCAGCGCGCGGGCGATCTCGCGGGTCGTCAGTTCACTCGACTGGAGCTGGATGAGCTGCTGGAGCGTGGCGAGGGGATTCTGGGATTCGACATCAGCGGCGAGTTCCTGCGTGAGATGAGCGCCGTGATTCTTATGCGCTTGACTACTGATCTGCCAGGCAACGCGTCAATAAACCATCATCCAGCAGCGTTTCGTCATGTTGGGACACCACTGCATTTAGCGGCGGTGCGGCAGCAGGCGGACTTGAATCCCGATGCAATGAATTTATGACGGTCGGCGCGGGCCCGTCTCGAAGCGGGATGTCCGCGTCGCAGGAGACGACGTGATCTGCTCTAGAGATGGCAATTCGCTCCGATGAGACTGCGCCTGACCGGACGCCGATTGCTCCCCGTTTAAAATTGGCGTCCCCACGGGTACTCCAACTTAACCCCCGTAAACATCGAGCCTACCGGCTTCCGCCTTTGTTCTTGACAACGCCAAAGCGCTGAGTATTCTACGCGGCTGTTTTGCCGCCACGCGGCGGCGAGATCCGTACACCGGAGAAGGCTATGACCTCGAGGTCGATGGATACTTGTTGAAGTGACCGCTTCGAGCCGATGCTTCGATGCGCCATGCTCCGAGTCAGACGGCCCCGTCTTTTGATTACGGCCATCGACAATAGCGATGAAGCCGACACGGCGATACCCTATGGATTCCATGAAAAAACAATCGATACAGGCCTGCAGCGTTCTGGGCCTACTGCTTCTTTGCGCTCACGTTGAACCCGCTTCGGCGCAATCATTGTCCATACCACAGTTGCTGAGGGCGCTGAACTCAGTGCATCCGGTCGGCGAAGTCGCCATTTCGCCTGACGGGAAACACCTTATCTACGGAAACGTGGTGAGTGGCAAACGTGACGATGCTGAGATCGAGGTATCAGCCCTTTGGATCGTCAATGCAAAAGATGGATCCGGCGCGCTTCGCTTGACCGCCTGCCCCGGTTCCGTGTGCGACGAGCACGGCGCTGCTTGGTCTCCTGACGGTAAGCAGATCGTGTTTGTCACGACTGACGCGCAGGAGCAAACTCAACTCGCAATCGCCTCGATTGACGGTCGTAACGCGAAGACCATCACCAGCGCGCACGGGCCGCTCGACACCGTGCGCTGGTCACCTGACGGCAAACGAATCGCTTTTCTGTACTCGGAAGGCGCGCCGAAAACGCCGGGGCCTCTCAATCCCCTCACTCGCGATGCGGGCGTACTGTCATCGACCGTGTACGAGCAGCGGCTGGCGGTGCTGCCTGCCCATGGCGGCGAACCGACTCTGCTGGGCCCCGCCGATCTGAACATCTATGAGTACGATTGGTCGCCCGACGGCACTCACTTCGCCGTGACCGCGGCACGCGGCTCTGGCGATGACAATTGGTGGATTGCCGAACTCGATCTGCTGGACGCTCAGAATGGATCCATCACTACTCTATTGAAACCTCGCCTGCAGATCGCCTCGCCGCGCTGGTCTGGAGATGGCTCCCGGATCGCCTACATCAGCGGCATCATGAGCGACGAGGGCATTACGGGAGGCGACGTTTATTGGATACCGGACGGCGGCGGAACGCCCGTCAACGTGACACCGAACCTGCCCGCCTCCGTGAATACCATCACTTGGAATGGCTCGAGCAAACAGTTGATCGTGACCGAATTTGCCGCCGGAGAAGAAGTGCTTGCGGCCATTAATATCGATTCGAAATCGCAGCACGAGATCTGGCGTGCTCCTCAGATGATCTGGGCTAACAGCCTGCTCGGCTTTGCACCGGGCGATGCAGGCATCTCGTTGTCGAAAGACGCAGCCTTCTCGGCCGTCATCCGGCAATCCTATACCTCGCCCCCCGAGATTGAGACGGGAGCGCCCGGCAAGTGGAAGCCGATCACGAAGATCAACGCCGGCGTGCATCCGATCACGGGGAATGCGAAAAATCTGTTCTGGAAGAGCGACCGTTTCAGCGTGCAAGGCATGCTGATCGAACCTCCGTCGATCGTGCCGGGGAAGAAGTACCCGCTCGTCGTCGTTGCGCACGGCGGCCCCGCCTACGCACATTATCCGCTCTTTCCGGCGAGCGCGCAGTCGTTCGACGCGGCGCTTGCGAGTCAGGGCTACTACGTGTTTATGCCCAATCCACGCGGCAGCTACGGCCAGGGCGAGGCATTCACTGAAGCGAACATCAAGGACTTCGGCTACGGCGACCTGCGCGATATCCTGAACGGCCTCGACACCGTGCTGAAGACCGCCCCGATCGACCCGCAACGAGTCGGCATCACCGGCTGGAGCTACGGCGGCTACATGACGATGTGGGCACTGACTCAAACCGATCGCTTCAAGGCGGCGGTGGCGGGCGCAGGACTATCGGATTGGTTGAGCTATTACGGCACGAACAACATCGATACTTGGATGCTGCCCTATTTCGGCAGTTCGGTGTACGAGGATCCGAAAGTCTACGAGCGCAGCTCTCCCATGACGTTCATCAAGCACGTGACTGCGCCAACTCTGATCGTCGGCGGCGATCGTGATGCGGAGGTGCCAATAACGCAGTCCTACGAATACTGGAACGCGCTGCGGCGCCTCGGTGTGAAGACTGAATTCGTCGTCTACCCCGACGAGGGCCATTTCTTCTTCAAGCGTGCTGATCAGGGCGATGTGATGTCCCGGCTCGTCAACTGGTTCAACACCTACTTGCAACCAGGCTCGTGAAGGGCAGGCACCACGACCGGTGGAATCATCCACCGGCGCCGTCAGCGTGTGTGTGCCCGGTACAGACCGTTGTCCTTTCGGACACATAGGTTACACATCATTCCGGGCACATAGGTAACACTTTCCGGCCTTTGCAGGAGACGCAAAGTGCCGTGGCAGGAGTGTTGCAAAGTGGACGAACGCATGCGATTCGTGGCCCTGTTGCTGCAGGGCGAGAAGATGGCAGTGTTATGTCGGGAGTTCGACATCTCTCGCAAGACCGGTCACAAGATCTTCAACCGCTACCGGGCGTGCGGCATCGAAGGCCTGACCGATCGTAGTCGCCGGCCCTACCGCCAAGCTAATCGACTACCCTTCCAGATCGAGACGCTGATCGTGCGGCTGAAGAAGGAGCATTCGAGCTGGGGAGCGCCGAAGATCCGCGAGAAGATCAAGCGGCGTCACAGCGACATTACGCTGCCCGCCATCAGCACGGTGCACGCGGTGCTCGACCGGCACAATCTGGTCACCCGGGGCCGCAAGCCTCGTTACCACGCACAAGGCACGACATTGTCGCGGCCGACCCGACCGAACGATCTGTGGTGCTCGGACTACAAGGGCGAGTTCATGCTCGCCGACAAGCGGTATTGCTATCCGCTCACCATCACCGACTTTGCGAGTCGCTATCTGATCTGTTGCGACGCCCTGGAGACGACCCAGGAGAGGTACGCATTTACCGTGTTTGAAAGGGCTTTTAAGGACTTCGGGCTGCCGTTCTCGATCCGTACCGACAACGGCGTGCCCTTCGCCAGCCGCAGCGCCTTCTTCGGCCTCTCCAAGCTCTCGGTGTGGTGGCTGCGGCTCGGGATCGGCCTCGAGCGCATCGAGCCTGGCAAGCCGCAGCAGAACGGTCGCCACGAACGGATGCATCTGACTCTGAAGAAGGAAGCTACTAAGCCGCCGGCCAAAAACTTCCTCCAGCAGCAGGCCAAGTTCGATGAGTTCATCCAGTGCTTTAACCACGA
>JAXDQK010000092.1:0-4349 GCA_034667905.1 Gammaproteobacteria bacterium | reverse complement strand
ATCGGCGAGAAAGCGTACGAAGCGCCCATCGGATCGTAGGCAAAAACAGCATCCAAAGTCAGCGAGTTTTGCCGAAAAACGGTCAAGGTGCCATAGGGTGAACTGACGCCCAAATAGCCCACGGAATTGTAAAATTGCCCGGCGCGACTCGAGTCGGCGCCCGAGTTTTGGTTATTGAGCGGAACTCCGGCGTTCTGAGCCACCGAGTGCGGTCCGTTGGACAATTGCAGGGAATAAGGATCAAATCCGGCCTGTAGATCGAAGACAAAAGCCCAACCGGGAGCGAACGGCTCGTTCCCCTTGATGCCGATGTTTGAATTGCTCAAACCGTTCGGCGCGAGACTCCACTGCGCACGATTGCTATACTTCTGGATGAGATAGTCTGCCCCGACCGCGGATGTGCCATTGAAGGGCGCCCCATGGCTCAGCCACGTCACGCCCCCGTCGATCGTGCCGTAAACCGTGATGCCATTCCAGGTTAATGGGCAGGCCGTGACGACAAAGTCCTCGAGGCTGCTACATGTCGCTGGCTGCAGCGAAGCCCTGGTGGTCACGGCGGGCGCAGCCTTCGTCACCATAATGTCGTCGGCCGAGGCATCGGTGGCGTATGTGACGCCAGCAAGCCCGAGGATCATTGCGGTGGAAACACAAAATATCTTCATGTTACGCCCTCCCGTTAAAGAGAACCGTGATCCAGCTCCGTCAGTTCTGCCTACCCCGAATTCTTACCTTACTGCTCTTTTAGCGCTTCGCCAATATTCTCACGGGTATCAATAATGTTCGCCTATCATGCGGGCACGACTGGATATTTCTCCTTTTGCAAGGCGGCCAAGGTCTGCGCATCCAGCTTCAGATGGACCTTAACAAGCTCAGGCGGCGTCAATGCCAGCCATTGGTTCAGCGATACGTCGGCGTAATAGCTGCTCTTGAATATCTCAAGGAACCGCAGCGGCGTCGTGCCGGTGTTTTCGATAAAGTGGCCCATGGCGAAAGGCACGTAGCCGACATCGCCGGCCTGGAAATCGAAGGTGCGCGCCTGGCCTGACGCCGCGAACACGCCCATGCGCGCCTGCCCCTCAAGATAGTACTGCCATTCATTGGTGTTGGGATGCCAGTGCAGCTCGCGCATGCCGCCCGGCTGAACCTCTACCAACGCTGCGGAGATCGTCTTCGATGCCGGGAACACACTGGTGTCGGTGATCCGCACCGTGCCGCTCTTGGTCTTTATCGGCTGCTGCGCCGTCATTTTGTGGCTGAAACTCGGCGAGACCGGGCTTGCCCCGACAATCTTGTCGGAGTCGAGCGACCCCGGCACAGAGGCAGGAAAAATGTACATCTCGCTTGGATCCGGGACATGAGCGAATGACGAACCAGGGACACCAAAATTCTTCGACAATACTTCGTTCGGCGTGTGCTTGAACCAGTCGGTCAGCAGGAAGGTATCATCTTCGTCGAAGTCGCCGTTGTCGAAAACCAGCAGAAACTCGCAGCCGTCCGGATTGAGCCCCTGGATGGAATGCGGGACACCGCCCGGAAAATACCAGAGATCACCGACGCCGACGTCATCAACGAAGGTGTGCCCCTGGGGGTCAATGGCTGTGATACGGGCGCTGCCGTAAAGCATGTAGGCCCATTCGGCCTCCTTGTGCCAATGCAGTTCGCGAACGCTGCCGGCGTTCAGGCGCATATCCACGCCGGCAATATCCTTGGAAATACCGAGTTCTCGCACGGTGACCTGACGGGTCCAGCCACCGGTTGTCTGCCGCATATGAGCGTCCGAGAAAGAAAAGCGCAGATTTGGAAGCGTGCCGCCATCGGTGGAGGGTGGAACGAGCAGATCGGGATTCTGCCGGTCTCGAACGAGATTGCGCGGACCGGGATCGGTGCCGCCGTGTCTGGGCCGCTGCGGTTGCGGTACCGGTTCACTGGGTTGCGCGCCAGCAGCTGCCGTCGCCGCAAAAATGCTACCAGCAGCCGTCGCCGCCAATAATGTACGTCGCGAGACTTCATCCATCACATTCACTCCGTTCTGCCCAAGCGAAGACGGCAGAGCCGCTGCAACACCTGCACCGTGGGCCAGATCCGCTTTGGACGCTGGTGTTATCGTTGTACCGTTCGGTCACAAAGTTACACCTCCAAGCAATCATAGAGAGATTGCCCGAAACAAGTGCACCAACGTTTGTCGCCACATATACTTAGGTTTGGGATCGGCCACCTGGGCTCTTACGAGGGATGGGAAGTTTGCATCTCGTTGGGCGCCGTCGACCGTCCAAGAAGATCGCCGATCCCCCTCTTGTCACCCGGGCAATGCGGGAAGAAGTGCTCGGTTTAACTCGTCCTCGCAGGATGACTACCATTCCCCTGCTTCGCCGCCGCTGCGCCAAAGTCCAAAAGGGCTTCGACATCCTCGAAGATGACCACGGCGTGATCATCGGTGCAATCTATACCCTCGTCAGCGCAAGCCGTGAATAGCCGCGCCCGCTTAAAATAGCGTCGCGATGTCAGCGGTGAGCGACAACACGCCTCAAGCACCGTGCGATCTTTTCGCGAAGAGTGGACTTCTCTTGCTTCTGGTATCATCCCGATCTTGAATCACGACTCACTTTCTAAGAAAAGGCGGTACTAGCAGTCGCTTCGAGCAACGAAACCCAGATTAATATCGGTTCGGCCGGAGTGCGGTCGTGATCCCACTCGAAACAGCCGGGCTGGAAACGCAATTCGATCAGCCCGACTTCTTTTTCAAGGAGGGCACGGCCAGCATGACCGGCCGCATCAGTGCCAAACTATCCGTCACGCGATGTCTCCGAGACGAGCATGTGAAGAACGCATGCGACCCCGTTGTTTGGACCAGGCCCAGTAATATGCGCTTATCGTCAACATCAGGAAACCGGTGGCGCCCACGACAATCTGAACCCAAATCGAGTTGAGGCTTAGCTCGATTGCGGCGTGGGCGCAAAACGAAAGGATGATGCCGATGCAAAACACCTGAAGTGAATTTTCACCGCATCTGATCAGCGGTGTCAACAAGCGCCATCGCAGAATTGGTGAATCCGCTGGCAAGAACTCCGTGACAACAATAGCGAGCGCGATGAGATGCACAATTCGGTAGGGCGCGAGATTGGTCTTGTCGTTGGGATCGAACGGCTCCAACATCCAGGCGGGACGGAAATTGCCCAAACCGGGTAAGTGAATCGCCATCGTCACCACGAGAGCAAAGACAAGGTACGTGATCGCAAGCCAGAACACCGTCCGTGTTCGAACAATCGGTTGGATGGCTTGGGCACCGCCAACGGCGATCCAGGCGCCCAGGAAGAACAGGAATTGCCAAGCGAATGGATTGAAATACCAAACTCCCGACGGGGAGGTTGGCAGATTCCAGCCGAAATGCCTTCCGGCAAAATACACAAGCATTGAACCAACCAAGGTCAACGTCGGTTTGCGAACCATCAGCCACAACGCCGGAGCAAAGGTTCCCAACAGCAAAATATAGAGCGGAAGCACATCCAGATTGACGGGCCTGTATCGCAAAGCCAAGGCCTGGGCGAATTCCCAAAGCGGTTTGCTGATGAATATGGCGACGTTGAACTGATTTAGATCGTCGGGATCGTGGAACTCACGTGAGAAGCCCGCGATAACGGCGATATAAACAGCAACCACGAAGATGTGCGCGGCGTAGATTTGCAAGGTGCGTCTCGCCAACCGTGACGCGGCCGCGAGAAAGCCCCGCTCAATCATCACTCTCCCGAACACGAAGGCGGCCGTATAACCGGATATGAAAACAAATAAATCCGCCGCATCGCTGAAACCGTAGTTCCTGGTTGTTGTCCAACTCAGCACTTCGTGCGGGATATGATCCAGGAAGATCGCCCAATTCGCCAGGCCGCGAAACAGGTCCAGCCTGACGTCTCGTCCGGCGGGAGGAAGATTGGCGTAAACCCGCATGACACGCGCCTCGTTGCCAAGACGCTGAAGATGATCGGGAACGCACGGCATAGCTCCCTCGAAGGATCAATCCACCGATGCCGCCGCTCAGTGCAGCGTTCCGAGATACGCGACCAGGTCGGCGCGCTCGGCGTCGTCCTTCAGGCCGGCGTAGACCATCGACGTGTCCGGTACCATCGCGCGCGGATTGACGAGATATTTGTCGAGGGTGGCAGCGTCCCAGGTGATGCCGAGCTTTTTATGGTCGGCGGTGTAGTTGAAGCCTGGAACGCTGCCGGCCGGATGGCCGACAATGCCGAACAGCGTCGGACCGATGCGGTTCTGACCCGCCGCCACGGCGTGGCAGATGCCGCACTGCGCTTTGAATATCTTCTCGCCGGCGGCGGGATCGGCGGCGACAGCGGTGG
>JAXDQK010000091.1:0-3242 GCA_034667905.1 Gammaproteobacteria bacterium | reverse complement strand
AGATCCGGGCCTGCCCAATCCGGTGGAGCCCCCGGCGATGCTGATGTCGAATCCCCCGGATCACACCCGTTATCGGCGCCTGTTCGCGCAGAGCTTCACTCCACGAGCCATCGATAGGCTCAGCACTCGAGTCGCAGAGATCACGGGGGAACTACTCGATGATCTAGAGCACAATCCGCGGCCCGACCTGGTCGCCGACTTCGCGACAGAACTGCCGGTGGCGGTCATCGCCGAGATCCTCGGGTTGCCAAATGATGCGCGCTCACAGGTACGCGATTGGGGCTACAGCTTGGCCCCGCTGCTGGATTTCGGTACTAGCTGGAAGACGTTTCGCCACGCCGTCGAGCGGCTTCGAGAGGTCGACCGCTACGCCGCCCAATTCATCGAACGGGCGCGTGACAGCGACTCGGGCGACCATCCGTTCGGCCGCGTGGCCGCCGGCGGTGAGCTGACCCACCGCGAATTCGCCGCGAACGCCGCGCTTCTGGTCGGCGCCGGGTTCGAGACGACGGTGAACCTGATCGGAAACGGAATCGTCTTGCTGCTCGAACATCCTCAGCAGTTGGCCCTATTGCGTGATGATCCGGGGCTGTGGCCGGCGGCGGTCGAGGAGATTCTGAGATTCGAAAGTCCAGTGCAGATGCTCGTGCGCACCGCACGCCGCAACGTCGAAATCGCCGGGGAGCACATCCCCGCCGGCGCGATGTTCATGCTGTTGCTGGGCGGCGCCAACCGCGATCCAGGCGTCTTCGCCGACCCCGGCCGGTTCGACATCACCAGGCCCAATGCGCGAGACCACCTGGCGTTCGGTTCAGGCATACACGGTTGCCTCGGCGCAGCCCTGGCGCGAATCGAGGGCGCCATCGCGCTGCGCACGTTATTCGAGCGGTTTCCGAGTCTGAGCCTGCGCGAGACGCCCGAACCGCTCGAACTGATCACCTTGCACGGGTTCAAGCGCCTGACAGCCGAATTGCGAACGAGGCCGGCGGGACAAGCACCGTCCGTCAACCAAACCCCATAACGATCGTCTACGAAATGCTTTGCCGCGCAGGGTGACACCTGAAACTCCCTGCCTCCCAAGCAATATGATGCCTGGGCTCAGGAAGCGAAACGCTTGCGGAGCCGTTCGAACGCTGCGGGATGACGACAAGCCTGGTATCCCTCGTGGAGCTCTCGCGCCAGTTCCGGCAACGGGGCGTAGGTGGTATCGATCTCGAAGTCGTACTCAACATCGGCGTGAGCGGACCGGGCGCTGCCGCGGTTGGTCCCTGGGATGCCGCTATAGCGCTCGGCCTCCCTATGGGCGCCTTCCTCATCCGATACGTGGACTCCCACCAGCCAGACCTCACAGCCCTCGAAGATCTGGAGAAAGTCGACGAGCCAGTCACGCGTCCAGATCAGATCGTCGGCAATAACATTGATGCCTTCCTCCAGGTAGATCCTGATGGCGCGGTAGCGGGCATGCATGGCCCTGTTCAGGAGAGGACCCGGGGTGAGACTGAACCACTCAAGACCGTCATCCTCGACCACCATGTCCCACGTGTGGTACTCGGGACGGACCTGCTGCATGTCGATTTGGCTTGGCGGGATCGCGAACCAGAACATATCGATTCCAAGGTGCATCCAGCACTCGGATACGAGCTCTTGAAACGCTTGGGCCAGTGAGGTCTTCCCCGCACTGGAGCCGCCATTGAGGACGATCAGTTTGCCCGGGGTCATAGTCGCCCGACGTTACATAGACTTCGTCGCGGCCGCGGGTGTTTTCTCCGATCCACGCAAAGAGGATCGACGGTCACCGCATCGCCGCTACGCTGATGTCCCACTGCCGAACACACGCAAGGGGGTGTGGCACATGAAGGTTGGCTTGCTCGTGTCGCCCATACACCCGTTCGAGTCATGCCGCAGCATGGTCACCATCGCTGAGGAGGCCAAGGTCGACTCAGTCTGGGTGCCAGACCATTTCGTCGGTCTTGCCCATCCTGCCCTCTGGCCCGACATGGCGCTGGCCGCACTGTCGCCCGATACTGACGCCTGGTATGACCCCTTTGCTTGCACCGCGATCATGGGCCACGAATCGAATCTTCCGATGGGCGTTTGTGTCACCGACGCGGTCCGTCGGCGGGCGCCCGACGTCGTGCGGAGCGCGCTGACCTTGCATCAGCTGTGCCGTGGCGGTTTCACCCTTGGTGTCGGAGCCGGCGAGGCAGGGCATCTGGTCCCCTTCGGCTATGACTTCTCGGCCCCGGTAGCGGAGTTGGAAGCGTTTTTGAACGAGCTGGTGACGCTGCTCAATCATGGCGTGATGCCGGCCGGATTCTCCGGCCGAACTGGCCTGCCGTTGCGGCGCGACGACTTGGGCCCGCCGAAAGTGTGGGTAGCCGCACATGGTCCGCGCATGCTGCGCCTGACCGGGGAGTACGGCGACGGCTGGGTTCCGGCATGGCCGATGAGCCCCTCGAGCTATGGGCAGCGGCGCCGCGTGATCGCGGAGCATGCCGACCGGGCCGGGCGGCCGATGCCAGAGTGCGCGCTGCACGTCGCGGTGATACTTGGACAGTCCCGCGACCATGTCGCTGACCTCATGGAGCGCGATCCCCTCGGTAAGCTCACGGCGCTTTTCTGTTCCGCAGAGATCTGGGCCAAATACGGAATGCAGCACCCCGGCGGAGACAAATGCCGCGGCTTAGTGGACCTGATTCAGCACGATCTGGATCCCGAGGAGCTTCGTGCACTCGCGCCCACGATTCCGTTCGAGATTGTCGAGGAGTTCTTTTTCATTGGCAACGCCACCGAGATCGCTGATCGGGTCGGCGGCTTCGCCGACAACGGACTCGAACACGTGATCTTGGGTAACGCGACCGGCACCGTGGGTGGTCTCGCCGAAATTGAAACCAACGCAACGGAATTGGTGTCCCTGGTGGCCGCTCTCGGCGAGCTCAGGTAACCGGGTCCGCAGACTTTTCGCCGTCGCCCGAGGCATTTGATGTCGAAATATGTTGCGGCCGTGGAAATCCGACCAGAAACAGTGCAGCCACGACACCGAGCAACGCCCCGGCAGCCGGCAGCAAGATGGACTGGGACATCGCCGTGGCGAATTCTTCGCGAAATTCCGGCAGGGGGACGACTTCACGCCCATCACCGCCCACGCCAACGATTTCGCCGGTGACAATCGGCGGCAGCTGCCGAATCACCAGCCGCCCCATCAGGCCGGCCATACTAGCGCTGCCCAACACCGAGCCCAC
>JAXDQK010000090.1:0-55454 GCA_034667905.1 Gammaproteobacteria bacterium | reverse complement strand
GTCAGGCGCCTAAGACGGTTGCAATTCAACGCAGCGGCAATGCTTTGCCGCGAAGCGGCAAAGCGCCGACGTCGGCGCCGGCCGGCTCGCAGCTCCCAGCGCAGGTCGCGCTTCTCAATAAATACCTTAATGACTCGGGCAGGCCCGAACAATTTCGCGTCGACCCAGCCTCCAATGGCAAGCTCATTCAGCAGATCAACCCGGCTACGGGCGCAGTCGTCGGCGAATTGCCGGCCGACGAGTTCCAGGCGTTGGCCCGCAGCATCGGAATTTCGGGCGTCATCCTCGATAAGCACGCCTGAATCGAGTTTTGACGATTTTTGGTACGCCGCTTGCTTAAGTTCGGTAGCCGATTGCCGATAAATTAAGCAACGTAACGCGGACGAACAAGCCTATGAGTTCAGTAATATCTGGATCGACTACCAGCACTACGCCAACTAGCTCGCTGATTACCTCCACCGGCATTGGATCGGGACTCAACATCAGTTCCATTGTGTCCTCGCTGACGAGCTCGTTTGGCGCAGCCCAGACCAATCAGCTGACGAACCAGCAAAACACGCTGGATGCGCAAGTATCCGCGTACGGGACTTTCACCGCTGCACTGGATACCCTTAAGCTGGCCGTGCCGGCCCTTCAGGATCCGAAGCTGTTGGCGGGGTTCACGGCTGCGGTGGCCGACAAGACCATCGCCACGGCAACGACGTCCTCCTCTGCGGTTGCAGGGCAATATTCGTTGCTGGTGAACAATCTGGCGACCTCTGCGACGCTGACCTCCGCGCCCATACAAAGTACGGCAGCCGCGTTGGGTACCGGAACATTGACTATCGCTGTGGGCGGGGCATCCACCTCGATTACCATTGATTCGACGAACAGCTCGCTGGCCGGCATCGCCGCGGCGATCAATTCCGCCACGAACAACCCAGGCGTCAGCGCGAGCATCATCAACACCACGGCTGGTTCGCGCCTGGTGATCACGGGTACCGCGACGGGCGCGGCGAATGCGATCACAGTCACGCCCTCAGGTGGAGACGGCGGCTTGGCTTCGCTGGCGCTGACGCAGACACGGGCGGCGCAAGACGCCAGCTTTTCGATTAACGGGTTCCCGGCCACCAGCGCCAGCAACGTGGTCAGCACCGCGATCACCGGCGTGACCATCAATTTGTTGCAGCCATCAGCCGCGGCGACGCCGACGACGCTGACGGTTAGTCCCGATACCACGGCTGCGCAGGCTTACATAGATAAATTCGTGACCGCGGTCAACGGTGTGCTGAGCAGCATTCAAACCCTGACCGGGTATGACCCCTCGACCCAGACCGCGGGTCCATTGAACGGCAACGCCACGCTCCAGTCGTTCCAGAACCAGCTGCAAAGCATCCTCGGTAAAATCACGACCGGCGGGTCGGGCGCTGTGAAATCCCTGACCGATTTAGGAATCAGCGCCGGCACCGGCGGCACCTATACCACCAACGACACGAAGCTCGGCAACGCCTTGAGCGCCAGCCTCGCATCGATCGGCAATCTACTCGGCGGCACGAATGGAATTGCCACCCTGGTCGGCAATCTGGTGGACGGCTACACCAAGCCGGGCGGCTTGCTCGATACCATCAACAAGGGCTTGCAGACTGGATTAAGCAATGTCTCGCAGCAACAAGCAGCGCTCGCTGCGCAGCTGGCGGCGTACTCGGCCAGGCTCACCGCGGAATACAATGCGATGGATACAGCGGTCGCGCTGCTCAAACAAACCCAGACTTATCTGAATGCCGAGTTCAATCCGACGGCGAATGCCGCAACGGGAACCGCGCAGAGCAATTCGAGCTTGGGTAGCGGCAATCTCGGGGTGGGCGGCTAGCCATGTACCCCCAGCGAGCTGCGGCTCAATACCGCTCGGTGCGCAATCACGGCTTGGTGGCTGAGGCCAGTCCTTCCAAGTTGGTGCAGATCTTGTTCGAGCAGATACTGGCGAACCTCGCAACCGCGCAAGGCTGCATGGCGCGTATCGAAAACAACATGCCGGTCAATGAGGTCATCACCAAGGGCAAGGCCTTGGGTAAAGCAATTCGCCTGATTGATCATCTGAACAATACGCTCGATATGGAGCGTGGACAAAACATCGCGCAGGATCTTCGCGCTCTCTATGTGTATATGCTGGCTCGCCTGACCGTTGCCAATGTCGCCAACAACGCGCAAATCGTCATGGAAGTCGCAGGGCTGATCCAAACGGTGAAGACCGGGTGGGACCAAATCGTGGATACTCGTTGATGGACCCGCAGTACGCATCGATCCTGGCGCACGCGTTGGCGCTGTCGCTCGAGATGCTCAACGCGGCCGAACAAGGACGCGTCGCGGAACTGCAGTTGCTCGACGCACAGCGATTGGAGCTGCTAAAGTCATTTCGGATCGACGCCCCGCAGCCGAATGTCGCCGATCGGGCGTTGTTGCGCCAAATCTCCGAGCTCAATGATCGGGCGATCGGGCTGCTGGAACATCATCGGCGCAGCAAGGGGCGCGATTTGGATATGGCCGGCGTTGGCCGCCGGGCGGTAGCCGCTTACTCCGGGACTCGGCTGCAGCGGCTGTAGCGTTAACAGCAGTCAATTCTTAAGGCTGGGAACCATGCCTGAGTCGTTTCTGGGCGATGGTCTGATATTCGAGGAGTCGCTGCCGGTGTCCTGGACGCCGGGACCGCTCCCGAACGGCTTGATGCTGTCACGACTCAATGCGGACAACCATCAGCTTCTGGGCGCCGAGTCCTCCTTGGACGAGGTGCGGGTGCACGAGGCACTCAAGGACGAATCGCCCGCACTGCTGCACGAGCTGCAACGCCTCGAGTACAAGGTCAATATTTTGTTGCGCCTCACGGCCGAGCTGGCGCTGCGCAGCAGCGGGCTACCTGACGCGGAGCGGGTGCGGATGACCTCGCGGGCCTTGGA
Organism: Gammaproteobacteria bacterium; assembly: GCA_034667905.1. GTDB lineage: Bacteria > Pseudomonadota > Gammaproteobacteria > Steroidobacterales > Steroidobacteraceae > Bog-1198. The sequence goes on along the minus strand of JAXDQK010000090.1, from coordinate 52,524 downwards.
ATGGTTCCGTGCGCACGATGCGCCCGGTGAGGTATCTGACGGGGCCACCGGCATGCTGTCGATCTACATCAATCCGGCTCTACCGCAGCCTTTGAAGATTCCCTGCGTAGTTTGCGGCCAACGCGTTATTGAGGATACCCGGGCAACACAACTGCGTTTCATGGGGTTGAGCGATGCGGTCGTGGATATGCTGGAGAAGCTCATTTTTCGCCATCATCGACGCTTGGTGGCGGGTGCAAGACTGGCCGCAACGTAAGTAGCCGGGGTCCTTCTTAAGGACAATCACCGGCCTAATTTTAAGGGATGCCCTTAACGTCTTTACGGGGGTTGTCCATCTGCTTGTTCCTCAACTTCATCAGTTAGTATGCGGTCGAACTTGATATTGATTGAACAATGTCAAAGGGTTACGAGCAAAGGTTAAGACGGAACCCGAGATTTTTGAACTCCGTCACACTTTTATAAATGGGAAGGAGTCCCGCGTAGTGCTTGAGGCCAAAGTAATTGTGATCGAACCCTCGGATCCGGAAGCGGGCGCCCTGTTGGCGTTGCTGCGTTTTTTGGATTTGGAGCCTGTGCATGTGCACGACCTCGCCGAACTGCAGCTGCTCGGATCTGCTTCGGAGTGTCTGGCGGTCATCGCGCGACGCGAAACGGTCAGTGCACTCGGATCCGGTCTGGTCACGCAAATGCGCGCGATGCGTCAACCCTTGCCGGTCATTTGCATCAGTAACGACGGACTACCCAAGATTGCGGAAACCAGCAGCGACTTGGCTTGGCTTTATCTGGAAACGCCGGTCAAGCAACGTCGGCTGTCGGCCGTGTTGAATCAGGCCCAAAACGTGCGTAGCGGCCATCCTACGCAACCGGGCGCGCATCGATTTCGCCCCAGCGGCGCCTCAAAAGCCATGCGAGCGGTACACCGGCTGATCGAACAAGTCGCGCCTTTCGACAGCAACGTGCTGATTCTCGGAGAATCGGGCACGGGCAAGGAAATGGTCGCGCGGCACATTCACGAGCTATCCGGGCGAACCGCGCACCCCTTCGTGCCGATCAACTGCGGCGCCATTCCCGCAGACCTGTTGGAAAGCGAATTGTTCGGTCACGAGAAGGGCGCATTCACGGGGGCATTGACCACGCGGGTCGGCCGCTTCGAGTTTGCCGAAGGCGGAACGCTGTTCTTGGATGAGATCGGCGACATGTCGCTGCAAATGCAGGTCAAATTGCTGCGCGTGCTGCAGGAACGGACCTTCGAACGCGTCGGCAGCAACAAGGTCATCCGCTGCAATGTGCGAATCATTGCCGCCACACATCGCGACTTGGACGCCGCCATCGTGGCCGGCCGTTTCCGCGAGGATTTGTACTATCGGCTGAACGTGTTCCCGTTGCAGATGCCGCCGCTGCGCGATCGGCTCGACGATTTGCCGGTGCTGATTGAGCACTTGGTGCAGCGTCAAGGCCACTCGGCGGGTCGTCCCATTCAACTGGATCGATCCGCGATGAATTGCCTGGCGCGCAACCGGTGGCCTGGCAATGTGCGAGAACTCGCGAATCTGCTGGAACGCCTGGCGATCTTATTTCCCGCTCAAACCATCAGCGCGGCTGATTTGCCGGAGCGTTATCGCAGCAGTGCGGCGGAATGGCCGGGCAGCGAAGTGCTCATCGCGTCGAACAATAAGCCGGTATTGGCAGAAGCTTTGCAGCAGGCGGAGCCGCCGGATCTCGAGCCGGACGCGGTGGCGTACGAAATGCTGAGCGATGCTGCGCTCCCGCTTGGCGGCCTGGACTTGAAAGATCACATGTCCGCGATTGAAATCGGACTGATCCGCAGAGCCCTCGAGGAAGCCGACGGCACCGTCGCCGGTGCGGCTCGACTGCTTCGCATTCGGCGCACGACCCTGGTCGAAAAGCTGCGCAAATACCGTCTCAGCGCCTGACAGTTTATTGACGCCGCTCCGCGCGGCGAACGCTCTTCTAGCCGTAACTGCTTGAAAGCTTAGATAAATACTGCCAAGGCACAGAAGTTGCTTTCTTAAAGTGGCATGGCAGCCACTAACCTCGAACTAATCGAAAATCGCCGCTCTGAACTTCAGGCGGCGTTCCTTGCCTTCGGGTCGGTGTCGGAACAATTGTCCGGCGCCTTCGATTCGTTGCGCAACCAGGTCGCCCAGCTTCGGGCCGACCTTGGGGAGGCGCATGCGGGCAAGGAGCATTTGGCAGCCCGCTTGTCGGCCTTGATAAAAGGCTTGCCGGGCGGAGTGCTGGTGCTCGACGGTGGCGGGCACATTCAGGAATTCAATCCCGCGGCCCGGGACCTGTTGGGCGAGCCGCTCCTGGGACAGCCATTCGGCGCCGTGTGCGCGCGTACCTTTCTAACGCCGCGAGGTGTCGGCCCCGGCGCCGTCGGCGAAGCGGCTGAATTGCGTAGCGGCCGATTCGTCAACGTGTCGAGGCGTGAGCTCGAAAATGGCGGCGAGGTGTTACTGCTCACCGACGTGACCGAATCACATCTCATGCAGGTTTTTTTGACGCGACAGCAGCGGCTCCTGACCTTGGGCGAACTGGCGGCGGGCCTCGCTCATCAGATCCGCACGCCCCTGGCAGCCGCGCTGCTATACGCCTCGCAAATGAGCTTGCCTGAACGAAACCCTGCGGACCTGGCGCGCTGTGCGGAGAAAACAGTCAACAGCTTGAAGCAGCTCGATAAGCTGGTGAATGACATGCTGGCCTTTGCGCACGGCGGCGCGGCGCGCGAAACCGTCAGCGTCAGCGCCTTGCTCGAACAAGTGGCGCAATGGTTGCGCCCGGCGCTGAGAGAGGGAGTCCGATTGACCATCGGCACCCAGGCGCCGGATCTCATGGTGCGCGCCAATGCACCCTCGCTGGTATCCGCCGTTTTGAATCTCGCCACCAATGCGCTGCAGGCGGCTACCGCCCCGCTTAACTTGGAGTTGCTGGCGCGGCGCAGCGCAACGGGTCGCGCACAAATCGTCGTGAGCGACAACGGCCCAGGTGTGCCGGCACAAATCCGCGAGCGTATTTTCGAGCCCTTCTTTACCACCCGAGCGCGCGGCAACGGCATAGGGCTATCCATCGTCAAATCCGTGGTCGAGGCGCACGGCGGCAGCGTGTGTCTGGCGGACGCGGTGCGCGGCGCCACTTTCGTCATCGAACTTCCGGCAGAGGACAAGCAATGAGCACAGTGAACGACGCGGTTCTGGTAGTCGAGGACGATCCCGCACTGCGCGAGGCATTGGTCGATACGCTTCGCGCGGCGGGGCTTACGGCACTTGCGGCCGCCGATGCCGCCGGCGCGCTGCAGCTGCTCGGGAGCGAGAGCATCGGCTTAGTCATATCCGATGTGCACATGCCCGGCGGCAATGGCTATGAATTGCTCTCATCCATAAAGCGACTGCACCCGTACCTACCGGTAGTCCTCATGACGGCCTATGGCACGGTGGCACAAGCGGTAGCAGCCATGCGCGAGGGCGCCACGGACTACATCGTCAAACCCTTCGATGCGAAGGCCTTGATCGACATGGCCCGGCGCCAACTCGCGGCGCGAGTCATGCCGAATGAGCTGATCGCCACGGATCCTGAGTCCAAACGCCTGGTGGCTCTAGCGCGCAAGATCGCGCAGAACGATGCCACGGTGCTGATCACGGGCGAGAGCGGCACGGGAAAAGAGGTGTACGCCCGCTTCATTCGCGACAATTCGCAGCGAGGCGATAAGCCCTATATCGCGATCAATTGCGCAGCGATTCCCGAGAATATGCTGGAAGCCAGTCTTTTCGGCCATGAAAAGGGCGCATTCACCGGCGCGCTGGCGGCGCACGCAGGGAAATTCGAGCAAGCGCAGGGCGGCACATTGCTGCTCGATGAAATCTCGGAAATGGACTTGGGGCTACAAGCCAAAATCCTCCGAGTCTTGCAGGAGCGCGAAGTCGAGCGCCTCGGCAGTACCCGCACCATCAACTTGGATGTGCGGGTGATCGCCACCTCGAACCGCGATTTACCCGAAGAAGTGCGCGCAGGGCGCTTCCGCGCCGATCTTTTCTACCGGCTCAACGTCATGTCGCTGCGTTTACCTGCGCTGCGCGAGCGTCGCGGCGACATCCTGCCCTTGGCGCGCCGCGCGATACAGGCGTGCGTGCGTGCAAGCCAGGCCGCGTTGAGCTTATCTGCCGCAGCAGAACAGAAGCTGATCGCCTACGACTGGCCGGGAAACGCGCGCGAATTGAACAACATCGTGCAACGCGCCGCCTGGCTGGCGGCCGGCGGCATCATCGACGCGCCCGACCTCGATACAGGGGTTGCGAACGCATCGTCCGAGGCCGCGCAAATTCAGGCCGCGATGCCGACTGCCGCGATGCCGAGTGCCGCGGGGGATGCCGGCTTGGACCGCGATCTCAAAGATCGCGAACGCGAATTGATACTGGCTACGCTGCGTCTCACGGGAGGCAATCGCAAGCTTACCGCGGAGCGCTTAGGAATTAGCCCGCGCACGCTGCGCCACAAGCTGCAGCAGTTCAAGGCGGCCGGCATCGTCGTGCCGCGGGTTCACGAACAACAATTCATGATGGTGTCACCATGAGCAGCATGCAAATCACACAAGTATTGGCGGAAATGCGCGCGTTGCAGGCGCGCGCCTCAGGGATCGCCGAATCACCGGTGATGCCGACGGCAGCGCAACCCTCGGAATTCGCCAATTTGATGAAAGGCTCCATCGACAGCGTCGCGGGCATGCAAAACCATGCAACGGCCATGGCGAGTGCTTACGAAGCCGGCGACAAGAGCGTCGATCTCACCAACGTCATGCTGGAAATGCAAAAGGCTTCGCTGGCTTTTCGCGCTATGACCGAGGTGCGCAACAAGCTGGTCGACGCCTACCAGCAAGTAATGAACATGCCGGTCTGATCAGACCGCCCCTTAAGATTTCGAGGTTCAATCCATGGCTGACATCGTACCCACTTCTGCACCCGCGCGAGGCCTGGCGGACATTCCCGGCCTCAAGCAGATCGGTTTGCTCGCGGGTGTTGCCGCGGCCGTTGCCGCAGCGATCTGGCTGGTGCTCTGGTCGCAAGGACAAAGCTACACCGTGCTCTATGGGCAGTTGTCCGAACGGGAGAGCGGGCAAGTCATGGACGCGCTCACGGCGGCGGGCATCGAGTTCAAGCTCAACCCATCGGGCGCCGTGTCGGTGCCTGAGTCCAAAGTGCAGGAAGCCCGCATTCGCTTGGCGAGCCAGGGATTGCCGCAAAGTGATTCGATGGGAATTGAAATGATTCAAAAAGAATCAGCGCTCGGCAACAGCACCATGATGGAAGGCGCGCGCTATCAGTCGATGCTCGAGACAGAATTGGCGCGGACCATCATCAAGGTGCAAGGTGTGCAGAGCGCGCGGGTGCACTTGGCGCTGCCGAAACCCTCGGTGTTTTTGCGCGATGCGCATAAGGCCACGGCGTCGGTCATGCTGCAGCTGTACCCCGGCAGGCGGCTCGAGCCGGGTCAAGTCGCGGCCATCGTGCATCTGGTGGCATCGAGCGTCCCGGAACTCGGCCCCAGCGATGTGACCTTGGTAGACCAGGCCGGCTCCTTGCTCAACTCGCCCGATGAAAATGCCGAGGCCGCCGCCAGTGCCCGTCAGTTCGAATACACCCGTAAGCTCGAGCAGAGTTACCAGCGGCGTATCGTCGAGTTGCTCGAACCCATGATAGGTCCGGGTCGCGTGCGGGCGACCGTCACCGCCGATCTTGACTACACCGTCACCGAATCGACGCACGAGAACTACGATCCGCAAAAGACCGCGGTTCGCAGTGAACAGACCAGCAACGAAAGCCGCAAAGGCGGGGAGGGCTCCGAAGGAATCCCCGGCGCCCTGAGCAACCAGCCGCCGGGTACGTCCGGCGCGCCGGTCATCCCCGGCGCGGCGACACCTGGAAACCCGGCCGCGCCCGGCGCACAGTCCGCGGCGGCGACAGGGCCCAGTTCCAGCGCCCAGCGCAGCACGCGCAATTTCGAAGTGGACCGCACTCTTTCGTATGTGAAGCAGCCGGTGGGTACGCTGAAGCGCCTCAATGTTGGCGTCGTGCTCGATGACTGGCAGAAGGTTGATGCCGACGGCAAGGTCACGACCGAGCCGATGAGCGATACCGATATCAAGCGCTTCACGCAGCTCATCAAGGAATCCATTGGTCTCAAGGATGATCGCGGGGATCAGCTGAATGTCTTGAATCAAGCTTTCAAGAGCAGCGTGGCCATCGGCCCGGTGGAAGGCTTGCCGCTGTGGCAACAGCCTTGGCTCACCCAGCTAGCCAAGCAAATCATCGGCGCCGCGCTGGTGCTGGTGGTGGCGTTCTTGGTGCTGCGGCCTTTGATGAAGTCATTGACGAAGTCTTCGGGCCGACTTTCTGCCAGCGCTGCGGAGGATGTCGAAGGCGATCGCTTGAGCCTGTCGGGCCAAGGAAAAGCCATCAAGCTAAGTCCAAGTTTTGAGCAGCAGATCGCGGCGGCGCGAACCCTGGTGGGCCAAGATCCCCGCCGTGCGGCGCAAGTCGTGAAGGACTGGGTATCCGCGGATGGCTGAAAAGGTTGACGAACTCGCCGGAACGCAGCGCGCCGCCATTTTGCTCATGAGCTTGGGCGAGCAGGATGCCGCCAACGTGCTTAAGCAACTCGATGCCCGCGAGGTCCAGAAATTGGGCATCGCGATGGCCGAGCTCAAGGAAGTGTCGCGCGAGCAAATGAGCGCGGTGCTCGACAAGTTCATCGGCATTGCCGATGCCAAGGCGAACATCGCCGCCGGATCTCAAGACTATGTACGGCGCGTGCTGACCCAAGCGGTGGGAAAGCAGAAGACCGATATGTTGCTCGATCGGGTATCGAATGGCCAGACCGGCCAGGGCATCGAGGCCTTGAAATGGATGGAAGCCAAGGCCGTCGCGCAGATCATTAGCGGCGAACATCCGCAGATCGCCGCCATCGTTTTGGCGCACCTGGAGCCGGAACAGTCAGCCGCGATTATGCCGCTGCTCAAGGATGATTTGCGCACCGAAGTGCTGATGCGCATTGCCTCGCTGAACGAAGTGCCGCAGTCCGCGCTCACGGAACTCGATCAGCTGGTCGAGAAACAGGCGAATGTCGCGCCGCCGACGCCGCTGCGGCGCGTCGGTGGGGCGCGAACGGCAGCCAATATCCTGAACGCCATGGAGCGCGAAAAGCTCACCGAGGAACTCGGCAAAATCGAGAAGGCCGACGGCGAGATGCATCAGCAGATCAAGGATCTTCTCTTTGTCTTCGACAACCTGTTGGATGTCGATGACCGCGGGATTCAGGCGTTGCTGCGCGAAGTGGGCTCCGACACGCTCGCGGTAGCGCTGCGCGGCGCCGAACCTGAAGTGCAGGAAAAAGTACTGAAGAACATGTCGAAGCGTGCTGCGGAAATCCTCAAGGACGATATGGAAGCACGCGGTCCAGTGAAGCTTGTGGATGTCGAAGCGGCGCAAAAGGAAATCATCGTCATCGCGCAACGCATGGCCGAAGAAGGCACCATCAGCCTCGGCGGCAAGGGCGCGGGCGAGTTTGTCTGACGTGAGCTCAAAGCAGGCGGCTGTGGCGTTGTGGACCGTACCCGACATGGAGGGCCTTCCTGCGCAGCAACGAATGCCCACGGTCGGCGGTCTGGCGGATCTGCAGGCCGAGGCGCACAAAGAGGCGTTCGAACAGGGGCTCGCGGAGGGACGCGAAGCGGGACGCGCCGAGATTCGGGCGCAGGTCGAACGGCTCGCAGGCATGTTCTACGATTTGGCGAAGCCATTCGATGTTCTCGACGCGGAGGTCGAGCGCGAGCTTCTAACATTGGCCATGGCACTTGCCCGGCAAATCGTGCGCCGCGAGCTCAAAACCGACCCAACTCAAATTATCGGCATCATCCGTGAAGCCATCGCGGCGCTGCCGGTGGCGACGCGCGATGTGCGCGTGCATCTGCACCCTGAAGATGCGGCGGTGGTGAAGGAACACTTGGCGCCCACCGAAAACGAGCGCGCCTGGACCATTATCGAAGATCCCGTCATGGCGCGAGGCGGATGCCAGATCTCTACCGCCACCTCGCGAATCGACGCGCGCCTCGAGACTCGGCTTGGCAGCATCTTGAGTGAACTGCTGGGCACTGAGCGGCACGCGACCGTGCCCCGCGGCGGCGCCGCTTCATGACCCCGCCCTCGACCATGCCGTCCAGGCAAAAGGGCTGGATCGAAACCATCGTTCAAGCACGCGAGCGCATGGCCAGTGTGGCCGAGTTCGTGGTCGAAGGAACGCTCAACCGCATGGTCGGGATGACGCTCGAGGCCGTCGGTTGCGAGGCCGCGGTTGGCGGCCGCTGCCTGGTCGACACCGCGGAGGGCAAACAGATCGAAGCGGAAGTGGTTGGCTTTTCCGGCGACAAGTTATTCTTGATGCCCACCGGCGACATCCGCGGCGTCATGCCCGGCGCGCGGGTCATTCCCACGCGCAGCGAGTCCTCATTCGCGATGGGGGATGAACTCCTGGGACGGGTGCTGGATGGCGCCGGTCGGCCGCTCGATGGATTCGGCGAACTGCGCTGCACCGACCGCGTATCTCTGGCCGGAGAACCCTTGAATCCGCTCATGCGGCGTGCGATTCGGGACCCGCTCGATGTGGGCGTGCGTTCCATCAATGCGCTGCTGTCGGTCGGCGGCGGACAGCGCATCGGGCTGTTTGCAGGGTCCGGGGTGGGCAAGTCCGTGCTGCTCGGCATGATGACCCGATACACCAAGGCCGACGTGACCGTGGTGGGACTGATCGGCGAGCGCGGCCGTGAGGTACAAGATTTCGTCACCAATACCTTGGGGCCTGACGGCATGCGCCGCGCCGTGGTGGTGGCCACGCCGGCCGACAATCCGCCGCTGATGCGTCTGCACGGCGCCTGGCTTGCAACCGCCATTGCCGAATATTTTCGCGATCGGGGACTCAAAGTACTCCTGTTGCTCGATTCGCTCACTCGTTTCGCGCAAGCGCAACGCGAAATCGCGCTGGCCATCGGCGAACCTCCCGCCACCAAGGGCTATCCGCCTTCCGTGTTCGCACGCCTGCCGCAGCTGGTCGAGCGCGCCGGCAACAGTGACCGGGGTGCGGGATCGATCACCGCTTTCTATACGGTGCTGGTGGAAGGAGACGATCAAAATGATCCGATCGCGGATGCAGCCCGTGCGATCTTGGACGGGCACATCGTGTTGTCGCGCCGCTTGGCGGAAAACGGCCTGTATCCTGCGATCGATGTCGAGGCCTCGATCAGCCGGGCGATGCACCAGATCGCCACGCGTGAACAGCTCGATCTGGCGAACCGCTTCAAGCAGGTATATTCGACTTATCAGCAGAATCGAGACCTCATTACCGTCGGCGCTTATCGCCGCGGTTCGGACCCGCGGGTGGACCTCGCCGTCGAGCAGTGGCCTAAAATGCTCGAATTCTTGAGGCAGGACATGTATGAGCCGGTGGGTATCGAGCGAAGTTATGCGGATCTCAAGCAACTCGTGACGCAGTTCTCGGCACCAGCGGCGTCAACGGGCCGATAGTGCACCGAACATGATGAAGTCCAAACGATTTGAGCCCATCCAGGAGATCGCCACCACTTCGGCGAACGAGCTGAGCCGCAGCATGGCCGAGGCCGGGCGCAAGGTCGCCGACCTTGAGCATCAACTCGAGCAGCTACAGAACTACCGCGATGAGTACGTGCGCAACTCTGCGCAGCCCAACGGTGCCATCGACGCGGTCAGGCTGCAAAATTATCGCTCGTTCCTGGACCGCTTAGGGGAGACGCTGAACCATCATTTGAAATCGCTCGACGTCGCGCGCAAGGAGTTCGAGAAACGCCGTGCACAGTGGAGCGAGAAGCGTGTCGAGGCTGAATCGCTGAATCGGGTGGTGGACCGCTTTCGCAAAGAAGAGCGGCACGCAGCGGATCGGAAGGAGCAGCGCGAAGGCGATGAGGCGGGCATGCGCTTGCTGGCTGGCCGCGTCGATACCGGAAGCATTTAGCTAAGGCGTGATACTCTCGGCGCGATGACCAGCATTTGGGTCGATGCCGACGCCTGTCCCGGCGTAATAAAAGAAATTCTGTTTCGTGCTGCGAAGCGCACCGGCGTAGACATCACGCTGGTGGCCAATCAGGCGCTGCAAATTCCCAAAATCCCAAGCATCCGCGCCGTCCAGGTCTCCCCCGGATTCGATGTGGCCGACGCGGAAATCGTAAAACGCGTCGCGGCAGGAGATCTCGTGGTCACGGCCGATATCCCGCTGGCGGCCGAGGTGATTGCCAAGGGTGCCGAGGCACTCAATCCACGCGGCGAACGCTATTCCTCGGATACGATACGCGGCGTGCTAGGCATGCGTGATTTCATGGACACGATGCGATCGAGCGGCGTCGTGGGTGGCGGACCGCCGCCGCTCTCTCAAGCCAATCGCAACGCCTTTGCGGCCCAGCTCGACACGTGGCTGGCCAAGCGGCCGCCCCAATGATCGAAAATGAAGAATCCCGGGTACCGGCGGCCGGCGAACCGGCGGCGGGCACGCCGGTGCAGGTGCCTTACACCGAGTTGTCGCCGGATTTGCTGCACGCCGTGGTCGAATCCTTCGTGCTGCGCGAGGGCACCGATTACGGCGAGAAGGAACTCACTCTGCAGGCCAAGGTGGAGCGAGTCATCGCGCAGCTTAAACGCGGAGAGGTCAAAATTATTTTTGACCCGGAATCCGACAGCGTGACCCTCATACCCGGGCAATCTGATGGTGCGCCGAAGCGCTAAGTCCTCGCGCGGCTCCAAATTCGCACGGCGCGCCGCCCGCGGGTGGCGCGGCACCAGGAGACTCGCTCGCCGCGTGAAGCGCTGGTGGCGCCCGGCACCGCGCTCCGCGAAAGTACTCATGGGCCTGGCCGTCATTCTGATTGTTTGGCTGAGCGCAAACTGGATCTTCCAGGTTCTACGCAAGCCCTCGGAGTTGTTCTTTCCGGTCAGCGGGACCTTGAACAAGACACCGGTTGAAACCTGGCGCGAGTACTCGCCAATCTTCAGAAAATATTCCACCGGCATCATGACGCCCGACCTATTGGCCGCCCTGGCCCAGGTGGAGGCTTCAGGAAATCCGGTGGCGCGCACTTACTGGCGTTGGTCGTGGGCATCGCAGCCGTTTGAGTTGTATCGGCCGGCGTCCACCTCGGTGGGCATGTACCAGATTACCGACGGCAATTTCGCGGAAGCCAGGCGCTATTGCATCCACGATCATAAGGTCGTCGATGATGGGCCTTGGAACAATTGGCAGTCCTGCTGGTTCGCCAGCTTGTATTCCCGGGTAATCCCAAGCGATGCGGTCGAACTGACATCGGCCTATTTGGACCATAGCGTCACGGCCATCCTCGAGCGCCACCGCATCGGCTCGGCAACCCTACAGCACAAGCAGACGCTGGCTGCTTTGATTCATTTGTGCGGCGCCGGCGCGGGCGATGAGTTTGCCAAGCGCGGCTTTCGGTTGAGCGAAAGTCAACGCTGCGGTGATCATCAGGCGCAGATTTATCTGGCTCGCGTCAACGCGATGAAAGAGATTTTCGACCGCTTCGTGAACGAGGCGAAGCAGTGAGACGGCAAGGTCTTTGGATACCTGGGATGCCCGATTTCGATGCGCGCTGGTGTATGCTTTCAAAAAATTTACTCCGCTCCAGGTACTTCAGGAGAGCATCAACTTGCGATTTGTTCCGCTGATCGTCGCCCTGTTCACCATTCAATTTGCGCACGCGCAGGCAGCCCCAGCCGAGCTGGAGCCCGTTCAACACGAATTCATCATCAAGGATTTCAAGACCGAGAGCGGCACCGTGCTGCCCCAAGCGCACGTTGTTTACGGCACCTACGGCAAGCTCAACTCGAAGGGCGATAATGTCATTCTTCTACCATCGCACTACATGGCGGAGATGCACGGCTACGCTTGGTTGATCGGTCCGGGCAAGGCGCTCGATCCGGATAAACTGTTCTTGGTCACCAGTGAGCTATTTGGGAATGGACGCTCATCCTCGCCCAGCAATACGCCGGAACCACTGCATGGTCCGCGGTTTCCGCTCACCAGTATCCGCGACAACGTCCAAGCCGTGCATCGCTTGCTGACTGAGCAACTGCATGTGAAGCACCTGCGTGCCGTCATCGGATTCTCAATGGGGGCGCAGCAAGCATTCCAGTGGGCGGTGAGCTATCCGGAGTTCATGGACGGGATCGTGGCCACATCCGGCACCGCAAAAACCTACGGCCATGGCATCGTGCGGCTCGAAGGCGAAATCGCGGCACTCACCGCCGACGCGGCCTTCGAGGGCGGCGACTACAAGACGCAGCCGACCAAGGGCATTCAGGCTTTCTCCATGGTCTGGGCGGGCTGGTTATTTTCGCAGGAATGGTGGCGCCAGGAGTTGTGGCGCACCAACACCGCCTTCGGCAAGACCTTTGACGAAGTCGTGGAGCACTTCCGCGCGAATTTCATTCCCGGAGCGGATGCGAACAATTTAATCTTGCAGATGCGCAGCTGGGAGTTCCATGACGTCGGCAAGACGCCGCCTTTTCATGGCGACGTCGAGGCGGCACTGCGTTCCATCAAAGTGCCGGTGCTTTACATGCCCTCCGAAACCGACCTGTACTTCCCCATCACCGATGCGCGATTTGAAGCGGCGTTCATTCCGAATTGCACGCTGGCGATTATTCCTTCTTTGTGGGGTCATCCGGCAGGTGCCGGTGTGGCGCCCGCGGATGGAACATTTCTCAATGACCATGTGTCGACATTTCTTGCCGGCATCGGCAAGCACTAGCCGCGATGAGCTTCAAGACGTGGCTGCTGTTTCTGATGATGGAGACCGCGCTGTCGTTGTCCCCGGGCCCGGCCGTGTTCTATGTCGTCTCGCAAGGCGTACGCGGCGGGTTGCGCCGCACCTTACCGGCTGCGGCCGGGATTCTCACCGCGAACGGAATTTACTTCGCGCTCTCGGCCACCAGCTTGGGAGCCCTGATTGCGGCGAGCGCGAGGTTCTTCACCATCGCCAAGTGGGCCGGCGCGGCATACCTCATTTTTTTAGGGATCAAAGCGCTGCGCGCCGCCAACTCCATGCATGCTGTTGCGCTGGAGGCGGGGCTCGAGCAAAAGCAGCGCAATCTCGGCGTGTATGCGGGGGCGCTCACCTTGCAATTGGCCAATCCCAAGGCCCTGCTGTTCTTTCTGGCGCTGTTGCCGCAATTCATCGATCCGGCGACGTCGGTGGTGCCGCAAATGTTGATCTTGGCTGCGACATCCATGGTGCCGGAATTTTTTATCTTGACCGGGTACGGATGGCTGGCGCATCGCGCACTGGGCGCGACGGTTCGGTTCGGCATGCCCGGCAACGTGAATCGGTGGCTTGCACGGGTGGAGGGCGCCGGATTATTGGGTTGTGCGACTCTGGTTTTGAATTTCAATCGCGGTTCCTAACCGTTGTAATCCATTAGATAAGGTGAAATGTATGAGGCAGATTGTTGCGATTGCAGTTGCGGTGCTGTGCATGGGCGTCGGGCGAATGACGGCGGCGCAAAGTCTCCCGGAGGAACGTCTCGTGCATCAATTCCTGCATGTTGAGATTTCGCCCGATGCGCAACGGGTCGCCTCCGTGGAAGGTGATTCTTCCAAGAGCGGCGGCGCCCCGACCGTGCGCGATCTCGTGATCCGGCAGGCGCGGTCCGGCGCAGCGGTTACAATCGCCATGCCCTGCGGACGTGTGCCGCAGTGCTGGCCAGATTCACCCACGTGGAGCCCGGACGGCAAGCGCCTCGCCTTTACCCTGCGCACGCCCGGCACGCACGCACGCTCGATCTATGCGGTTTCCTCCGACGGCTCGTCACTGACCAAGCTGTTGGATTTCAGCGGCACCATTGACCATTTACGATCCATGCCGGATGGTCGGTTGGCCATGCTCGCCATTCAAAACGCCACCAAGGAAGTCGGTGCCACGCAAGCAGGGGCGCCCATAGCCGGCGACTTGGACGCGCCGCCGCCGGAGCAGCGAATCGCCATCCTCGAAGGCCGCGATTTGCGCTGGATTTCGCCCCCGGATCTGTTCGTCTATGAATACGACTGGCGAGGGAGGGACAAAGGCTTCGTGGGAACGGCGGCACCTGGGGACGGCGACAACAACTGGTGGACCGCGAAGCTGTACGTCTTTCCGGAAAGCGGGTCGGGCGCGCGGGTCATCTACGCTCCCACCGACGTGAGGCAACAGCTCGCCATGCCTAAGGTATCGCGTGATGGATCCAAGGTTGCCTTCATCGCCGGCATCATGAGCGACTTCGGCTCAACCGGCGGGGATGTGTACACACTGTCGCTCGATGGCGGCACCGCTACCAATCTGACACCCGACATGCATGCTTCAGCGACCACGGTTGCTTGGCGCTGCGACGGCCACCTACAGGCGGAATTCCTCGCCGGCGACAAACTTCAATTTGCCGATTTGGGCGCAGCGGCAGGCTCTTCGACGCATGGACATAACGCTCCGACGGCGCGCATCGTGTGGAGCGGCGAGGAATCCTTGGGCGATCGCGCCGGCGGAATTTCTACCGCATGCCCTTCCGGCATCACTGCCGATGCGCACGAATCGTTCACCCAGCCGCCCGAGATCGAGATCGGTCCGATTGGCCATTGGCGCGACCTGACGTCGGCCAACGCCGGTATGAGCTTGCCGGCGCGCGTGCAGAGCGTCTGGTGGAAGAACGATGGCTTCGATGTGCAAGGCTGGCTGCTGCTGCCGGCGCACGCCGAGGGCAAGCTGCCCATGATCACCGGGGTTCACGGCGGACCGGCGGCGGCGGCCACACCGAGCTTCGTCGGGCCCGGCATCTCCCGTACGCTGCTACAGCACGGGTACGCGCTTTTTTGGCCAAACCCGCGCGGCAGCTACGGACAAGGCGAACGGTTCACGCAAGCGAATGTACGCGACTTCGGACATGGCGATTTGCGCGACATTCTCGCCGGCATCGATGCTGCCGCGAAGGTTGCGCCCATCGATGCAGATCGCTTGGGGCTGAGGGGCGGCAGCTATGGCGGCTTCATGAGCATGTGGGCCGTCACACAAACCAATCGATTTAAAGCCGCGGTCGCGGCTGCCGGTATCAGCAATTGGATCTCCTATTACGGCGAGAATGGCATCGATGCGTGGATGATTCCTTACTTCGGCAAATCGGCCTACGATGATCCGGCGGTGTATGCGGCCTCATCGGCCATCAACTATATCCATAATGTGAAGACGCCGACTTTCGCCTATGTCGGAGAGCACGATATCGAGTGCCCGGCACCGCAAACCCAGGAATTCTGGCATGCGATGAAAGCCATGAAGGTACCCACCTCCATTATGATTTACCCCGGCGAGGGACATGGACTGCGCGATCCGGAGCATCTTGCCGACGCGGAACAGCGCACACTCGCTTGGTTCGACAAGTATCTTAAGTAGTGGCGCGCATGCGTGCGCACAGCCCTCAGGGATTGGCACGGTGCTTGCAATTTCCGCGGTATGAATGCGACACCACCGGTTTTTCAAGCACAACGCGGCAATGATAGCCTGCTGATCAATGCAGCGGCCGCGGCAAATTCGCAGCCCGCCCCTGCTAACAGCCGTGATTTCGCCGGGGCCTTGAGCGATGCTCACGCCGAGCCCGTGCGCAAAAACGTCGCCAAGGATCAACATCGTGCCGAACCTAGCGGCGGGAATTTGCCGCAATCCGGCAATCCGACGCCGCCCGCAACGCCGACGGCAACGAGCGAGGCGCCGCCGGCGCGCCACACTGCGAATGATCCGCGCGCCGGGACGCCGAACGCCGGGACGCCGAGCGCAGGGGCGCCGAGCGCAGGGGCGCCGAGCGCCGCAGCGTCCGCGTCCGGGGCAACGGTCCCGGGGGCCCCGACTGCACCCAGTGCCACTCCCGGGACGCCTGCGGCGGTCGCCAAGGATCCGGCTGCCGGACCGGCGACACCGGCCCCCGCGGTGGTGGCGGCTACCGACGGCAACGAACTCGCCCGGGCGGGCGGTCCGGCGCTGCTAAGCGCCGCTGCACTTAGCGGAGCCAACGCGGTTTCGGCAGTGTTGCCAGGGCACGCGGCCGGCGCAGCCGCGGTCCCTGGCAACACTGCCGCTTCAGCCCCTCCGGTGGTGGCCCTAACAGGCGCCGTGCCCAGCGCGTTGGCGGCTTCTCCCGCAGCCGTCGATGGACGGGCCAAACCCGCTGACGGCACCGCGAGTCAGCCCGTCGCGGCAGCCACCGCGACGACCGCTTCTGCACCCGTCTCGAACGACGCGACGCCAAACGCTACAGCAGCCGTGCCTGATATCGATACCGCAGCGCAACTGGCGATGGCGGCAGCCCTGGCGCAAGGCAGCAGCGCGCCGCAGACGAATTCCGCATCGGCAGACCTCATGGCCACCGATTTGAGCGCGGCGCCGGCGGGTGGAGCGGCGGCTGCCGGGCTGCCGGCAACGGGGGATTCGGGTGCGAACTCAGGGACCGTAACTGCTGCAACGGCGGCGGCAATCGCGCAGGTCGTATCCGCCGTCGGCGGTGCCGCCGGCGCTGACAAGCATTCGCGGGGCGGGGGCGGTTCGGATTCTTTTCTGCCCGGCGCATCGAGCGACGGCTCAGCGGCCGCACAGCTGCTGAGCTCCACGGGCTCGAGCGTCGCCGATTCAGCGCCGACGCCCACATTCAAAGTCTCTGCCGGCGTTGACAGCGCCGAATTCGGGCAAGGCGTTTCGGATCGCGTCGGCATCATGATGGACGGCAACTTGACCAGCGCCAAGCTGCAGGTGAATCCACCGGCTCTCGGACCCATCGAAGTACGCATCGCCCTGCAAGCAGGGCATGCGCAAGTCTGGTTTACGAGCCACAGTGCGGTCACCCGCGATGCGTTGGAATCAAGCGCGCCGAAACTTCGTGAAATGCTGGGCGCACAGGGTTTCGGCCAAGTGAGCGTCGACATTTCTCAGCGCTCTTTCCAAGACCGATCGCCACCCCCGAGAGGATATGCGGGAGCACCGGCCATGGCCGCCGACTCCGTCGCTTCGGCGGCACCGAGCAGCGCCATGGCGCGCGCCGCAAACGGATTGCTCGACGCGTATGCGTGAAGCTTTTTTTCTAGATCATTCCGCCGTTGATGGAAATCACTTGGCCGGTGATATAGGCCGCCTGCCGAGAGGCGAGGAACGCCACTAAACTGGCGACTTCCTCAGGCGAGCCGGCGCGCTTCATCGGCACGATATTGTCGATAGCCGTCTCGTCGAAGGCGAGTTTAGTCATCTCCGTGGAAATGATACCGGGTGCCACCGCATTGACGGTGATTCCGCGGCTTGCCACCTCGAGACTCAAAGCCTTGGTCGCCGCGTTCAGGGCGCCTTTGGCCGCGGCATAGTTGACCTGCCCCCGGTTGCCGAGAAGGGCAGTGACGGACGAGATGCTGATGATGCGGCCCCACCGCGTGCGGATCATGGGCAGCATCAGCGGCTGCGTAACGTTGTAAAAGCCATTGATGGAGACATCGATGACCCGATGCCATTGCTGAGGGCTCATTCCAGGAAAGACCGCATCGTCGTGGATTCCGGCATTGTTGACCAGGACCTGAATAGGTCCTTCTTCCATGATCCTGTCGAGTGCGCTTCGAGTCGCGGCCGCATCGGTCAGATCGAACTGTATGGCGCTCGCGCTGCCTCCGGCGCCGGCGATGTCGGCGGCTACCGATTCAGCGGCCTCCATGCCGCGGTGGGCATGCACGTAAACATAATGGCCTTGAGCGCTCAAGGCGCGACAAATGGCGCTGCCGATACCGCCGCTGCCGCCGGTGACCAAGGCGCGCGTGGCGGGCTCCTTCATGATTTCGACCGCCTCGCTGCATCCAGCACCACGGTTGCGCGGCCGCTGAGCAAGCTTCTCTCGTGATCCCGTAATTCGAACTCGTACAGGGCCGTAAGATTATCACCGGCAAGATGGGTAGCCTCGCATATCAAGTCCGCCTCGATATCGTCCAGCCGCAAGACGAACAGGCGAACGTCCCGCACGCTGGCCAAAAGGCCCACCTGCGAGACCGCTCCGCCGTTCAAGGCGCCATGCAGCGCCATGGCTTGCGCGGCGTATTCTATTCCGCAGGCACACCCCAGGCGTTCGTGCGAACGCAGCGGATTGTCGAGCGCCCGGTGCGTGCCCGTGCGGCAACGGATGCGGCCGGCATTCCACTCGATCACTTCATCCAGAAGGCACATCCGGCCTTGATGGGGAATGCGCGCCTCGATCCATGCTCGGTTCAGAAGCACGGTTGCACTTGCACAGCTGCGCGCGACACGTCGAGGTAATCGAGAATCGTACGGCCCTGAGCGCCGGTCGCGAGCAAGCGAAGGAGCGGCAGGGATCGGGCGGCGGGAATCGCATTTCGCAATGCCTCCAGCTCCGCATCCGGCATGGGGTCAGCGTTCTCGTCGGTCAGGACGAGTCCAATCCTTGCCATCGAGGTTGCGTTCCTTTCGGGAGTGAGAATCATCGCGACGCCAAAAGCATCGGGTATGGGACGCTTTGCGTGCAGGGGCGGCGGATATTCCGTGTCATACGCGACGAGCAAAACCGGCTGTTGATCGACGGCAGTCTGGGCGAGCGCATCCAATAGTCCGGCGACGAAGCTGGCATCGAATGCGCACAGGACATTGGCCTCGGCCATCGAGCCGGTGGCAATGCTCCAATAGCCCGCCGCAACATTGTGCACGGAATTGGAAAACCGCGTCGGCGAGACCTCGCGGGTGGAGAGCGCCAAGGCTTGGCAGATTTCATGGCAGATATGGCCGTCGCTCCCCGAGGAGGAAAATACGCTGGGTATTTGCGTGGCGTCGGCTTGGGCATGGGAGGCGGCCTCATACGCAATTGCCAAGGCCAGCTTGACGACGCGCCCGGTGCGCCGCCGTTCAGCGGGCGGCAGCATCCCAGGCGTGGGCAGTTCCGTCGGCGCGGTCCGGTATGGCTGCCGGCCGGAAAGAACTGCCGCTGCCTGCGGCCAATTGTCGAGGCCCGGGCCCAAGATGCCGATCCCGCCGACGTATGCGGACAAGCTCATCCGGCGTGGCCGAATATCAAGCTGCAATTGGTGCCGCCGAATCCGAAGGAATTGCTGAGCACCCGCCTGACCGGTGCCCGCCGATTCTCTCTGATGTAATGGGCCGTCAGGGTCGGGTCGATTCGAGTGCTCTGTATGCCCCCGGGCATCAAGCCATTCTGGATGGCGAGTGCACTGATCACTGCCTCCAACGCACCCGCGGCGCCCAACGTATGGCCTGTTGCGCCTTTGGTTGAACTGCAGGGCGTGGTCGGCCCGAAGAGGCTGGTGACCGCCTGACTTTCCGACCGGTCATTGCTGGGTGTGCCCGTGCCGTGCAAGTTGATGTAGTCGATGTCGGAGGGTTCCATCGAACCTATGCGTAAAGCCGCCTGCATGGCGCGTTTGGCGCCCAACCCTTCCGGGTGCGGCGCCGACATATGGTAGGCGTCGCTCGATTCTCCCACGCCCAAGAGCAGCACGGAGTTGGCAGCGAGATTTTCGGGCACGCGCTCCAGCAACGCAAACGCGGCAGCTTCGCCGACCGAAATACCATCACGCGCCGCATCGAAGGGCCGGCATGGCGAGGCCGACGAGAGCTGCAGCGAATGAAATCCATACAAGGTCGTGAGACATAGCGAGTCGGCTCCGCCGACCAGGGCCGCATCGATGAGGCCTGCCTCGATCATACGGCGCGCCGAGCCAAAGACTTTGGCGCTGGATGCACATGCCGCAGATACCGCCACGGCGGGACCTTCCAAGCCGCAACGCCGCCGCAGGTAGTCCGCGACGGAAAACGAGTTGTGCGTCGTGCCATATTCGAAACTCGCCGGCAGCGTGCCGCTGATGGGATCGCGCGCCCGGTAAGCGAGCTCGGTTTGCATGATGCCCGCCGTGCTCGTACCGATGAATACGCCGACACGCCGCCGCCCCCAATGCGCAGCCGCGCTCTGCACAGCCTCGAAGAACCCGTCCTGCTGCAGGGCGAGCTCAGCCAAACGGTTGTTGCGGCAATTGAATATCTGCAATGCCTTCGGCAGACGCTGCGCATCGACGCCCGGGACTTCGCCGATGTGGGTGTCGATTTCCACCGTCTCAAATGCGCAGCGAGTCAGTCCGCTGCGTTGTTCGACCAAACCCTGAAGCGTGGGCCCCACTCCGCGGCCGATGCAACTGGTCGCAGTAAATTCCGCAAGCAGCAGCGGCCGCATGGTTCTCATGGCAACGCCGCGCGCAGCGTTATCGGACTCAATCCCTTGGTGTTCAGCGCCTCCAGCAGGCGCGGCAAGACTTCCAGAATCACCGCTTTTCCGCTGCGGCTGCGTGCCGCATGGCCATCGTGCAATAACAAGATGTCCCCGGGCTGAAGCGGATTCGCCAGGCGCCTGAATACCGCATCGGGATCGGAATTCACGGTGTCGAAGCCGCGCCGCGTCCAACTGGCAAGGCGCAGTTTCAGCCGCACCAGGATGGGATCGAGGAACGGATTGCGCAGACCCGCCGGTGCCCGAAAGAAGCGGGGCAGGCTTGCGGTCACCCGATGGATGCTCTCTTGCGCGCGTGAAATCTCGGCGCTCATGGCGCCGGGGCCCAGCAAAGAGAAGTTGTGCCGGTGCCGCTGACTGTGATTTTCGATTGCATGGCCTCGCCTGACAATCTCTTGCGCCAAATCCGGGTAGCGCAGGACGCGCTCACCCACGCAAAAAAACGTTGCGCTTGCCCGATATTGCTCCAGTTGCGCCAAGACTTGCGGCGTGACGCTCGGCTCAGGACCATCATCGATGGTAATCGCCACGCCCGTTGCGACGCTGCCCTGGTTGGGCAGACGCGTCCAATTCGGGCCGAGCAGCCGGCTTCGCGGCCAAAGGCCCGCCGCGGCCAATGCAACATGGTTTGCCACCACGGCGCTCAGCACCCAGGGCCAGATGCGCGGCCGCCCGATCAGCGCAGCGGCCGCGCCCAAGTGCAAGGCGCCGGTCGCGTACAGCAATGGCGAGGGCGTCCAAGCGCCGGGTAAATTGTCTTCGTGGCTCATTTGAAATGTGAATCCAAAAAATTCTCCCACAGCTTGGACCACGTGCGCCAATCGTGCCCGCCGTCGATGACATCGATCGCATCGGCCGGCAGCGCTCTTGCAAGCAGGCTATGCGCCGGCGAGAATCGATCATCGCGCCCGTAACCTAAGTACAACGAAGGCGAGGGTGCCCGTGTCTTGAAGTGGCGCCATATTCGGCGTTCCGAGTCTGCATCCGCAAGCTCGCCGGGTTCCCACCCCGCCAATCCGCCGGCCGCCGCAATTTCCGCGATCAACATGCGGTTGCCGAGATAGGGTGCCAGCAGGCACAGCCCGGCTAACCCGTCCAGATAAGAACTCGCATACTCCAGCGCCAGGGAGCCGCCCAACGAGATGCCCGCCAGCCACACGGAGGTTCCAGAAGCGAGTGCCGGCAAGACGATTTCGGAACGCAACTGCTGAAGCGCCTCTCGATCCGCCAGGTGCTGCATTTCCAAATCGACGAAAGCCAGATCCAAGGGGATCCGGCGGTCGAAAACAGCCTGGGTGAAGCCTGCATGCAAGAAGTCGCCTGCCGAATGATAGGCTCCGGGCAACCAAATCATTGTCGTCGTCGCCGTGGCACCGGCTTTGGCCGCGCTAAGAATGCTGCGCATCTTTAGCGTGCGGCGCCAAAACCGATGGCGGCAAACAGCAACGCGAGAAATGCGCCCGGCGCGACCGTGGTTCCCAACGCAACCAGCACGGGCACTTGCGAGAAGGACAGCAGCCCGAAGCCGATCACGCAGCTGGCATTGGCGATGAGCAGCGATGCGAGCGTGAGGGATTCGCCGGCATGCTGCGGCGAATTGGCTTGACGGTCAAAAAACAGCGCATAGTTGGAGCCGACGGCGACGATGAGCAACATGCCCACCAAGTGCAGAATGCTCAACTGCACAGCGCTGATCGCCAGGGCTGCAGCCACGGTAAGCACCGCCAGCACCAAGGGCGCGAGCACGAGCGCGACCCGTCGCGGCGAACGCAGCGCCGCCAACAACAAGACGCTCAGCGCCAAGAATCCCGCCAGCGAAAAATGAATGGCCTCCGATAAATAGCCGGCATAAAGGGCGTCGGACTCCTGCTTTAGGTCGAGCACGCGCGCCTCGGGCAAATCCGCGCCGCGCAGCGCCGCCACCACTCGGCCCATGTCGATCTCTTGGCCGACAGCGGCGGCACGCAACGGCAGCAACGCATTCCATTTGTCCTGTTGATGGAGGATCAACGCATCGAAGCCCGCATTCAGAGACGTGCCCACCAGATCTCGCGGCGTCAGCAATGCCATGTGGCGCGTGGTCTCGACATCCTCGAGAAAAGGCTGCAAACGATCGGGGCGCAGCGGCAAGTCCCGGGCTGCCTGTTGCAAATTGGCGCGTAACTGCGCAGGACCGGGCAGACTGCTGCGACGGATCTCCTGCATCGCCATGCTGGGCAAGTAATTACCAGGGCTTTCGTAGCCGCCGATCACCTTATCCTCCACCAACGTTCTCAGCGTCTGCGCGGCGCGTTCAGCACTGCGCAATACCGATTCCGCGTCGGGGCCGGACACGACGACCAAATCGCGAACGTCGGCGGCACCGAGATCGGCCCGCAGCTTCGCGTCGTAGTTCTGCTCCTCGATCGATATCGGACTCAATGCCGAAAGTTCGCGATTCCAAAGTGTCGTCCTATGCAGATACAAAACGGCGAGCGCCAAAATCGCCAATGCGCCGCCTGACAGCAACAGAGGGCCGCGGCCGATTCGCTGGCACCTAAGCAACAGCCGCGCGACGCCGGCGCCGAAACGGCTAACATCGTGAATGGCGAAACCTGATGGGAGCAGGGCCGGCAGCACAAACCGGGTCACCATGGCGGCGGCGATCAGACCGCTGATGGAATACAGGCCCAGCTGCTTCAGGCCGGGAAAGCCCGACGGCAACAGCGAGGCGAATCCGCACACCGACGTCAGCATGCCCAATCGAATGGTCGGCCACCACAGCTGCCGCCATGTGGGGGCCGCAACGTTCGCAGATGCCTGGCGCGACTGGATGAAAAAATAGATCGAGTAATCGACCGATTCGCCGATCAGCGTGATGCCAAAGCCCAACGTAATACCGTGAACGACGCCGAAACCCAAGGCAACGGCCGCGACGCCAATCAACGCGCCGCTTGCCACGGGCAAGAGCCCCAGCCCAAGCGCCGGCAAAGAGCGATAGACGGCAAGCAGCAGCGCCACCACCAAAATACTGCTGATGATGGACAGGCGAACCGCGGCCTTCTCGATTTTGGCGCGAGCCTCCACCGCAAATACGCCCGGCCCGCTGAGGTGCAGTTGCGATTTCCCTGCCGCCGCTGCAAATGCGGCGCGAATCGCATCGATTGCCCTGCTTTGCGCGTCGCTGTCGGAGCCGTTTGCCGCGGTTTGCGCCACCGCCAAGGCGCGAGTCCCATCCGCGGACACCCACACCCCATCGCGGCTTTCCGGCCCCCCGGAACGGGTCAATTGGTCAAGAATATTGAGCAACTCGCCGGTCGGGTCGCGCGGCAACAGGGACTTGAACAGCACACCGGCGGGCGATGCCAAACTATCGACCGTGTCTTGGATCGCCGCACGCAGCCCGGCCGCTGAGAAACGCTCCGCATTGACCGAGTCGCTCAGGAGATACCGGTGCTGAAACAGGAACTCGCGATCTCTTTGTGCCGCGATGAGCTCGCCGTTGCCGACACTGGAAAATTGCGGGTCCTGGCGCAGACGGTTCGCCATCGCGAGAGACACCCGAGCGCGTTCTGCTGCGTCGCCCTGCTCGATGGCGATGAGAATCAAGCGTGAGGCGGGTCCGTCTCGCAGCTGATCCACCAGCAACTGTTGCGCCGGCGTGGGATGAGCCGGCAAGAATGCGGACAAATCCGTGATGTAGTGGGCGCGCGCCACGACGATCGCGGCGAGCCCTATACAGCCGAGCCAGACGATGAGTACGCGCGCTCGGCTTGCGGTCATGGCGCAGCAGGGCGCAGTGTCATCAGCGAACGATCACCATCGGGTTGGCGAATTTCGACTTTCAACAACTGGTCACGCATGGCATCGATGCGCACCTGCGCAACCGAGTTCTTGACCTTGGAATCGAGCGGTACCAGCGTCAGGGTCCAACGTGCAAGATTTCCGCTGAATTCCAAACGGAATAATTTCTCCAGGGCGCTCCGATCGCCTGCCAAGGTGGCGCGAATACTCTCGACGAAAGGCAGCACCTGCGGATAGGCATGCAGATCCATGACGCGGCGGCTATTGCCGCGCTCCACCGTCAAGGTCCCGCCGCTCAAGATCAAGTTTTCTGCGTGCGGTTTGAGCGTACGCTTTTCGAGCCGGTCGGGTGCCTCATACCGCAATTCGCCCGAGGACTCGACCGGATGGCTCAAGACGTGCAGAAAATGCTGCTCGACGAATTCGACGCGGCCATGTCGGCGCATCGCGAGCAGGCCCATGACCTCGTCGAGATCATTGAAGGACGGCGCTGGAGCGGACGAGGATGCGGGGCGTGCCGCTATGAGTCCCACTGCCACTATCATCGTCAAGAACAGCGTGCGCAGCATTAGTTGCTCCGAATTTCCGGCGGCCGGTGCCAGAAATCGAAAAAGTTGAACCAGTTGTAAGGGTCGGTGCGGCAGTGGGTCTCGAGCACCGCAGCATAACGCTCCAATGCTGCGCGTACCGCGAGATCGCGGCTTCCCACCGCCATGGCGGAAAAGTCGGCGACGCGTTCGAATACGACGTGGTAGTTGTTCTTGCCCCGATAGAGGCCGACCATGAAAAACACCGGACAGCGCAGGATGGCGGCCGCGCGCATCGGCCCCGTGGGCAAATAAGCCGGCTTTCCTAGAAAACTGACCGGCTGGGTGGGTTCCGTGCCCAAGGTGCGATCAGCGAGGACGCCGACGCAGCCGCCGCGGTCCAGGCGTTCGGCGATGTTGATCATGGCATCGATCTGGCCAAGCGCGACGATATCCGGAACGGTTTGCGGATTGATGGCCGCGAGGATGGCGCTGATTTTGCGCGCATTCTCCTCGTACATGGCCATTGAAACGCGCAACCCGCTTTGGCGCTGACTGAGAGAATGCATGACCGCGAAGCTGCCCATGTGGGCGCCCAACAACAGCGCACCCCGGCCCTGGCTGACCTGAGCCAGCACCATGGCCTCGCCTTCCAAAGAGATGTTGAATTTCTCGAACTGCTCATTCATGAGAAAGACACGGTCGTGAATGGTGGTCGCGAAGCTCAAAATTTGCAGAAACCGGTCACGGGCTGTGGGTTCCCTGCTCAAGGCGAGCCGCAAGTACGCGCGCGAGTGGCGCCGGGCGCCGGGACCGAACAAAAAGAAGTAGATGGCGATGCCGTATAGAATGCTGCGGCTCAAGGTCCGTCCGAAGCGGATCGACAGAAATGCCATGAGCTTGAGCAGCCACAGGCTGCCGCGCTCGCGATGTCTGACCCACTCCGCCGCTTTTGCGTGATTAAGACTCATGCAGGGAGCCGCTTGCCACCTTGCGATTCTCGACTCGGATCGTGAAGTGAATCAAGCCCGCCGCACCCGTATCGTGTTCCAGGAGCAGGGTATCGAGCGGGCGCACGGCGTCGAAAAATTTCGCGGACCCGATGTGCCAACGCTGCAGATCAATGCCTCGAGCCAGTTCGATGGCCTTGAGCATTTCGTCGAGCAACAGGGCGCCGGGCAGTACCGGAAAAGCGGGGAAATGCCCCGCGAAGGCAGGATGGTCTGCGGCGATTGCAATCGCGCTATGCATTTTCATGGCGAGTCGTCGGCCCGCAATCGGCTTTCCGCGAAACCCTGCAGTGCCTCATGAGGCAGCTTACCCGTCGCATTGCGCGGCAGTTCCTGCACCATGAGCAACGGCCGCGGCAGAAACACCGGATCGATCCTTTGCCGCAGATGCTCGATGAGCGTGGCCACGCTCATGCCCGGCGCGACCACTACCGCGCCCAAGCGGTCGACGCCGGTAGATCCGCTCGGGCTTTCGCGCAGGAAAAACGCACCATCCTGGACTCCCGGAATGGCGTTGAGCTGAGCATTCAAATAACCGAAGGAGCTGCGCTTGCCGGCCACGTTGACCAGATCGGCCATGCGACCGTGCAGTAAAAACTCTTCCTCGCCCGTGATCTCGATCACATCGCACATCGGCGTCAACTGCTCGATGTGGCCGCCTTGCGCGAAGACCTGATCGTTCGAAATGCTCAGACGAACACCGGGCCACAGCCGCCATGCGTGGGCATGAGCTGTGCGGCGCATGGCTATCTGACCCGTCTCGGTCGAGCCGTAGATTTCCAGCAGCGGCGCGCCGTACTTTTCTTCCACTTCGCGGGCCAGCGCTTGGCTCAACGCAGCGGTGGCGGAGACCACCAGGTCTAAGGGCGGGAATTCGACCTCGGAACCCAGGAGCGTGCGCAAGTGAATGGGCGTGGTCACCAGGATTCGAGGCCGGGGAACCGCTTTGACGGCGGCCGCGACGTCGGCTGGATAGAACGGCCGCTCGGCACAAAAAGCATTGCCGCTCAAGAGCGCCAGCAGCACGGTCGATTCGAATCCGTACATGTGCTGTCCGGGCACGGTGCCGACTATCGCGAGGCTCTTGCCTTCCGCTACGCCTAAGCGCGGCGCGCCGCTTTGAATACAGCGCGCCAGCAGCCCCCAGGTTTTTTGAAATGGCATGGGTACGCCGGTCGAACCCGATGTAAATACGATGGCTGCGAGCTGGCCAGCCGCGATGGCGGGAATGCGAAAGCACTCCTCCGGCTCGGAGGAAATGGCGGTGGGCAATTCGGCGGGAAAATAGAACTGCGGTAATTCGATATCGCACTGCGCATCGTCGGTCAGACAAAAAGCATCGGGCGCAAAGGCCGAGAGCTGAGCGATGACTTGGGGTGTATGTGTCGAGGGAAGCAGGCTGATCCGCTGCGACAGCAGCGATGCCGCCAGTCCGACAGTGAAATGATACCGATCGGTGCAAACATTCAATACATGCTTGGAATCGGGGAGGCGCTGCGCCAAAGCTTCAGCGTCCGACAAAAACTGCCGCACGGTGACCGGGACGCCGGCGCGATACGCGACCGTCGCCGTCGGCGAGGTGTGTGAAAGCAGCGCGATGGTGTCCATGACGTTAACGCGGATTGGCGAAATAAACGCGCACGGTATCGATCAAGTTGCTGCCCTTGACCTGGGGCAGGGCCCGGCGCCGCAAGGCGTATTCAACGGCGAACATGAGCAGCATTAGGGGCAGCGACAAAAAGTTGACGAATAGCGACCAAATCCGCAATGGAACCAACTCGTACAAGAGAAACGTCACCGCCATGTTCGTCAGAAAGAAAATCGCCCAGGCAACCGTGACCTTGCGCGTGTAGCGAAGCTCCAATGCCGATAGAGGCCCATGCACCTTGTCGGCCAGCTGGGTGCATAGAGGCACCCGTCCTTTGAACAGCGAATGCCCGAAGCTCACTGCCATGATGGCGTAGAAACCGCACTGCTGGATCAAATATACAAGGGAAAAATTGTCGGTTAACACGGGCCAAAACTCGCGCAGCAGCCAGCCGGCCGCCGCCGCAGCGAGCAGCGCCGCGGGCGCGCCAATCCAGCGCCAAATCAGAACCAGACCGAGTGTGAGCATGGGCGCAAGGGAGAGAACAGCGCCCAGATCGTGCGCTTTCGGATGCGAATTGCTGTAGTGCGACAAAACCGAGTAGGCGATGAAGATCACGACGGCCGCAGCAAGCTGCAGCCTACGCCCCGAAACCATGGCTACTTGGTTCTCTGTGCCGCAATGTACTCTGCTAAGTGTCTCAAGGAACGGAAGATGTGCTGGTTCTCCTGGCTGTCGGCCCGCAAGTGGATGCCGTACTGCTTGGAGAGGATCAGCGCCACTTCTAGAATATCGATGGAATCCAACCCCAGGCCCTCTCCATACAACGGGGCCTCTGGATCGATATCTTGAGGCTGCACCTCAAGGTTCAGGGCTTGCACGAACAGACCGGCAAGTTCCCGCTGGAGACCGACATCGGTCAGCGGCGCCGGCTGTTGCATGAGCGACGCTTTGTCGGACATAGGCTTTAAGCTTTCGATTGGAGTTCTAAGAAGCGGCATTATATAGGTGCGGGCCGACCCGGCAACTCAGCTAGGCGTTGCGCGCCTGCTACAGCCGAGCGCTACGGCCGCGCAGGCGTCTTGCCGCCAGCAGCGGAAGCCTCAGGGCAAACCCCCAAAACAGGCGGAAATGCATCCAGGTCAGCAGGGCATTGTCGCGCCAGTAATTGAAGTGCGAGATGCCGCCCTCGTCGGGCCTAAAATAGCGCACCGGCGCCGGCAAATTGATCGGCCTGACGCCCTGCCAGCATAAACGCACTACCGCCTCGACATCGAAATCGAAACGCCGCATCCATCGTTGCCGCCGCATAATGGCGACCAGGGGGTCGATCGGATAGACGCGAAATCCAAAAAGCGAGTCGCCGATGCCGCCCCACAGGGTCTCGAGGTTGGCCCACCAATTCGAAATTTTCCGCCCTCCTACCCGCAAAGCGGGTGCGCTGCTGTCGAATTGAGGGGACCCTAAGATCATGGATGCGGGATATGCCGATGAGGTCTGCATGAAGCGGCCGATACTTTCCGCCGGATGTTGTCCGTCGGAGTCCATGGTGAGCGCATGGGTAAACCCCAAGGCTTGCGCCTCACGCATGCCCAATAGCACGGCAGCGCCCTTGCCTCTGTTCTGCGGCATGACCCACACGCGCAGGTTCGGCTCTGCGGCCGCCAGTTCTCGTAGGCGCTGCGCCGAATCATCGTTGCTGCCGTCGATGACCACCCAAACGGGGGCCCATTCCTCGAGCGCGGCACGCACCGCCGAAGACACCTTGGGGCCGGGGTTGTAGCTCGGAATGAGCACCAGATGCGTGCTCGAGGGAACGATCATTTCTGTTTGAGCCAACGAGACTGCAGCGCGCCGTCCAGTGCTTGGCGGTAATACCGATCGAGTTCCGCCGTGAAAGCGGGGACATCTCCGGGCGGCTCAAAGCGCCGGCCCAGCCGGACCCGGTAGGTGATGGGCAGGTCCGGCCGCTTGAACAAGGGCCAACCCTTGCTCAAGAACGGCGAATCGGTCTCGATGAGCAGTGTTTGCACCGGCACCTTGGCATGTTTGGCAATCAGTCCGACGCTGCCAACCAGCGGATTAATCGGCGCACGTGTGGTTCGGGTGCCTTCTGGAAACAGCAACAGCACGCCGCCGGCGCGCAAATGCGCCACGGATTCTTTCACCATGTGACGCGAGGAATCATTTCTCACATAGCGCGCGAGGCGAGAGCCGGCGCCGAGAAATACATTTTTCATGAGTTCCGATTTCATCACGCAAACCAGATTCGGATGGCGAGTCAGAATGAGCAGCGCATCGATCAGCGCCGGATGGTTCGGCGCCAAAATCAGCGGCGGCCCGTCCCGCAGGGTATCGACCGCGCGCAAATCCAAACGATACGCACCCGTGAGGATAAGCGACCAGGAGTAGAGGCGAAAGCCAGCCATGATGCCGCGCCGTCCGACCGCCGTGCCCAGCCGTGGCGGCAGGATGAAATAGAGCGGTAAGGCAAATATCGACCAAGTCAGGCAAATGAGACCCAGGAGGGTGAGTGAACTATAGAGTGCGAAATATTCGTAACTGATTTTGATAAAACGCGGCATCGGCGTCAGTCCGGCAGTTCTACGACCCGGGAGGATGTTGCGATCATCCGAGCGAACCCAAAGCCTCCCGTCCAGTAACTCTTTCGTTGCACCAGGGGACTGTCAACAAAAGCCGCCCCTGCCAGCGTGTCGTAGCGCATGTACGCGCCGACCCAGAACTTCGGGTATCGCTTCGACAGAGCCGCGAGGGTCTGCGTTCCGGCGTATCCGCCCACGGCCGCAAATTCCGGCCGCGTTGCCGTCGCAAATTGGGGGGCCACTGAATAAAAATAAGCATGATAGCGATGGTCTGCAAACAAGGGTCCGGCCAACAGTCCCAAATTCCAACCCGGCAGCCCGAATGGATCCCTAAGATCCACGTTGAATCGGGGGCTAAATGTCCATCCGATCACGCGCGGCGAGGTTTCAACCGTGGCAGCAGCGCGCAGCGGCATGCGTAAATCCAATCTTACCCTGCGGTCGTCGCTGCGAAATAAATGAAAATCGAGCGATGGGCCAACCTCCACCGTTGATTTCAGGTTCGGCATGCCGCTGCGTTCGCGGTCGTTGCGCACGGGTGTCGTCAAATTGAAACTTACATTGATTTCGAGCCAATCTTGGTTGAACAAGGTGCCGCGCACGCCCTCCCGGTCGGCCTTGAGGAATTTGCCGTTATAGCGGATATAGGGCACGGGCAAGGGGTACGCGTGGGTGGTATTTGAGCCGCGATAATCCTCAAAGGCGATCGCGCCCGCACCCAAGCCGAATTCCCACAAGGGCTCTTGCTTTGCATTGGCAGCCCCAGACCCGCACAGCCCTAGCAAAGCTACGGCGAGAGCGCAAGATTGACCGCTGGTGGTACGCCGGCGCGCAACCCCATCCATGTCAACCATCGGGCATACACTCAAGCCTTGTAAGGGGTCCGCGAGTGAACCCGGGCGACCGCATCCTAGTCTAAGATAGTGAACCATGCATATCTTGATTGTCGAAGATGATGAAGTCGCGCGAGATTACTTGGCGAAGGCGCTGCGGGAAGCCGGTCATACGGTAGATGTGGCAGGCAACGGTCTCGAGGGGCTGCAAATGGCCTCCTCGGTGGCCGTTGATTTGGCGATCGTCGATCGAATGCTGCCGAAGCTGGACGGCCTCGCCTTGGTGCAATCCTTGCGCGCCACGGGGCGCAAAATGCCGGTGCTGATCTTAAGTGCCCTGGGCGATGTGGACGACCGCATCACGGGCTTGCGCGCCGGCGGCGATGACTACCTGACGAAGCCTTACCATATGGCGGAACTGCTGGCCCGCATCGATGCGCTCGCCCGTCGCGGCGATGCCGGCAACGCTGAAACCAGCACCAAATTGAAATTGGCGGATTTGGAACTGGACCGGATGACTCGCCGAGTCATGCGCAACGGCAAGAAGATAGAGTTGACGGCCCGCGAATTTCAACTGCTGGAGTTCATGATGCGCCATAGCGGGCAAGTCGTGACGCGTACCATGCTCCTCGAAGGCGTGTGGGACTATCATTTCGACCCTCAAACCAACGTGATCGACGTGCATATCAGCCGTTTGCGCCAGGCGATCGACAAGGATTTCGACAAGCCCTTGCTGCACACGGTGCGCGGCGCCGGATACAGTTTGCGCGAAGACGAATAGCGGGCCCGCATGGGACCCGATCAACGATTTCTCGGCATTCTCGATACATCGCCGTTCCGTATCGCGATCGTCTATTCGATCGTCTTCGCCATCGGCGCGGCCGCCCTCATCTATGCGGTGGACTTTGCGGTGTCGCGCGTGGTCGACGGCAGCACCGACAATCTGATCGAAGCCGAAGTGCAGGGCTTGCGCGAGCAAATGCTGGTGCTCTCGCGCAGCGATTTCATCGAACTGATCGAGCAGCGCTCGCAGGATCAGGACGTCCGCGGCGCCGTATATTTGATGGTCGATCCGCAGCTGCGTCCGGTTGCCGGCAATGTCCCGGCTTGGCCGAAGATCGGCTCGAATCAGAAGTGGTTCATGTTCAAAGTCTCTGTGCCGTTCGGCGACGAGACGCGCGAACACGAAATGCGCGCGCGCTACTTCGCGCTGCCCGGGGGATATCAAATGCTCGTCGGGCACGACGTGCAGGAACGGCAGGACGTCAAGAGCCTGATGATGCGCGGCTTGATCGCCGCCGTGATACTGACCTTGCTGCTGGGCTTGGGAGGCGGTTTTTGGATGGGACGGCGCATCCTCGCGCAAGCGGGCGCGATATCGGCGGTTGCCACGCAAATCATGAGCGGGGATTTGTCGCAACGCCTGCCCGTGCGCAAAGCCGATGATGAATTCAACACGTTGGCGCGGGAGATCAACTCCATGCTCGATAAGATCGAGCAGCTGACCTTAGGCATGCGCACGGTGCTCGACAGTGCTGCGCATGATTTGCGCACGCCGTTGAACCGACTGCAGGCGAGCGCTGAGAGCGCCATGACATCATTGCTCCCAGGGTCGGCCGAGCGGCGCGTTCTCGAAAGAGTCAACACGGAAGTGGACCGCATGCGCAGCACGTTGGATGCACTGCTGCGTATTGCGCTGGCCGAGACCGGCACAGTCGCCCGCGAGCCGGTGGATCTGTCGGAACTGGTGGCAAGCGTGGTCGAATTGTATGCGCCGGTGAGCGAAGAGCGCGGCATCGTGCTGGAAAGCTCCGTGGCAGCGGGTGCGCAAGTGCTGGGCAACCGGCAGCTGCTGGCGCAGGCGCTCGCCAATCTGCTCGACAATGCCATCAAATTCACGCCCGACGGCGGCCGTATTCGCGTGGTGTTGGACGGATCGGGCAGGGCCCCACAAGTCATCGTCGAGGACAATGGGCCCGGCATACCCGCTGATAAGCGCGAGATCGTTCTGGGCCGGCGTGTGCGGCTGGATGAAGCGCGGAAGTTTCCGGGATCAGGCTTAGGGCTGTCGTTGGTGGCGGCGGTGACGAAATTGCATGGCGCGCATCTGGTGCTCGATGACGCAGGACCCGGCTTAAAAGTTTCCTTGAAGTTTTGAAGTTGAATAACATTTTTTTCGGAGAACGTATGCGGAAGTGTTTGGCCTGCATGATCGTCCTGGCCGGTTTGGCGGGATGCGCCAGCAATCAGTCGCCGGTCGTCAAGACGTCGACCGCGAGCGCGGCACCTACCTTAAGCTCCGGCATCGATCTTCAGTATGTGGACAGCTCGGTGCGGCCTCAGGACGATCCGTATCAGTATTTGAACGGCAAATGGTTAAGCACCTTCCAGCTGCCTCGCGACAGGGGCGCGGTGGGATCATTCACGGCAGTGGAGGATACGACCGAGGAGCAGTTGCGCAACATCGTCGAGGGTCTTCCCGGCGCAGCGGCGCCCGGTGCGACGGCGCCCGGTACGGCTGGCGTCGATGACGATCCGGACGCCAAAAAACTTGCGGATCTGTATTCAAGCTTCATGAACGAAGGTCAGCTCGAGGTGCTGGGCCTAAAGCCGCTGCACGCTGAATTTGCAGCCATCGATGCAATCAAGGACAGGAGTGCGCTTCCGACCTTGGTTGCGCGCATGAGTGCCATCGGTGCCGGCGCTCCCTATGGGCTGCAAATCAATCAGGATGCGAGAAACTCTGCCCAATATGCCGTGATCCTGTTTCAGGGCGGATTGGGTATGCCGGATCGCGATTACTATTTGAAGGATGACGCCAAGCTCAAGGACGCGCGCGCCGGTTATCTGACGCACATCGAGAAAATGTTGACCATGGCGGGCCAAGCCAAAGCCGCAGACGGCGCGGCCGCGATTCTCAAATTGGAAACCTCGCTGGCGAGAATACAGTGGACTCGCGTCGAAGACCGAGATCCGATCAAGACTTACAACAAGACTGCAATCGCCGAGCTTTCGGCGCTCATGCCGGGGTATGAGTGGCAACGCTATGTGCGAAGCGCAGGCATCGAGGGCAAGGTCGACTCGGTGATCGTCAGGCAACCCTCCTATTTCAAAGCGCTGGCCAAGGTGATCACAGCCACGCCGCTGCCTGTGTGGAAGGTGTATTTCAAGTGGCGGGTGTTGTCCTTCTCAGCGCCGTACCTTTCGAAGGCTTTTGTCGATGAGCGCTTTGCATTTACCGGCGGGGTGCTGCGCGGCGTGCCGGAGAATCTACCGCGCTGGAAGCGCGCCATCAGCTTGCTCGACGGGAGCATGGGCGAGGCGCTCGGCAAGCTCTATGTCGCCAAATATTTTCCGCCGCAGCACAAGGCGCGCATGCAGGTTCTGGTGCAGAATTTGCTCGAAGCGTACCGCCGCGACATCGATACCTTGGACTGGATGAGCGCAGAGACCAAAGTCGGCGCTCAGGCCAAGCTTGCCAAGATGCTGCCCAAGATCGGTTATCCGGATCGCTGGCGCGATTATAGTGCCCTGAAAATAATCCCCGATGATTTGCGCGGCAACGTCATTCGAGCCAACGAGTTCGAATACCGCCGCAACCTCGCCAAGCTCGGCAAGCCGGTCGATCACGGTGAATGGCGCATGCGGCCGCAAACCGTGAATGCCTCCTATAGTGCAACCGCCAACGAAATAACCTTTCCAGCGGCAATCCTGCAGCCGCCGTTCTTCGACGCCGCGGCTGACGACGCGGTGAATTACGGCGGCATCGGCGCAGTCATCGGCCACGAGATGAGCCATGGATTCGATGATCAGGGCAGCCAATTCGATGCCGACGGCAATCTGCACGACTGGTTCACCAAGGCCGATCACGACAAGTTTGCCGCGAAGACCAAGGCGCTGGTTGCGCAGTACGACGCCTACGAGCCGGTGCCGGACTATCATGTCAATGGCGCGCTCACCTTGGGTGAGAATATCGGCGACAATTCCGGGCTCGCCATCGCCCACAAGGCCTATCGCATATCGCTGGCGGGCCACGAGGCTCCCGTTATCCGCGGGTTCACCGGCGATCAACGCCTCTATCTGGGATGGGTGCAGGTGTGGCGCGGCAAGGTGCGCGAGTCGGAGGCCATCCAGCGCATCAAGACCGATCCGCACTCGCCGCCGGCAGTGCGGGGCACCGCACCCTTGAGGAACCAGGCCGGCTTCTACTCGGCTTTCGGCCTGAAGCCGGGCGACAAGATGTATTTGCCGCCCGATCAACGCGTGAACATCTGGTAAGCGTCAAATTCTCGGCGCCTTGAGGCAAGGCCTGGCGGCTTTGGCTGCCTGTCATAAGTCTCTGAATACGTTGAGCAAAGAGGCTTAGGTTACTCATGGCATAGAACTTGCTCGATTTTAGCCGCGGCATACGTCCGCGTCTTGGAATCGAAACTATGGCCGATGATGCTGACGACGCTCCTCCCGCCCCGCCGAAGAAATCCGGCGGCATGATGGGTAGCCTGGTGAACGGACTGGGCATCTTCGCCCTGACCTTGATGGCCGTCGTGGTCGGCGGCTTCATCAATGCCAAGCTGCACCCGCTACCGGATCTGAAGCTTGATAAGGATGGCAAGATCACGGCCATCGTGCCGGTGGCGGCCGTCTCCAAAGGAGCTGAGGCGGGCGGCAGCGGCAAGCCCTCGGTGTATTTCGCCATTGATCCTCCGCTGGTCGTGAATTTCGAGGACGGTTCGGCGGTGCGCTTCCTGCAGATCACCATGGAAATCATGGCGCACGATGAAAAAACCATCGAGAGCGTGAAGAAGAACACCCCGTTGATCCGCAATAACTTGTTGTTGCTGATGAGCAATCGGAACTATCAAACCATGCTCTCGCGCGAGGGCAAAGAGAAGTTGCGGCAAGAGGCGCTCACCGAAATTCGCGCCGTACAGAAAAAGGAAGGCGGCCCGGACATCGACGATGTGCTGTTCACCAGCTTCGTGGTGCAGTGATGGCTGCAGCGCCCGAGCGGATTTCCGACGAAGAGGTGGCCGCGCTCCTGGAAAAAGACGGCAAAGAAAGCGCACATGCCGTGCGGCCCTATGATTTTGCGGTCCAGCGCATCAACCGCACGCAACTGCCGCTGCTGGAAGCCATCAGCAAGAATTTCGCCGACCGCGCGGGCGCCTCTCTATCCCAACTCCTGGGCCGTGATGCGGGCATGCATTTCGAGTCGCTGGAGTCGGTGAAGAGCGCCGACTTGCAAGCCTCTTTACCCGTGCCGGCGACGCTGGCAGTGGTACGCCTGAAGCCATTGCCCGGCTTTGCTTACGTCAGCGTCGAGCCGGCGCTGTTGTTGACCTTGCTGGATGGATTCTTCGGGGGCACCGGAAGGGCGAACGCGGATCCGCAAGCCGCCACCGCCCCGGCAGCCCAACGATTCCTCGCACTCATGCTGCGAAGCGTCGCGGCGGATGTGGCGTCGGCCTGGCAGCCCGTCTCGCCGGTCGAATTGGAACTGGTCAAGCAGGAGACCAATCCGCGCCTGGTGCAATTGGGCGGCCAGCTCGACTCGGTCGTCGTGGCAAAGTTCTCCGTGGAATTCGCGGCTCGCAGCGGGCGCATGGAGTGGCTGTTCCCCGACGCAATGCTCGAACCCATTCGCGATGCGCTTGCCGGCGACGGCGGTAGTGCGCCCGTTCGCAAGCAAGAGCCCTGGGCGCCGACGCTGACGAGTGCCCTCCAAGAAGCGCAAATGGACACGCGCGCGGTTCTCGCGCAAGCACAAATCAGTCTGCGCCAGCTGGTGAGCCTCGCGCCCGGCGACATCATTCCGATCGAGGCGCCCCAGCAGGTCACGTTGTTTGCAGGCGACGTGCCGCTTTACCGCGGCCGCTTCGGCATATCGCAAGGGCGCAACGCCCTCAAAATTCTTCCAGGAGCCCCTGTATGAGCCCGCCCGATTCGAAAAGCGCCGTCGCCCGCGCGCAATTCAGCGACCTGAGTCCCAATGCCGCCGGCACGGCAGGCCAAGAGATGAATCTGAACCTCATTCTCGATGTCGCGGTCACCCTCGCGCTCGAGGTCGGCCGCGCAAAAATGTCGGTGCGCGAATTGCTGCAACTGGCGCCCGGGGCGGTGGTGGAACTCGACCGCCTGGCCGGCGAGCCGCTCGACGTGCTCGTGAACGGCGTGCGCATCGCGCGCGGCGAAGTCGTGGTGGTCAATGAAAAATTCGGCATTCGACTCACCGATGTCGTGAGCGAGACTGAAAGGATGGAGCACGCAAAATGAGCCCCCTGGCGCAACCGACTTCGCCGTTGTCGGTTGCCAGCTTGGCGCAGCTCACTTTGAGCCTCATAGCGATCGTGGCGCTGATTCTTGCAATCGGCTGGGTGCTCAAGCGGTTCAAGTTGGCCGCACCGCGCGGATCTTTGGACAGCGAAGTGCTGGATCAGCTGAATTTGGGTCCGCGAGAACGCATCGTGCTGGTTCGCATCGGCGAGGCGCAGGTGCTGGTCGGCATCGGGGCGAGCGGCATCGTTGCGCTGACGCCCTTGGCCGCGCCCATCGCCCTGAAGCCCTCGAGTCCTTCGCCGGCATTCGCCGAACGATTGCGCGACATCATGAAGCGCTCCGGCGGTTCGGCGTGACATCCAAGGCGCTGCAACTCGCTCGCGGCAGCGTCTTGGCCGTCGCGTTGCTCTCGTTGCTCGCGCTGGTGCCGCTCGCGGCAAGCGCCCAGGCCGCGTTGCCTGCGGTCGCGCTCAAATCCGCGGCCGACGGAGTGCAAACCTACTCCCTGACCTTCCAAATACTGATATTGATGACGCTGCTGACGTTGCTGCCGGCGATCCTGCTGGCGATGACGGCGTTCACTCGCATCATCATTGTGCTGTCGATCCTGCGCCAGGCGCTCGGCATGGCCACGACGCCGTCGAATCAAGTGTTGACGGGACTGGCGTTGTTTCTGACGTTTTTTGTGATGGGTAGCACGCTCGAGCAATCGTATGCCGCGGGCATCAAGCCGTACATGGACGGACAGCTGGCGGGAGAAGTGGCCATCGATCGCACCGTGGCACCGCTGAAGAAGTTCATGCTGGCGCAAACCCGCGAATCCGACTTACAGCTCTTTTCCAAGCTGTCCGGCAAATCGCAATTTGCCAGTGCCG
The DNA here is from genome assembly GCA_034667905.1 of Gammaproteobacteria bacterium. Taxonomy (GTDB): domain Bacteria; phylum Pseudomonadota; class Gammaproteobacteria; order Steroidobacterales; family Steroidobacteraceae; genus Bog-1198. The sequence goes on along the minus strand of JAXDQK010000090.1, from coordinate 14,639 downwards.
AGGATGTGCCGCTGTCGGTGCTGGTGCCCACCTTCATCACCAGCGAATTGAAAACCGCCTTTCAAATCGGCTTCATGGTTTTCATACCCTTCCTGGTGATCGATCTAGTGGTGGCAAGCGTGCTGATGTCGATGGGCATGATGATGTTGTCGCCCGTTTTGGTGTCCTTGCCGTTCAAGATCATGTTGTTCGTGGTGGTGGACGGATGGACCTTGCTGATCGGCACCCTGGCGTCGAGCTTTCATCAATGACGCCCGAGAACGTCATGGATCTGGCGCACAAGACACTGCTGGTTACCTCGCTGATTTCCGCGCCGCTGCTGCTCATTGCATTGATCACAGGTTTGGTGATCGGCATGCTGCAAGCGGCGACGCAGATCAACGAATCCACCTTGAGCTTCATTCCGAAGCTGTTGATGCTCGTGCTTACCCTGTTTGTCGCCGGCCCGTGGATCCTGCGCGTCTTGATCGATTTTACGCACGATTTGTACGCCGCCATCCCGACGATGATCGGCTAGCGCCCATGCAACCCTTGACCCTGAACGCCGGGGACGTGTCGATGTGGGTGAGCCGAATGTGGTGGCCGGCCCTTCGCATCAGCGGCTTCGTGCTGACGGCGCCCGCGGCCAGCGAACCCTCCGTACCTCGGCTGGTGAAAGTCGTACTGACCTTGTCGCTGGCTTTTTTGCTGGGTCCATTGGTGGAAGTGCCCGCGGACCTGTCGATTTTCTCCGCCGCCGGCATGCTGGCGGCTGTCTTGGAATTACTGATCGGCGTGTCGATTGGAATGGTCGTGCAACTGGCCTTCGAAGCGCTGGTATTCGCCGGTCAAAGCGTCTCGCTCTCCATGGGCTTGGGATTTGCGACCCTGGTCGACCCGCAACGAGGCGCCCAAGTACCGGTGCTCGGCCAGATGTTCTTGATCTTCGGCACCCTGACATACCTTGCGATCAATGGGCATTTGATGCTGCTCGGCGCATTGGCACAGAGCTTTCACACCCTGCCCATCGGCGCGGCGCACATCGACAAGGGCTTTCTCATCACGGTCGTGCTGTGGGGCGCGCGAGTCTTCGACACAGGCTTGCTGATCGCCCTGCCGGCCGTGATCGCTTTGGTCATCGTCAATCTGGCGCTCGGCGTGGTTACCCGCGCCGCGCCGCAACTCAACCTGTTCGGCATCGGCTTCACCATCACACTGATGAGCGGCTTTCTCGTGCTTCTCGCCGGACTCGACGGCCTCATGTCGGGTATTGCCGGTCTCATTCACACGGCGCTGATGGCCGTTTCAGATCTGGTCGGCGCCGTCCCCGCGGGAGCGCCCTGATGGCCGAATCCGAATCGGGCGGCGATCGCACCGAAGACCCGTCGCCACGACGCCTGCAGGAAGCTCGTGAGCGCGGCCAGCTGCCGCGTTCGCGTGAGCTGACCAACTTTGCCACGATGATCGGCGGCAGTGCCGCGCTGGTGGCAATCGGCGGAGCAGCGGCCACGCACCTGTCGCAGATGATGCGCCGTTCCCTGTCGATCGATGAGAAGTCGCTGCGCTCCACGGATTCCATGGCCGCTTCGCTCGGCGATGCCGGCATCAGCGCCGTGACCTCCCTTCTGCCTGTGTTCGGTGCCCTCGTCGCCATGGTGCTGCTGGCCTCGGTGGCGCTGGGTGGTTGGAATTTCAGCAGCAAGGCGCTGACACCGGATTTTTCCCGGCTAAGTCCCTTGGCCGGCATCAAGCGTCTATTCGGCATGCGCGGCGTGTCCGAATTGGCCAAGGCGTTGCTCAAGTGCTTGGTGGTGGGCGGCGTGTGCGCGGGAATCGTTTCCGCGACTTTCGGCGACGTATTGGCACTGGCACGCATGGCACCACGCGATGCCATTTTCCGGGGTGCCGGCCTCATGAGTTGGGCCTTCGTCTGGCTGTGCGCCTCGCTCGCCTTGGTGGCGATCGTGGATGTGCCCTTGCAAATATTCCAGTTCAAACGCGCCTTGCGCATGACCCGCCAGGAGCTGCGCGACGAGGCCAAAGAGACGGACGGGCGACCGGAGACCAAGCAGCGCATTCGGCAGTTGCAACAAACCCTGGCGCGGCGCCGCATGATGCACAAGATTCCCACCGCCGATGTGGTAATCGTCAACCCGACGCACTTCGCGGTGGCGCTGAAGTATGACCCGAAGAAAATGCGCGCTCCGGTCGTGCTCGCCAAGGGCGTCGATTTGGTGGCACAAAACATTCGACGTATCGCCGAGGAGCATCGCGTTGCGGTGTTCGAGGCGCCCAAACTGGCGCGCGCGCTGTACCGATCCACTGACCTCAACAAGGAAATCCCCAACGGCCTGTATGGCGCGGTGGCGCAGGTGCTGTCGTACATCTTCCGTGTGCGCACTTTGAATCCGACCATTGCGGCCCGCGTCGCGCGGCCTACGCCTATGCTTCCCGATGAGTATTCAGACGTATGACGGCCCGCGGCGCAGCAGCTACCTTGGGCGAATTCGCGCGCAACGGCCTAGGTGTGCCGGTGCTGGTGATGGTGGTGCTCGCCATGATGGTGCTGCCGCTGCCGGCGTTCCTCTTGGATGTGTTCTTCACTTTCAACATTTCGCTCTCGTTGATGATTCTGCTTGCGGTGATCTATGTACGCCGCGCTCTGGAGTTCGCGACCTTTCCCACCGTGCTGCTCGGTGCAACGCTGCTGCGTCTCGGCCTCAACGTCGCCTCGACCCGCATCGTTCTCATCAACGGCCACACCGGCGCGCAAGCCGCCGGACACGTGATTGCCGCTTTCGGCCATTTCGTGGTCGGGGGCAATTACGCGGTAGGCATGGTGGTGTTCACGGTGCTGGTAATCATCAATTTTGTCGTCATCACCAAGGGCGCCGGACGCATCTCGGAAGTCAGCGCTCGCTTCACCTTGGACGCGATGCCCGGACGGCAGATGGCCATCGATGCCGATTTGAACGCCGGCATCATCACGCAAGCCGACGCCATTCTGCGCCGTCAAGAGGTGCGCGAAGAAGCCGATTTTTACGGCGCCATGGACGGAGCCAGCAAGTTCGTCCGCGGCGATGCGATTGCCGGCATCTTGGTGGTGTTCATCAATCTGTTCGGCGGCACCATTATCGGCGCAGCACAGCACGGCATGTCGCTGGCCGATGCCGGCCGCACGTATGCTTTGCTGACGATCGGCGATGGACTGGTAGCGCAGATTCCGGCGCTCCTTTTGTCGGTGGCCGTCGCCATTTTGGTTACGCGCGTCTCGCGGCCTCACGACATGAGCCAACAGATCATGTCCCAGGTATTGGGCCAGCCCCGTGCGCTCGGCGTGACGGGCGGTATCTTGGCGCTGCTCGGCATCATTCCCGGTATGCCCAATTTCGTCTTCCTGTCGATGGCGGCGCTGTGCGGAGCCGGCGCCTACTTCTTGAGCAAGCGCCCGGCGCCCGGCACCGCGGTGGCGATCGTACCGGCTGCCGCGCAAGCGATCCCAAGCGAGCACAAGGAACTCTCCTGGGACGATGTCGAAGCGGTGGATCTCATCGGCCTGGAAGTCGGCTATCGGCTCATTCCCCTGGTGGATCGCAATCAGGGCGGCGAGCTCATGGGACGCATCAAAGGCGTGCGCAAGAAACTCTCCGAAGAATTGGGATTCCTCGTTCAAGCGGTCCACATACGCGACAATTTGGAGCTGGGCCCCAATTCCTACCGCATCACGATACTCGGCGCGCCGGTGGGCGAATCCGAAGTGTTTCCGGATCGTGAAATGGCCATCAATCCAGGGCAGGTCACCGGCACGATGACCGGTTCGGCCACCAAAGACCCCGCGTTCGGATTGGATGCGATTTGGATCGACAAGTCGAGGCGCGATCAAGCACAAGGCCAAGGCTATACCGTGGTGGACGCCAGCAGCGTCATCGCAACTCACTTAAGCCATCTGCTGCAGTCTCACGCGCACGAGTTATTGGGGCACGAAGAGGTGCAGCAGTTGCTGACCCGGTTAGGCAAAACGGCTCCCAAGCTCATCGAGGACCTGGTGCCAAAGCTCCTGCCCATGAGCGTGGTCGTCAAGGTGCTGCAATACCTGTTGTTGGAACGGGTGCCTATTCGCAACTTGCGTACCATCTGCGAAACGCTCGCGGAATTTGCGCCGAGAACCCAAGATCCGGTGGCATTGGTCGCCGCGGTGCGCGTGGCATTGGGGCGCACCATCGTGCAGCACATCGGCGGATTGCGCGAGGAGCTGCCGGTGATCACCTTGGACCCGGCGCTGGAGCAGGTGCTGCAAGAGTCGATGGCGGGCGGCGGCGACGCCTCGCCCGGGTTCGAGCCGGGATTGGCCGACCGAATTCAGCAGGCCTTGGGGGACAGTGCTCGGCGCCAGGATGCAGCGGGCGAGCCCGCCGTGCTGTTAGTCGCCCCGAAAATCCGACCCTGGATCGCGCGCTTGATGCGTCATGCCACGCCCTCGCTGGCGGTGCTTGCCTATAACGAGATTCCCGAAAACCGCCGCATCCGCGTCATCGCCGCGGTGGGCCGTTGATGAGTGATATTCACGGAGGTTCTTAAATGAAGATTAAACGATACACGGCAACCAGCATGCGCGCGGCTCTCGCCCAAGTCCGCGCTGAGCAAGGAGCGGATGCCGTCATTCTGTCGAGCCGCCGCAGCGAGGAGGGCATCGAAGTGATCGCCGCCGTGGACTACGATGAGGCCCTGTTTGCCGATGCCAATCGCCAGCGTCCGGCACCCATCATGGTAGAGCCGTCTGTGAGGACGGCTGCAACGACCCCCGTTTTACCCGTTGCGCCGCCAGCGCCGACGGCGCCGCTCACGCCGCTGGTGGCGGCCGCCAAGACGGCGTCGCGCGCCGCCGCGCGTTCCCCGGTTGCCGATGAAGGCTACGGCGCCATGCAACGCGAGCTGCGGGATCTGCGCCGCATGCTCGAGACCGGTTTGGATGGCATGACCTGGAGCGACAAGCGGCTGCGCGAGCCGCTCAAGGCGCGGGTGCTCGAGGAGTTGTCGGCGATGGACATTGCCCCGGATGTGGCCATGACGTTGGCCGCGCTGACCCCGCGGCGCACCAGCTTGGAAAATCCATCCCACATCCCGCTTGCGTTGCTGGTGAAGCATCTGCCCGTCACCCAGGATATGACCTGCGTCACCGGCGGCATCACGGCGGTGGTGGGACCGACGGGTGCCGGCAAGACCACCACGATCGCCAAGCTTGCGGCGCGCTGGTGCATGCTGCACGGCAGCCAGGATCTGGCGCTGATCAGCACCGATTGCTACCGGATCGGCGCACGCGAGCAACTGAGCAGCTACGCGCGAATTCTCGCCGCGCCGATGCACACGGCAAATAACGGCAGAGAATTAGCCCGAGTGCTGGAACGGCTGAAATCCAAGAAATTGATTTTGATCGACACGGCCGGGATGGGACCGCGCGACGTGCGCCTTACCGAACAACTCGCGGCGCTTAAATTGGGCGCCGCTCGGGCCCGAGTCCTGTTGGCACTCCCCGCCCAGGGCGAAGGGCACGCGTTAGAGGAGATCGTACGTTCGTTTGCGCAAGCGGCTCCGGCGGCTTGCGTGCTCACCAAGGTCGATGAGGCGGCGAGCCTCGGCGCGGTAATTTCGGTTACCTTGCGCCACAAGCTGCAAATTGCCTATGTGTGCGACGGTCAACGCGTGCCGGACGATCTGCATGCCGCGCATCAGAAGCGAGTCTGGTTGATTCGCGCCGCTTTGAAGCTCAAGGAGCGCGCGCCGCCGGCGCGGGACGAAGCGGCTTTGGCGCGCAAGTTCGGCCGGGCATCCTCCCATGCGTGATAGCCGACTCTCACCCGATCGAGCCGCAGCCTTAGCGGAGATCAATTCATCGCGGCCCGTCAAGGTCATCGCCGTCACGGGCGGCAAGGGTGGGGTGGGTAAGACCACCGTGTCCGCCAATCTCGCCGTGTCGATTGCCGCACAGGGGCGCGATGTCATGCTGGTGGACGCCGATCTCGGCCTCGCCAATGTCGATGTCGTGCTGGGGCTGCACACGCGGTTCCATCTGGGTCATGTCATTCAAGGCGAATGTTCTTTGGAAGATGCCATCGTTACCGGGCCGCACGGCCTGCAAATCGTGCCGGCGGCATCGGGCGTCAAACGCATGGCGAGCCTGTCGCCGGCCGAGCACGCGGGCATTATTCGCGCCTTCAGCGATCTGTATCACCAAGTCGAAGTACTGGTGGTCGACACTGCTGCAGGCTTGCACGACAGCGTCATGACATTCAGTCAGGCCGCGCATCACGTGCTGGTGGTCGTTTGCGATGAGCCGGCGTCCATTACCGACGCTTACGCGCTCATCAAGGTGTTGAGCCGCGAGCATGGCGTGCAACGCTTTCAGATCCTGGCGAACCAGACCCGCCGCTCCGGGGAAGGTCCGGATCTTTTCCAAAAAATTGCGCGCGTTTGTGACCGATTTCTCAATGTGACGCTCGAGTTCGCCGGTTCCGTACCGTTTGATGACTACCTGCGCCGAGCGGTGCAGCGGCAGACGGCCGTGGTGGACGCGTATCCCGCATCAATTTCCTCCATAGCACTCAAGAATCTGGCCTCTAAGGCCGATAAGTGGTCTGTGCCTCAAGGGGCACGGGGTCACCTTGAATTTTTTGTCGAACGGATGGTAGGGGCCAGGATTGAGCCCTCGACGGTATTGCAATGAGAGCAAGCACACAGTACACGAACACCCAAAAACGCGGCGCGAAGCCGGTTGCGGCCGGGCACGTTCCGGTGAACGAGGTGCCGCAGCAAGAATTGGTGCTGAAACATGCCGATTTGGTGAAGCGCATTGCCTACCACCTGGTCAGCCGCATGCCGCCGAATGTCGAAGTCGATGATTTGATCCAATCCGGCATGATCGGCTTGTTGGACGCGGCGAAGCATTACTCGGCCACCAAGGGCGCCAATTTCGAAACCTACGCGGGCATCCGCATACGCGGCGCCATGCTCGATGAGGTGCGCAAATCCGACTGGACGCCTCGCTCAGTGCATCGAAACATGCGCGAAATGGCCGATGTGGTGCGCAAGTTAGAGAACGCGAAGGGTCATGACGCAAGCCCGACCGATATCGCGGAGGGCCTCGGCGTGTCGATCGAGGACTATCACAAGCTGGTGCAGGACGCCGCGAGCTGCCGCCTGTTCAGTTTCGATCAACTGGGTTCGAGCGAGGACGAATCAAGCCCGGCCGACCACACGCGGGATGAGGGCCCCGGTCCCTTGGACGATATGGAGGATGCGGGTTTCCGCGGTGCGCTGGCCAACGGCATCAGCGGGCTGCCGGAGCGCGAGAAACTGGTGCTCTCACTGTATTACGACGAAGAAATGAACCTGCGTGAAATCGGCGAAGTGCTCGAGGTCTCCGAATCCCGCGTGTGCCAAATCCACGGCCAGGCGCTGGTGCGTTTGCGGGCGCGTTTGTCGGAGTGGCTCAAGCCAAACTAATCATGGATATTTTAAGCATCATCGGCATCGTGCTGGCGCTGATCGCAATCATCGGCGGCGCGATCCTCAAAGGCAGCAGCGCCGGGGCGCTGGTTGGCAGTGCCGCTTTCGTCATCGTGGTCGTCGGCACGTTGGCCGCCAGCCTGGTGCAGACGCCCATGGCCACATTCTTGCGTGCATGGAAAATCGTTTCCTGGGTCTTCATGCCGCCACGCCAAAATCCGGCAGCCATGATCGAAAAGATCATCGAATGGAGCAACATTGCGCGAAAACAAGGCCTGCTGGGCCTGGAATCCGCCGTCGAGGGCGAGAAAGACGATTTTCTAAAAAAGGGCTTGCAGTCCTTGGTGGACGGCGGGGAGCCGGATGCGATCCGCTCCAGCATGGAGATCGAGCTGGAGACCATGGAACACTTCGACACCCAAGCTGCGAAGGTATTCGAGTCCATGGGCGTCTACTCGCCCACCTTAGGGATAATCGGCGCCGTCATGGGCTTGATGGCCGTCATGCAAAACCTCAATGATCCTTCGAAACTCGGCCACGGCATCGCCGCGGCCTTCATCGCGACCATCTATGGCATCGCTTTCGCCAACCTCCTGTTCTTGCCCATGGGCAACAAGCTCAAAGCCGTGATTCACGGCCAATCGCAGGTACGCACCATGGTGATCGAGGGGCTCATCGCCATCGCGCAAGGCGAGAATCCGCGCAACATCGAATCGAAATTGCAAGGCTACTTCCACCACTAATGGCTCGCAAGAAAAAACACGAAGATCATGTGAACCACGAAGCCTGGGCCATTCCCTACGGCGACCTGGTCACGCTGCTGTTTGCGTTATTTACCGTGATGTATGCCATGTCGTCGGTCAATGAGGGAAAGTTTCGGGTGCTGTCCGACGCAATGATTGCCGCCTTCAATGGCCAGCCCAAAAGCATGCAGCCGGTGAACCTTGGGGAGAAGGAGCCGGGCAAAGGCGGCGATAAGCCGCTGGTGGGCATCACGCCGACCAAGCTCATCATGTTCAAAAATTCGCAGGGCCAGCAGAGCAACCCGATCTCGATTCAAGCCCCCGCGCCCGGGGACCCATCCGGCGCGTTGATCCGCATGGAGCGTCAGGTGCAGGACGCGATGAAAGCATTGATCGATGCCAAGCTGATCACGGTGCGGCGCGAAAACATGTGGCTGGAAATCGAAATCAATACCGACATTTTATTCCCGAGCGGTGCGGGCGCATTCTCGACGGCTGCGGAACCCGTGCTGGATAAGCTCGCCGAGGTGCTGAAGCCCTTTCCGAATCCCATCCGTGTCGAAGGGCATACCGATGATCGGCCGATTCACACCGGCGCCTTCCCCTCCAATTGGGAACTCTCGGCTGCCCGCGCCGCCAGCGTTGTGCATCAATTCACCAAGCAAGGCATTGATCCCTTGAGGCTAGAGATCGTGGGCTTCGGCGAGTTTCATCCGCGCCAACCGAATCAGTCGAACGAGGGGCGCAATGCGAATCGGCGCGTCGCCGTGTTGGTGTTGGAGGCCGTCTCGCCCGCCGAAAGCACGACGGCCAGAGTCTCCGCCGAGACTCCGACGAGCTTTGCGCCGGACATGGACTTGGCGGATGCAAGCAGCGCAACGAATCGCTTGCTGTATCGCGTGCCGCCCGCAGATTTGGAAAAAACCGTATTGGTAAAAGACGCAAAACCAGTCGCAGAGCCGCCCAAACCGGACTAAAGCGAGGCTAAGGCAATGAGTGAAGTTGACCGCTTAAGCAATTCAGGCCTTTATCCCGCACTGCCCATTGAGGACAGGCGGCCGTCGCCGGATGACAAAGAGCGCGGTCAACGCAGGGATCAAGGTTCGACCGCCGCGACGTCCAAATCCGTGGACACTCCAAACACGCCACGGCCGCCCAAGTCGCTGATCGACGAGTACGCCTGATCCGATTCACTTTTATCATTCTGCGCGAGGCCCGGTAGACTCAAGATCCGTATCCTCGCTCAGGCGCGTCAATGAAATATTTCCTGTCTGTGATTTTGGCGGCGATGTGTGCCGCGAACTCGGCGAGCCTGGCCGCTGACTCCGACGCGGTTTCGCAGCCGGGGCTCATCCTGGAAAAAATCATGGCCGATCCCGACTGGATCGGGCCGCCGGTGCGGGATCCTTTCTGGTCGGCCGATGGCCGTGCTGTGTACTATTCGCTGAAGCGCAGCGGCTCGCCGATCATCGATCTGCATCGCCTTGATCCGGTGAACAAGCAGGATCAAGTGATTGACGCCGCGGCGTTGGCCGCTGCGGACGCACCCGCGGTTTACGAGCGCGCCGGCAAGCACGCCGCCTTCATACGCAGCAGCAATGTTTTTGTGCGCGACCTCTCCAACGGTCGCCTGACGCAGATTACGCGCAGCCCGCAACCGAAGTCCTCCCCGCAATTTTCAGCCGATGGGAAGCTCTTGAGCTTTCGCATCGACGGCGACTGGTACGTGCACACGTTTGCGACAGGTGTTACCACGCCGGCGGCCATTCTCAAGGCCGACAAGGACCCGAATGCGCCGCCCGCCGCAGACGATTTGCGCGACATGCAATTGCGCACATTCTCCACCTTGAAGAAATTGCACGATGATACCGAGACCTTGCGCATGCACGCTGAGGCGTTGCAAAAAGCCGACGCTTCGCGCACGTCTGCGCCCTTTTATTTGGGCGATGAGGTGACGATCCGCGGCAGCGAATTGTCGCCCGATGCGCACTGGCTGATCGTCGTCACCGAACCTAAATCGCATGTCAAAGGCAAGGAAGGCCAGCTCACGCGCTACGTCACCGAATCGGGCTACGAGGAATTCGAGAAGGAGCGGTTGCGAGTGGGGCGCAATCCTCCCGCCGCGCAATCCTTGATCCTGCTCAATCTTGCGGACCACACCTTGCACCCGCTCGCAGTGGACAAGCTGCCCGGGCTCGATGAGGACCCGCTGAAATCCGTTCGAGAGGAAAATGCCAAGGTCCTTGCGCACGCCGATCGCGACGCGGCTCCGCAAAAGCGCGGCGTGTGGGTGATCAACGATGAGCCGGATGCGGTCAGCGGCGGAATGATTTGGAGCCTCGATGGAGGCGCCCTCGGCATCCAACTGTATTCGATCGATCACAAGGATCGATGGCTCGTGAGCGTTGATTTTGCCCATTTTGCGTTGATCCCAGAGCATCGTTTGACGGATGGCGCGTGGATCGATGCCTCTTTCAATGAGTTCGGCTGGCTCAATGACAATCGCACCCTGTGGTATGAATCCGAGGAAACGGGTTACGCTCATTTGTATACCAAGGCGCCACATGGCGAGGCGCGGCCCCTGACTCAAGGTCAATACGAAGTATCGGCGCCGCAGCTATCCGCCGATGGCCGCTGGTTTTATGTGCTCAGCAACGCCACGGCCCCGTATTCCTACGACGTATACCGGGTCAAAAGCAGCGGCGGTCCATTGCAACGGCTGACACGGCTCGCGGGAGTCGAGAAGGCGCAGCTCGATCGCAGCGGCAAGCAACTCCTGCTGAGCTATTCGACCCCCTACATGCGTACGCAAGCCGCCGTGGCCAATGCCGATGGTTCCGGAACGCCTCGTGAACTGACGGATACCCGCGCCGCCGACTACAAATCGATGAGCTGGATCCAACCGGAAATCGTAAAAATTCCATCCACGCACTTTGCCGGGGCCATCTACGCCAAGCTCTACCGCGACCCCAGCAGCGGCGCAGGGGCCAAAAAGCCGGCTGTCCTTTTTGTCCATGGCGCCGGATATTTGCAGGACGTGCATTTGCACTACTCCTATTATTTCCGTGAGCAGATGTTCAACAATTTGCTGGCGCATCGAGGCTACGTGGTGCTCGATATGGATTACCGCGCTTCCGCCGGTTACGGCCGTGATTGGCGCACGGCGATTTATCGGCAGATGGGTCATCCGGAACTGGAAGATCTGCTCGACGGCAAGAAATGGCTGGTCGAACAGGCCGGCGCCGATCCCAAACATGTGGGCATGTATGGCGGTTCATACGGCGGCTTCATGACCTTGATGGCGCTGTTCCGGGCACCGGGCGAGTTCGCCGCCGGCGCGGCCCTTCGTCCGGTTACCGATTGGATGCAGTACGACGACAGCTATACGGCAGGCATTTTGAATGATCCGAAGACCGACCCGATCGCCTATGCGCGCTCATCGCCCATCGAGTTCGCTTCCGGTCTGCAAGATGCGCTGTTGATCTGTCACGGGGTCATTGACGACAATGTATTGTTCGAAGATTCGATGCGCTTGTACGAGCGCTTGATCGAGCTGCACAAGGACAATTTCAGCTTATCGCCTTACCCCTTGGATCGGCACGGATTTACGAACGCCGACTCCTGGCTGGACGAATACAAGCGCATATATCTCCTGTTCGAAACGAATTTGAAGTAGGGTCTAGTTGCCGGCAATTTCCGCGGCCGCGCGCGCGAGGATGGCCGCGATGCGCTGCTGCTCTTCGGGCGAGCTGTGCCATTTGGCGAGCAGGGCAAGCTTAAGATCCCGCCTGGCACGATGCAGTTCGCGCGAGCCGCCGCGCTCCGGGTGGTGCCCAAGTTCCTCGCCGGTTTCCTCGGCGCCCAGTGCTTGGCGCACCCGATCCATCCGCTCTCCGACACGCTCAAATTGGGCGATGAGCGCCTCGGCCGCGGCCAGATGTTTGGATAAATATTCTTTGCCGGACTTCGTGATGCTGTACAACTTGCGCGCACCATCCGCCGCCACGGTGGCGTGGCCCAATTCCTCCAGGTACGTCAGGGCGGGGTAGACCATGCCGGGGCTGGGAATGTAGAAGCCCTTGGAACGCTCCTCCAACTCTTTGATAATCTCGTATCCATGGCGCGATTTTTCATCCAGGAGCTTCAGTATCAGAAGCTGCAAATCCGCCGACGCCAGCTTGCGCCCCGCGCCAAACCCCCGGCCCCCCAAGCCGCCTTCAATGAATCCCCGACCGAAATAGCCGAAACCCGGGTGCCGATGGCGCCCCATACAGTGAAAAAAGCCGTGCCTCATGGTCGTTCTCGACAGTTATAAAACATATCTTATGATATACATATCGTAAGATAGCGTCAAGCCAAAAAGAAGCGCCGGAGAACCTGCAGACGATTTACCGATTCGACCCGAACTTACGTTGACACAGGGCCAAGTGCACCGCAAAATACGCGGCTCATTTTAAGGAGGGGTACCCAAGCGGCCAACGGGGGCAGACTGTAAATCTGCTGGCTTATGCCTTCGTAGGTTCGAATCCTACCCCCTCCACCAGCGAAGGATGTGGGGTCGTGCCATTGGCTTCTACGGAGTGCGGGTGTAGTTCAATGGTAGAACGTCAGCCTTCCAAGCTGATCACGTGGGTTCGATTCCCATCACCCGCTCCAAATGGATGCGGCCCACGTAGCTCAGTTGGTAGAGCACGTCCTTGGTAAGGACGAGGTCAGCGGTTCAATCCCGCTCGTGGGCTCCAGTTTTTATAATCTAAGAGGTACTTGCCGTGTCGAAGGGGAAGTTTGAGCGAACGAAGCCGCACGTGAACGTGGGGACGATTGGGCATGTAGATCATGGCAAGACGACCTTGACGGCGGCGTTGACGAAGGTCATGGCGGAGAAGTTTGGCGGGGAGTTCAAGGCCTACGACCAGATTGACCAGGCGCCGGAGGAGCGGGCGCGGGGGATCACGATAGCGACGGCGCACGTGGAGTATCAGAGCGAGGCGCGCCACTACGCGCACGTGGACTGTCCCGGGCATGCGGATTACGTGAAGAACATGATTACGGGAGCGGCGCAGATGGACGGGGCGATACTGGTGGTATCGGCGGCGGACGGGCCGATGCCGCAGACGCGCGAGCACATTTTATTGGCGCGCCAGGTGGGGGTGCCGTACATCGTGGTGTATTTGAACAAGGCGGACATGGTGGACGACGCGGAGTTGCTCGAGCTGGTGGAGCTTGAGGTGCGCGATTTGTTGACGCTGTACAAGTTTCCCGGGGACAAGACCCCGATTATCACCGGTTCGGCGCTGAAGGCGCTGGAAGGGGATGCGGGGGAGATTGGGGTGCCCTCGGTGATCAAGCTGGTGAAGGCGCTGGATGAGTACATTCCGGTGCCGAAGCGGGCGGTGGAAGGGGCGTTTTTGATGCCGGTGGAGGATGTGTTTTCGATTGCGGGCCGCGGCACGGTGGTGACGGGGCGCATCGAGCGCGGGATTGTGAAGGTGAACGATGAAGTGGAGATCGTGGGGATACGCCCGACGACCAAGACGACGTGCACCGGGGTGGAGATGTTTCGCAAGCTATTTGATGAGGGGCAGGCGGGGGACAACGTGGGGGTGCTGCTGCGCGGCACGAAGCGAGAAGAGGTGGAGCGGGGTCAGGTGCTGTGCAAGCCGGGGAGCATCAATCCGCACACGAAGTTTGAAGCCGAGGTGTACGTGCTGACGAAGGAAGAGGGGGGCCGGCACACGCCGTTCTTCAAGGGGTATCGGCCGCAGTTCTATTTTCGCACCACGGACGTGACGGGGGCGGTGGAGCTGCCGGAGGGCACGGAGATGGTGATGCCCGGGGACAACATCAAGATCGTGGTGGAGCTGATCGCGCCGATCGCGATGGAGCAGGGGCTGCGCTTTGCCATCCGCGAGGGCGGTAAAACCGTCGGCGCAGGTGTGGTCGCCAAGGTTTTAGCGTAACATCCGCCCCCTTTTTCATGCGCTTCGCGCAACTTTAAACGGGGTCGAGGCGACCCCGTCCGTTAGGAATCTTATTTATGGCTAATCAGAACATACGGATCCGCTTGAAGGCTTTCGATCATCGTTTGATCGACAAGTCGGCCCGCGAGATCGTCGATACCGCGAAGCGCACGGGCGCGACCGTCAAAGGTCCTGTGCCCTTGCCCATCAAAATGGAGCGTTTCACGGTGTTGACTGCGCCCCATGGCGACAAGGACGCCCGGGACCAATTCGAAATCCGCACGCACAAGCGTCTGATGGACATATTGAACCCCACGGACAAGACCGTGGACGCGCTCATGAAGCTGGAATTGCCGGCCGGCGTCGACGTCCAAATCAAGCTCAACTAGCAGTTAGGATTGCGGCTGGGCGGGGTGGTGGTCGCCCGGAAGGGGAAGACGCTTCGAGGCAACGA
>JAXDQK010000089.1:0-23634 GCA_034667905.1 Gammaproteobacteria bacterium | reverse complement strand
TGTGGCTGGTGGCGGCCGCGATCGCAATGGGTGGCGGAATATGGTCGATGCACTTCATCGCCATGCTCGCCTTCAACATGCCAGTACCGATGTCCTACGACATCGGATTGACCACGCTTTCGCTAGTTGTGGCGATCTTCGTGACCGGCGTCGGTTTTTATTTCATCAATCGTCAGAGCGCACCGCCGCTTTCCCTCGTATTCAGCGGCATCTTCATGGGCCTTGGGATTGCGGCCATGCATTACATCGGCATGGCGGCAATGCGGGAGCACGCCGATATCAGCTACGACTTTCTATTCCTTGCGCTCTCCTTGGTTGTAGCGATCGGCGCATCGACGGCGGCACTATGGCTGGCATTCCGAACCACGGATCTTGGACAAAAGCTCGTTGCCGCCGTGGTCATGGGCGTAGCCATTTCCGGTATGCACTACTCGGCAATGCGAGGGACCACTTTTGCCGTTCACGGCCCGGTCCACGAGGCCCAGGGATACGCAAGTCTCGATCAAACCAATCTGGCCCTGGTGGTTGCCGGCATCACGTTTGTCATTCTGGCCTTCGCGTTGATAGCCTCCTTGCAGCAGGAGAACAGCGAACGTCGGCGAGCCGAAGAGGCCTTGCGGCGGAGCGAGGCCTACCTGGATCAAGCTCAGGCCGCCAGCCACACGGGCAGTTTCGGCTGGAATGCCGTAACCGATGAGGTGTACTGGTCTGCGGAAACCTTTCGTATCTACGAATTTGACGGCGCAGTTCCACTCGAGCTCGCGCGAATCGTTCGACAAACACATCCGGACGACAGAGATTTCCACGAACAAATACTCGATCGAGCACGACAAGAGAAAAAGGATTTTGATTTGGAGTATCGGTTGCTGATGCCGGATGGTTCAGTCAAGCATCTCGAAGTAGTAGCCCATGCCTTGGCGGACGAACTGGGCGACCTCGAATTTGTCGGTGCCGTGATGGACGTCACCCGGCGAAAACGTTCCGAGGAAGCGCAACGAGTGCAGGAACGGGAGCGCGAGGAGATGCAGCGGCAGCTGCAGCAGGCGGCCAAAATGGAGGCGATCGGGCGCCTGGCCGGAGGCATCGCGCACGACTTCAACAACATCCTCGGCGCGATTCTCGGTTTCGGCGAACTCGTACAGAACAACGTGGGCGAAGGCAGCGCCGTGCGACACCAGATCGATCAGGTGATGCACGCGGGAATGCGTGCGAAGGGACTCGTCGACCGCATTCTCGCCTTCAGCCGCAGTGGAGTGGGTGAGCGCGTGCCGGTGCAGGTGCAGTCGGTCGTCGAAGAGACGCTCGAGTTGCTCGCAGCATCGCTGCCCGCTGACGTGCGTATCGAGACGCGATTAGATGCGGCCGACCTGGCGGTGGTGGGCGATGCGACCCAGTTCCACCAAGTCGTCATGAATCTCTGCACGAACGCGGTGCACGCAATGAAACGGGCCGGCGTGCTCACAGTCTTGCTCGAGCGTGTAGCGGTCGGCGAGCGCCGCTTACTTTCGCACGGTACGCTAAGTGCCGGCGGCTACGTGCGCCTCGTGGTGAGCGATACCGGCAGCGGCATTCCGCCCGCGGTGCTCAAACGCATGTTCGATCCGTTCTTCACCACGAAGCGCGTCGGCGATGGCACGGGCCTTGGCCTCGCGTTGGTGCATGGTATCGTCGCCGATTTCGGCGGTGTAATTGACGTGGAGACGCAGCTGGGCTTGGGCACCAGCTTCACGATCTGGCTGCCGGCCGCTGGCCCAATGCCAACGCTTCTGGCGGAACCCACGAGCGAGCTGCCGCTGGGCAACGGTGAGACAGTCATGATCGTAGACGACGAACACGCACTGGTTGCGCTCGGGGAAGAGACGCTTGCCGGGCTTGGCTACGAGCCAGTGGGGTTTGACTCGAGCATCGCTGCTTTGCAGGCGTTTCGCGCGGAACCGAATCGCTTTGATCTCGTGCTAACCGACGAAACGATGCCTGACCTCACGGGAACGGAGCTTGCCAGTGAGATTCGGCAATTGCGGCCAGAGATCTCAATCATACTCATGAGCGGCTACGGTGGCACGCAACTGAGCGAGCGGGCGCGGGCCGCTGGAGTCATCGATGTGCTCCGCAAACCGCTCGTCCGCCGCAATATCGCGGAATCAGTTGCACGCGCGATGCACGCATGTAACCAGCGTATGGAAAGCTGAGTGGCGGGCGGCTCGCGGCCCTTGCGGGCGTGATCGTCCTTTCAGGGGCCTTCCCGACACACCCGTTACGCGTACTACCATATGTTCAATGGGCTTGCGTTCCAGTGTGAGATCCAACGCACACTTTCGTCAGCCGGTTTCTATGTGGCATCGAAAGTCTGTGCAAGATGCAGGGACTGCCCTTGTGTGCCAATCACCATGAACCTAGAAATTCGCGCACGACGGCTTCAGGGCATCGTGCACCGCGTAGAAGTGTCGGTCCGCCAACTGTTTCCGCTCGGAATAACCGCGCGGCTGACCCTATCCTTTATCGCGGTGATAGTGCTTGCCGCCACCGCCAATCTGATTGCCCGGGAGAGCGTTTCAGTCATCTTGTTTAATAGGCCGCTACCCGCGCCGCCTGTGCCGTCCATTCCCATTCCCCCTGTGCTTTCGGAACCCGCTCCCCTTCCAGAGCCGGTGGACCGGAAACGATTGGAAGCGCTGGCGTCCGTTGCCGATCGTTTTGAACTTGCCAGCCAGCTGCGTGCCGAGGCGGACTCTGCGGCGAGCGAGAGCGAATATGTAGCTGCTCAAGAGACTCTGCGCCGCAGCGCAAATGACTACCCGGTTGGTAGCGTTGCCAAAATGACGCTTGAACGCGCGGTGACAGAGTACATCGAACGGGGTCGACTGGCCGTACGCGTGGCAGACCAGCGCCGGGCAGCGCGTCTTGAGCACTCGAAGCTGTTGCAGGCGATGAACGATCGACTGCAATCCACCATCGATGGTGCCTGGAAAATCTTTGGCCGGGTACTTGCCCGCCAATCCCTCATACAGTTGCGCGTGGAGCTCGATGCCATCCGTGAGCATGGCGAAAAGATAATTCTGGGGGATTCGGTCGACGCCGGCGAGCTAAAGGCCCTGACCGCGAGTGAAAATGCTTTCGTAGCGACCCTTGCAAGCAACGAAACGCGATTGACCAGTGCTGAGGGGGCAGAGTGGGTCAAGGACACCAAGGCGGATTTCGATGAGCTCGTTGCGCTGCGACTGAGCTTAACTGCGCTCAACGCTAGCTATAACGATGCAATTCATCGTTTTTCTCAGAACCACGGCTCCCTGTTTGCCGCGATCAGCACCGTGGGCTCCAAAGCGCACCAGCCTACGCTGCGCCAAAGGCGATCGTCGTCTCCGCCGCCGCCTGCAGTTGAACCTGCGCTTGCACCCTTGCTTGCACCGTCCCAAAGGGCACCATCGCCCGATGAGCTCATGGCCGAAACCGCCATCACGCGTGTGGATCATCATGCGCGCGATTTGATGGCTGCGGTCACAGCCATAGTCTTGGCTTTAGTCACGGCCATATCGATCCTGACGGTGCGCAGTGTTGTCCGTCCGGTGCGTCGGATGTTAAGGGGTACGAGCACTCTCGGAGCCGGCAACCATCAAGTTCAGGTTCCTCGGGGCGGCATTCGGGAACTGGATACGTTGGCCGAGGCCTTCAATGACATGGCAGCCAGGATCGCGAGCGCGCACGCAGCCCGCCGAGTTCACGCAGAAACGCTCGAGGAGGCAGTACTCGAACGAACACACAAGCTGCAAGTTCTCGCGCAGCAGGATCCTCTTACGTCGCTGCCGAACCGGCGACATTTGTCGACGCTGCTGGACAATGCGGTTGAGCGGGCGGCCCGAGAGAATCGCCGTCTGGGAATTTATTTTCTCGACGTCGATAACTTCAAGAATTTCAATGACAGCCTTGGACATGGCCTTGGCGATCGCGTGCTCATGAGCGTGGCCAATCGTCTGGAAGAATTCGCCGATGGCTTAGGGTTTGTGGCGCGGTTGGGCGGCGATGAATTCACATTGGTATATGAGAATGCCGAATCCGAGCGCGCGATTCATGAGACGGGCCTGCGCCTTGTTCAGGCATTCCAGCAGCTGCTATCGGTGGACGATCGGGAGTTCAGCGTCTGTGTGAGTGTCGGCGCAAGCATCTTTCCGGAGCATGGATCCGGCGCCGACGAGCTATTGCGTGCGGCCGATTCGGCACTATTCCACGCGAAGGAATTGGGCCGCAGCCGGCTCGCGGTGTTCACTCCTGAACTGATCGAATCGGCAGCAGCGCGCTTTGATATAGAGCAGGGGCTGCGCCGAGCCCTCGAGCGCGGCGAATTTGAACTCGTCTACCAGCCGGAAGTCGATTTAGCCACGATGCGGGTTGAAATCGTCGAGGCACTCATACGCTGGCGCATGCCGGACGGCCGGCTTGCTACGCCGGGGGAGTTTCTTGCCGTCGCAGAGCAGTCGGGGCTCATTACTGATATCAGCAAGTGGGTACTGCGGGCCGCCATTCAGGCCGCCTCACACTGGCACCACGGCGGGTGGCCCGGGGCCCGGGTTGCAATCAATATTTCGCCACGCCAACTGCTGGATCCACGATTTGCCGATTCCCTTGCGGAACTGCTGCGGGAATTCGCGCTTCCATCGTCCGCCATTGAACTCGAATTGACCGAAACGGTGATGCAGACCGGCGCGGTTACCATTGCGGCACTTCGTGTGCTGCAAGCCCAAGGATTCGGCATCGCACTCGATGATTTCGGCACTGGCTATTCATCTTTGACTTCGCTGGAGCAGCTGCCCCTGTCGCGAATCAAGCTTGACCGCAGCTTGATCGCAAGCATCGATTCAAGTCAGCGCTCTGCCGCCATTGCTCGAGCGATCATCGATCTTTGTGAGGGGCTGGGTTTAGCCGTAACTGCTGAAGGCGTCGAGCGGCCGACGCAACTGGCGTGGCTTTTGGCAAACCGCTCAATTTTTCTGCAAGGATTCCTGCTCTCCGATGCCGTACCGTTCGAAGAGGTCCTAAGGCGCCGCGCGGTAGTCATCCCAAAACTACAGAACCTGCTCCTCTCGCTGGGCGTCGAATCGTATCCGCGAGCGGCCGCCGATCTTCGCTCGGCAGCCAGCGCGGGCGGGAGATCGGCGCCCATCCCGATTCACCGGGCAATCAAATCGTAGCTCGCGCCCCTCGCCGGAGCAGCGCTATTTTCCGCCGGCGCTCCGTACTGGTACAGTAGCGGCTCATCAGCCTATTGAGGGGGAGCCTCTATGAGAACGGCGAGCGGCTATCGAATTATTGCCGCGATGGCGGGGATTCTTGCTCTTTCCGCATGTGATATCTCGGTTGACGGGGATGGCTCGACCAAGGTCAATGGCTCCGTTCACGTACCCGCCGGTAAAGCAGCCGATGAAGCCAGAACGGTCAACGGCTCTGTCCATATTGATGATAACGCCACGGTTACCTCTGCAAGCACCGTCAACGGCGGCATTCGGCTGGGGGATCATGCGAGCGCCACATCGCTCAAGACCGTAAACGGCTCGCTCACCCTCGGTAAAGGAGCGCGAGTTTCGGAAAGCGCCGGATCGGTAAATGGGGATCTGATCCTCGCGGATGGCGCCGAAGTTGGCGGCCACCTAACCAACGTCAACGGCAAAATACGATTGGACGCCGCTCACGTGGCCGGCGGCATTAAAACGGTTAACGGCAGTATCAGCATTTTGGGCGCATCGCGCGTAGAAAATGGGATCATGGTCGATAGACCCTCCGGAATCATGTTCAACAGCGAAGATCCGGTGATTGTGATCGGGCCTGGCGCCATCGTTACGGGAGACCTCCGATTCGAGCGTAAAGTGAAGCTTTATGTCAGTGATAAGGCGACCATCGGTCCGGTAATCGGGGCCACACCTGTGCCCTTTATGGGCGAAACTCCACCGAATTGAATCGATAAAAGGAAGAACCATGCAAATTGCGGGCGTTAAGTTGTTGTTGGTTGTGGCGTTCATGGGGGCTGCGGGTTATGGAACGGCGTCGGCCGCCCCCGCCGATTCAGCGCTCAGCGCCGCAGTAGCGAGTCCAGCGCGCCCTCCCGCCGCGGTCGCACGCGACAAGGCCCGCCATCCCGTCGAAGAGCTGACCTTTTTTGGCATCAATCCGAAAATGACCGTAATTGAGCTATGGCCGGGTGGAGGCTATTGGACTGACATCCTCGGTCCCTATTTGGCGCCAAGCGGGCACTACGCGATTGCATTGCCGCCTCCAGGCGGAGCGGAGGATGCGGGGGTCGCCCGGTTTCGTACGCGCATCGCCGCGGAAAAAGACAGGCTCGGTACGATTCATGAGACTACCCTGGGAGCCGGCCACTTTGACATTGCTCCGCCGGCCTCCGCCGACCTCATCGTCACGTTCCGCAATTTGCACAATTGGATGGAAGAAGGATTTGCCGATGAGGCGCTGGCCGCATGCTTCACCGCATTGAAACCGGGTGGCGTCCTGGGGGTAGAAGAACATCGCGGCAGCAACGACGTAGCGCAGGACCCGAAGGGCAAGAGCGGCTACGTTCGGCAAGATTACGCGATCGCTCTGGCGAAAAAAGCCGGTTTCGTGCTGGTAGGGTCTTCTGAAATCAATGCCAATCCCCGCGATACCAAGAATTGGCCCGACGGGGTGTGGACGTTGCCGCCCACGCTTGCCCAGGGCGAAAAGGATCGCGCCAAATATGTGGCTATCGGCGAGGCAGACAATTTCGTGCTCAAGTTTCAAAAGCCGCGCTGATGCAGTAGGCGGGCGAACTTAAGCGGTTTTTTGCTCCGACAAGCCCAGCTCCAGAATCATGCGTTCGCGCATGGCGAACTTTTGAACTTTTCCTGTGATCGTCATTGGGAATTCCGTGACGAAACGGATATATCGCGGGATTTTGTAGTGCGCGATTTGGTTTTGGCAAAATTCGCGGAACTCCCCTTCGGTGGCACTCGTGCCCGGTTTTAGCTGGATCCACGCGCACACTTCTTCGCCGAACTTCGCGTCCGGGACGCCGCATACCTGCACCGCCTGTACTTTGTCGTGCCGGTAAAAAAACTCCTCGACTTCGCGTGGGTATACGTTTTCACCGCCTCTGATGACCATGTCTTTCAATCGCCCGGTCACATTGCCGTACCCCTCTGCATCGATTACGCCAAGGTCTCCGGTGTGCATCCAGCCGGCGTCATCGACCACCTCGCGGGTTCTGTCGGGGTCATCCCAATAGCCCTTCATCACTGAATAGCCGCGCGTATGGATCTCACCGGGTGTACCGCGTGGGACGCATCGACCTTGCAGATCGACGACCTTGACCTGAACGTGAGGATGCACTCGACCGACAGTCGAGATGCGCCGTTCGAACGAGTCATCTGTGGCGGATTGGAAGCTCACCGGGCTCGTTTCCGTCATGCCGTAGCAATTGGTGATTTCCCTTAAGTTCATCTTGCTGATCACGCGCTTCATGATTTCGATCGGGCACGGCGCCCCCGCCATGATCCCGGTTCGCAAACTCGACAGGTCATAGCGATCAAATTCCGCGACCTCCAGTTCGGCAATAAACATAGTCGGCACCCCGTAGAGCGCGGTAGCCCGCTCTTTGTCAACGCTTTGCAACGTCTTTGCGGGATCGAAGCTCTCGGCTGGATAAATCATCGCCGCCCCGTGAGCGATGGCTGCCAAATTTCCCATGACCATGCCAAAGCAATGGTACAGCGGCACGGGGATGCAAATGCGGTCCCGCTCCGTCAGTCCAATGCCGCGGCCGACAAAATACCCATTATTCAAAATATTGTAGTGGCTTAAGGTCGCTCCCTTAGGTAGTCCCGTAGTGCCGCTCGTAAATTGGATATTGATGGCATCGTCCGGCTGGAGGTCCGCCGTTAGCTGATCCAGCTGTTCGCAATCCGATTCTGTGACCCGCTGCAGAACCTCCTCAAAACTCAGACATCCACCGCCCTGAGAACGACCACCTAAGCAAATGACCAACTTGAGTTGCGGAAGCCGAGCGCTGCTCAATCGGTTGGGGGCACAGGCATCGAGTTCCGGTGCCAAGAGGCGGAGCATTGCGAGGCAGTCACTTTTTTTGAGCTTCTGCGCCATGATCAATGCACGGCAACCTACTTTCTTGAGGCAAAACTCTAATTCGGATAGGCGATATGCGGGGTTGATATTTACCAAAATCAATCCCAGTTTGGCGCTGGCGAATTGCGTCACGGTCCATTCGGCGCAGTTTGGCGCCCAAATGCCGATGCGGTCGCCTCTCTGTAACCCCAGCGAGAGCAAACCCGTTGCAAAGAAATCAACGCGTCTTTTGAGTTCCGCGTAGCTCCAACGGACTTGTTGTTCAGGAACGATCAGTGCGTCGCGCTGCGCGAACCGGTGTGCGGTTTCGTCGAATGCGCGGCCGATTGTTTGATATTTCAGCGGTTCATCGGTGGCGCCTTGGACGAAGCTCAATTGCATTGAATTCCCCAATCTCTTGAAGTTTCATTGTACCGCCACCACTGTCTATCGGGATGAACGCCATCCGGATCGTCCGCCGCCTTTTGTTGCATCCCCTTTGGCTGTTTCTGGCGCTGCCGGGCTATGTGGGCTGGCGCCTGCTCTCAGCAATGTCGCTGGGCCCGCTCGGGTTGACGGCGGGAATCGCCGTATTGGTGGCCTTTTGCCTGTTTATCCCTTTTTCGATGCGTGCGCGAGACATGCTGAATCGCAAGCTCGCGGACCGCGTATCTTGGATCGGTTTGACGGCCATGGGATTTTTCTCCTCACTCTTCGTGCTCACCCTTCTCCGGGACCTCGTGCTGTTGAGTGCGCGTCCGTTCATCGGCAGCGAGCAGGGATGGATGACGCCAAGCGCGCAAGCCACATTGCTTCTTGCTTTTTTCGTGACGGTCTCCGGGATGATCATTGCCCGCCGACGCCCAGCGATCGTCAGGATCGATATCCCGGTGGCCGGTTTGCCGCAAGCCTTGCATGGCTTTTCAATCGCTCAGATTAGCGATGTGCACGTGGGCCCTACGATCAAGCGTGGGTTCGTCGAGGGGGTTGTCCGTCGCGTCAACGGGTTGAAAGCCGATATGGTCGCCGTGACCGGCGACTTGGTCGACGGTTCGGTTCAGCAACTGTCTACTCACACGGCGCCACTTGCCGCGCTGGCGGCGCGCCACGGGGCCTACTTCGTTACAGGTAATCATGAGTACTACTCCGGTGAGCGTGCATGGACTGAGGAAATTCGGCGCCTAGGCCTGCGCGTACTCAAGAATGAACATGTTGTCTTGAAGCACGATGGCGCGTCGCTGGTACTCGCCGGGGTGACCGACTACAGCGCGCATCATTTCGATCCCGCGCAACGAAGCGACCCGGCGGCTGCACTGCATGGCGCACCGGCGAATGCCGGAGCAAGGATATTGCTTGCGCATCAACCGAGTTCCGCAGCTGCGGCTGCCCAGGCAGGGTTTGATGTTCAGATCTCCGGCCATACGCACGGCGGACAATTTTGGCCCTGGAACTTATTCGTGCGTTTCTTCCAGCCCTTCACGGGCGGCTTGCATCGGCTGAAAAACCTGTGGGTTTACGTGAGCCGCGGCACTGGTTACTGGGGACCGCCCAACCGTTTTGGCGTGCCTTCGGAAATTACACACATTCGCTTGGTCCCTGCCTCCTAATCATTCGATGCTCGCTGCCGGTCTCATGCCGATCATGTTCGGAGGCGATACGGACTCCGAGAATGGCGATTGGATTCATGCGCGCGGATTTGATATTCTAAAATCTCCTGTCATTGGGGAGTAGCTATCCTCCTGTTCGAGGGGGAGTTCACGTCAACAGCCTTGGGATCGACTGATCTCGTGGCGTGAGTAGCGAGGCGCCGGAACTTGTTCAGGTTTCGGCCGCGCCCGGCGAGACCTTTGGCCACCATACGCTCACCCACGCCGGGCGAGCCGCATCGGTTGTCATTGGCCCTCTGCTCGCCCGGCTGGTGGAAACCGATGATTGTCGCGATGATTTTATTCCTTGCTTCCGCAGGCACGATCTATTTCGCCTGTGAATTCCTCCTGAACCTGGTCGAGTGGCTGGCCACGTCGCACGCGCCGATGGTGCATCCCAATTGACCCCTGCCACTCCTATGCAGCCCGATTCGTATTCACTCGTGCGCCTGAGCATTGCCGGTTACCTCCTTACGGCGGCTGCGCTGTGGCTCGTCCTCGCGCTACATCTGCTGCCGGCAATGTTCGCTGGATTGCTCGTTTTCGCGTTGGTCAACGCGCTTGCGTCCGGCATGCAGCGCCGCCTGCCCGGCGCGGGCGCGCACTGGATAGTGGTCGCTCTGCTCGTGGCCGTCGTTGTCGGCATTCTCACGCTCACCATTGCCGCGGCCATCGCATTCCTCAACACCGAGCATGGCAACCCTACTCTGCTGTTCGAGCGCATGACGCCGCTGCTCGAGCGGGCGCGCACGCAGTTGCCGACGATCATCGGCGATCGCCTGCCGGACGATTCAGAAGAAATGCGCACTGCGGTGATGGCATGGTTGCGCGTGCACGGCGCGCAACTACAACTGGCTGGCAAGCAGGCCGTGCGGGTGATCATCCAATTGCTCGTCGGCATGGTGCTCGGCGCGATGCTGGCCTTCTACAGCGCGCGCACACGCCCTGCTGGCGGTCCGCTCACGGTCGTGCTCAACGCACGCTGCGCGAATCTCGCGATCGCCTTCCGCGACGTGGTCTTTGCCCAGACCAAGATCTCGGCGCTCAATACGCTGTTCACCGGCATCTTCCTGTTTATCGTGCTGCCGCTGTTTGGTGTGCATTTACCGTTGGCCAAGACGCTCCTCGTCACCACCTTCGTAGTCGGTCTGCTACCTGTGATCGGCAATCTGATCTCGAACACGCTGATCTTCGTCGTTGCCCTGTCTATTTCGTTTTGGGTTGCAGTCGCCGCGTTGGCATTCCTGATCGTCATCCACAAGCTCGAATATTTCCTCAGCGCACGCATCGTCGGCACGCAGATTCAGGCACGTGCCTGGGAGCTGCTAATCGCAATGCTGCTCATGGAAACCCTGTTCGGCATTTCCGGTCTGGTCGCCGCACCCATCTACTACGCGTACTTGAAGCGCGAACTTGCGGGGGCGCGCTTGATCTGAGCTGAAGGGGCGGAACTGCGCGCGGCCGTGAGTATCTGCTGTGATTCTAATGAGGTTCAAATTCATGGCGAATTCGAGACCCGTGGAAATCGGAGTCGAGCGGGTGCCGACCTTGCGCACATTCCGACTATGGACGCCGAGCAGGCGATCCTCCTTACACTCTCTGGGAACCGTCGATTTTTCAGGCATCAAGATAAAGCTGATCGCATCGAAGACCGAAAAGCACGTTTCTTCAGAAGGGTGATGGCCCGAGGCGGCCCCTTTACATAGGTATCATGCCGCTTTCATCCGGTCAGTGGTTGCTATATGCTTCGCGCATCTTTTGGGGAGTAGCCGGCTCTCGTTGTCGAGAGCGAATGCATCAACATACTTGGCCTTCTGGGCCATGGTGCATTCAGCCGTGAGGCTTGGCGAGACCATTGACGCTAACTCCTATCCGGGCTGGACGGGGGATGGCGTCATGGCTCACTCGGTTCGGCCCCGGAGAATATCCCTTGAGTTTATCGATACTGTCAGCCGCAGGCCTCCTGCTGGTTTCTGCCGGCTTTATCTATTGGGCGTGCGAATATTTCGTCAATGGCGTCGAGTGGGTCGGCCGCAGGGTCGGCGTCTCTCAGAATGCGGTTGGAACGGTCTTGGCGGCGTTCGGAACGGCACTCCCTGAAAGCGTCGTCACGTTTGTCGCCGTGGTGTTCGGCCACGATGCAGCCGCTAAAAGCATTGGGGTCGGCGCTGCGTTAGGTGGACCGCTCGTTCTCGCAACGATTGCCTATCCCGTCGTAGGGATCATGCTGCTGCTCACCTGGCCGAAGGCTTCCCAACAACCGATCGACGTGAATGCAAGCCGCCTTGGCCGTGATCAGCGCTGGTTCTTGCTAATATTTCTGTTCAAGATTGCGCTGGGCTTTGTCGCCTTCACGATCAAGCCATGGTTTGGCTGGTTGTTCCTGATGGCCTACGCGGCTTATACGTGGATCGAAATGCGCCATGAGGGCGATACACCGGTAGGTGAGCCGGAGCCCTTAAAATTCCAACCTAAAAAGCCGATACCCAGCACGGCGCGCGCCGTGCTCCAGACGTTGCTTGCCCTCGCGGCTATCTTCGCCGCCTCCCATTTGTTCGTGACCCAGCTCGCGGTCGTCGGGCCCTGGTTGGGCATTCCCTCCGCTGTGGTGGCGCTGTTGTTGAGTCCCATCGCTACTGAACTTCCCGAAACCATGAATGCGATCATTTGGATCCGACAGGGAAAGCACCGGCTTGCGCTGGCGAATATCAGCGGGGCGATGATGATTCAGGCAACGATTCCAACGGCGCTTGGATTGTTCTTTACCCCTTGGCTGTTCGACAGCGCACTGGCACTCGCGGCGATCGTTACCGCGGCGGCGGTTTTGGGATTGATGGTGTTCCTGCGGCGCAATCTACTGACGTCCATTCGTCTCGCGTTATTTGCCATTTTCTACGTCATTTTCGCGGTGGGAATCGTTATTCTGTGGCACGAGGGACGTCTGACCTAGCTTGAGATATCGGATGCTGATACCGAGACCGACCACGCAGATCCGCGTGCGAGTCGCTGAGCGGTTGTGGAGACTTGACCTTGGCGTCGCTGGCGAGCGCCGCGGAAAGAGGTAGGCTGTCACAGTATGGCGGACGCCCTCTCTCCGACGATGACCCTGCGCGACTTCGAAAACGGCTATTGGTATCTCGAGCAATTGAAGAACTTCGCCGAGCGGATCGGTATGCCTGCCGCGAAGAAGCTGCAATTCCTGATTTTGGTGCTGCAATTTCCGAGGTGAATGCAGCCACAAATGGCGTCGCACAGATCGTGATTCGTCCCCTGAAATCCCAGGAATTTGGCAGTAGGGTAGGACCTGAGTGACTCAAGTCTCAGAAACGATTTAAAAATTAAGTGGCGGAGAGGGTGGGATTCGAACCCACGTGCCGGAATTACCCGACCATCCGATTTCGAGTCGGCGCCGTTATGACCACTTCGGTACCTCTCCGGTTAACTTAAAATTCGCCTGGTTTACTTATAGTTTTCCCGCATTAACTTAAAAATAAATTTGTTTTGGCACATTTGCAGCCAGGCCGGAAACGCAATTGTCAAGGGTTCGCAGGAGGAAATATTCGTTTATTCTAGCTCATCGGAAACGGGCTCGCTAAAGAACTGAACTTGCCCCGCACCGCCGTACTCAAACGGACTGTTAAATCGTGCGAAATTTAAACATAGCTAAGAATTGGCCCCGCAGGATGAAGCTAACGATAGCGGTTTGCGCCCTCGTTTCGCTGAGCAGCTACGCGCCAATTCCTAGCTTGGTCGTCCAAATCAAGACATTGGGTGAGTTGCGGGTAGTCACGCGCACCAGCCCACTTGCCTTCTATCGCGGTGCAGATGGCATTCCCGAGGGCCCCGAATACGAACTCGCGCAACGCTTCGCCGATGTGCTTGGCGTGAAGCTTAAGATCACGCCTATGCACAGCTACGCGGAAATCTACGCGGCCCTGACTTCCGGACAGGCGCATCTGGCCGCGGCTGGCCTCAAAGTTCCGATGCAGTCGGTGCCGGGGATAGAATTTGGCCCGGCCTATCAACACGTGCACGAACACTTGATTTACCGCCGCGGCGCTGTGCGGCCCGGCTCGCTTGCCGAAATAGGCAATGCTGACTTGGAAATAGCGGCCGGCAGCTCGCACGCGAAGACTCTTGAAGACGCTCGCCATGCGAATCCAGAACTGGTTTGGGTGGAAAATTCCAGCACCAATTCCCAAGCATTGTTGGATGGGGTCGCGGATGGCACGATCGATTATACGATCGCCGACTCGACCGAATTCGCATTGGCGCACGACGCGCATCCGGATTTACGGATCGCTTTTGATTTCCCAGGGAACGATCCGCTCGCCTGGGCAGCCAGCAGTCACGATCCCAGCTTCGCTCACGACATGTCCGACTATTTCGGCCACCTGAAGAGCAACGGTGACCTGGCGGTTATCGTTAATCGCTACTACGGCCGTTCCGAGGATGGTCAATTTGCCGGGGGCCCGGGCTTTATGCGTCATCTGCAAAGCCGCCTGCCGTTGTACAAGGAGTGGTTTGTCCAGGCCGCCGAACAAAGCAGTCAAGACTGGCGCTTGTTGGCGGCAATCGGCTATCAAGAATCGAAGTGGAATCCGCGCGCCGCCTCCTCGGCGGGCGCACGAGGATTGATGCAGTTGACGCTCGAGACTGCAACTGAAGCGAAGGTGACTGATCTTTCGGACGCGCGACAAAGCATATTTGGCGGCGCGCGATATTTTCGGCAAGTGTATGAAAAGATTCCGTCTCACGTTCCTGAACCCGATAGAACTTGGTTCGCGCTGGCTGCATACAACATTGGGTATGGTCATGTGGAGGATGCACGTGTATTGGCGCAGAAGGCCGGCCGTGATCCTGATTCCTGGCAGGACGTGCGCGACTTCCTCCCTCTCCTCGAGCAGGAACGCTGGTACACAAAGACCGAGAACGGCTATGCGCGGGGATGGGAACCGGTGCGCTACGTCGACAACGTCCGCGGTTATCGCGACATGCTGGAATGGGCCTGGGGCGATGGCCCCAATGCGGCCGTGTTGAATTAGCGACGGCTTTCGAAGAATTCCCGCAACAAAGCTGCGGATTCCTCGCTACACACCCCGCCGTATATATCCAAGCGGTGGGTCAATCGTGGCTCCCGCGGCAAATCGATGACACTGCCGCAGGCGCCCGCCTTCGAGTCCCACGCCCCGAACACCACCCGTGCGAGGCGGGCATTGAGAGCGGCTCCCATGCACATGGGACACGGCTCCAACGTCGCATAGAGCGTGGCGGCACCCAGGCGGTAATTGCGTAAGGCCCAGGCACCCGCGCGGATCGCTACAATTTCGGCATGCGCCGTCGGATCGTGAGTTGCGATGGGTCTGTTCCAGCCCTCACCGATAACCGCATTGTCTAGAACCAGCAATGCCCCGATAGGCACCTCACCCTCGTCGGCGGCACGCCGTGCAAGGAGCAGTGCACGGCGCATGTAGTCAATATCACCGGCTGGAGTACTCATGGGGATGCAGTGGCCTGCCGCTCCCTAGTAATATAGCGGCCCGCAAAAATAGCGATATATAGCACCAGCAACGCCGCTGCACTGTAGCTCAAAGAATTGTGAATGCCGATGCTCGCACCTAGTAGGCCGACGCTCAAACCGCTGAAGGTGCGCATGCCATTCGCCGACATGGCAAATACGCCAATCACGCGCCCCCGAATCTCCGCCGGAGCATTTAATTGCACGAGCGATTGAGCCATCGAGTTGAATGCCAGTTCGACAAATCCGGCGATGAACAACAGAGTGATCGCAAGCGCATAGGTGCTGGATCGAGCGAACCCTGCCAGGGCGCAACACCAGATCATCGCCAAAATAAACGCCGTTCGTACTTTCGGCGGCAGCAGTCCACGGCTTTCCAGTATCAAACCCGCGATCAGCCCGCCTGCAGCGTCCGCGGCAAGCAAAATGCTGTACGTGAAGTCGGGGCGTCCAAGACCAAAGTCGACCGCAAATCCTGGCATTTGGGCCTGGTAGGCATTGCCGATAAAAAAGGCGGAAGCCCCTACTAGCACCGTCATCGACAGAAGCACTGGATTTTTTCTTACCACCCGCATCGTCGCAAAGATATCGGCGAAGCCCCGAAGTGACTGTGGCCGCGCCACCGTTCCGGTATTGGGACCATACGGGGCTTTGATCAGCCACAAAAACAGCGGAGCATAAATCAGGGCATTGACAAAAATGCCGCGGATTGGGCCGAGCCACAGCAGTAATGCACCCCCGATCGCAGGTCCCACCAAGAAGGCCAGGTAACGGCCAGTCGCGTTCAGCCGAACCGCACTCGCGAGCTGCTCAGTGCCCACGATCTTGTGGATGAGCACTTGCGACGCGGGCATCCAGATGACTCCCGCCATTCCGTGAGTCAGCAGCAGAATCATGGCCTTCCACTGTGCCGTGGAATCGGTGAAAAACATGACTCCCCAACCGACCGATACCGACATGAACATCAGCATACCGATCTGAATTAGACGTCGGACATCGAAACGATCAGCGAGGCCGCCCGTATAGGCGGCAAACGCAAGATACGGCGCCCAGTGACTCACCACAGCAAAGGCCAGCAGCGAAGGTGAGTGAAACTTCTGGAACACCACCCAGTACGAAATCACATGCTCGATATTGTCCGCCATCATCGCCCCGCTGCTGGCGAAGAACAAAATTCGAAAATCTCGATTCGAAAACGCGGTAGGTGTGCGGGGGATGGCTTTCAAGTGACCGATTGTAAGTCCAAAGATCGTGGAAGCAGTAGAATATCGTGCTGGCTTTGCAGACTGCAATAAGACGAGGATCCCATGCGCGGATTTGTGCTCATCGCGGCGTGCGCTGCTCTTCTACCTGCGCACGCGGATGAAGGAATGTGGACGTTCGATAACTTTCCGGCGGCGGCGGTCAAACAGACTTTCGGCGCTGACGTCACGCCGGCATGGCTCGAGCATGTGCGCCTCTCTACCCTTAGATTGGCTAACTGCACCGCGGCGTTTGTGTCCTCCTCGGGTTTGATGCTGACCAACCACCATTGCGTGGCCTCATGCCTTGCGGAGTTATCCTCGAAAGAAAAGAGCCTGCTGGAACTCGGCTTCAATGCGGGGGCCAGAAGCGAAGAGAAACGCTGTCCGGCACAACATGCCGATGTCCTGGTGGGCGCCGAGAACATTACCGACGCGATACTGAAATCCGATTCTGGCCTCAGCGAGGCAGCAGCCAACATCGCTCGTAAAAAATTGCTGACCTCCCTGGAGCAGGCCTGTCAACAAGCAAGCGCTAAGGCAAAGTCGGGCAAACTTGAATGCCAATCCGTAAGGCTTTATCAGGGAGGACAATATTTTCTTTATAAGTACAAGCGATACTCCGATCTTCGCGTGGTGTTTGCTCCGGAGGCCGACATCGCCTCCTTCGGGGGGGATCCGGATAATTTTCAATTCCCGCGGTGGTCGCTCGATTTTTCGCTCCTGAGAGCCTACGAGGACAACAAACCTGCCAGGACGCCGAACTATCTGCAGCTCGATTTTGCCGGACCGAGCGCCAATCAGCTGGTATTCGTCGCGGGCGATCCGGGGGCGACCGCCCGTCTGCAAACGCGGGCGCAACTCGAATTCGATCGCGACGTGTCGTTGCCCATTACCCTGTTGAGAGCCTCGGAACTGCGCGGGCGCTACATTCAATTCAGCAAGATTAGTGTCGGCAACGAACGCATTATCCTCGCCCCCTTGAATAGCTTGCAGAATGTCATCAAAGTGCGCCGAAAAGAGTTGGACGCGCTTAACGACGAGACGTTTCTCGACAGCAGATCGAACGCGGAACAGCAGTTGCGCACCGCCGCGCGCCTTGAGGGGCCCGACCCGTGGGCCGAGATTGCCGCAGCATCGCATAGAGAGCGAGAACTTTATCTGCCACATATGTTCTTCGAGAACGGGGCCGGCTTTAGCAGTGCGCTATTTCGCAATGCACGCCTGCTCGTGAGGGGAGCTGAGGAACGGCTGAAGCCCAACGAGGACCGGTTGCGCGAATTCACTGATGCTTCCCTGCCATTGCTGCAGCGTGACTTGATTGCGCGGGTGCCCGTCTATTCCGAATTCGAGCAGCTGACACTGTCTTTTTCTCTCGAGCGCATGCGCGAATGGCTTGGACCCGATTACCCTGTCGTGCGCAGATTGATGAACAAGGAATCACCGGATGAGTTGGCGACTCGCCTTATCGCGGAGACTAAACTGGATGATGCCGCATTTCGGAAGCAGTTATGGGAAGGTGGTAAGGCCGCGGTCGATGCATCTCACGATCCCATGATCGAACTGGCGCGCTCGCTGGACGGCGAGGCCCGGGCGATCCGCAGACAATACGAGGACGAAGTGGAAGCACCTACCATCGCCGCGGCGCAGAGGATTGCCGCCGCGCGCTTCAAAGCTTATGGCACAAATACCTACCCCGATGCCACGTTCACGCCGCGCCTCAATTACGGAACGGTCCAGGGGTGGGTTGAAAATGGCGCGACGGTGGACCCCTTTACCCATCTTGATCGTGCGTTCGAGCGGGCAACAGGCTCCTCGCCTTTCAAGATTCCGGCCAGCTGGATGACGGTCAAGTCCCAACTGGACTTGAGTACTCCATTTTGCATTTCGACCAGCAATGACATCGTTGGCGGGAATTCGGGAAGTCCGTTGATCGACGTGTCAGGAAAAGTCGTCGGTTTGATGTTCGATGGCAACATACACTCGATCGCCGGCCGCTACTGGTTCAATCCTGAAAACAATCGCGCCGTCGCACTGCATCCCGCGATCATTCGTGAGGCACTCGATAAAGTATACGGCGCCCACCAGTTATTGGCAGAACTTGAGGCGAAATGAAGGCTTAAACCGACAACTTGTCGAAGGCGCGAGCCAGAAGATTCCAGTAAGCCGAGGGCATTAGACGTTGAACGATATCCAAGAACCGCGCATCCGCACCGATCAGAATGCGAGGCTCATTGCGCTCGATTCCACGGACAATACGTTGTGCCGCCTCTGAGGCCGTGGTTCGCGCCATGCGTTCGAACCGATCGCCGAGTTCATTCGAGGTCGAGCTCTCGCGCAAGCTGCTCCCCGCACGAGCCTTGCGCGCGATGTTGGTCTTCACGCCCCCAGGGTGAACTACGGACAGCCGTACTGAACTGTTGCTCCTGGCCAGCTCGTGCCGCAACGCCTCGGAGAATCCCCGAACTGCAAACTTCGACGCTGAATAAGCACTTTGACCAGGTGGCGCGATGATTCCAAAAATGCTGGATATATTCACGATATGTGCGCGCGGCCTGGTCTTAAGATGAGGCAGGAATGCGCGGGTGCCTCGAACGACTCCCCAGAAGTTGATGTCCATCAACCACGCCATCTGGCTCAGGTCGAATTCGTCGAACTGGCCCAACAGTGCAACCCCGGCATTGTTGATCACGAGGTTGAGCGACGGGAACTCGGCCGTAGCTGATAATGCGAAACCTTGGATTTGCTTTGGATCAGCGACATCGACACGGTTTATGGTGACTCGCCGTCCGTGGCTCGAGATTATTTCTTGCGCGATCGATTCCAGCCCTGCTTGATCTACGTCGGCAAGCGCAACATCGCTGCCTCGGGCCGCGAGCTCTAAAGCGAGGGCCCGGCCGATTCCGCTGGCTGCGCCGGTGATCGCGGCAGCGGACCCCTGGAACGGAAATTTTTGCACGTATCACCCGCTATTTTTTTTGCCGGCTTAAGTCCGCTGGCAGGCCGGATTTCTGCAGGCACAATCTTACGCGGCAAAGCGCTCGGTTAGCCAGGCAATCAAGAGAGCATCGCAATCAGCATCTCTGATGACTGCGGTGCGAGCGGCGTTAAGTTAATCCCGGCACCGCGTCTCACGGCCTTTGCTAGTGCGCCATCCTGGGATCAACTGCCTCGGCGAGCGCAATGCTATTGCCATCGGGATCCTTGATCATCATGACGTTCACCCTGGCACTGCGCATGCGTTCGCCAGCGTCGATGCCAGAGTGTTTGAGTTCGCCGATCTGTTGCTCGAGGTTACTTACTGCCAGCGTCACAGATCCTTTGCCGGCTCGCTCCGGCAGTTCATAAACTTGCAGCCAGCCGCCTTGAGTGTCGCTGCAGCCTATCGATACTGGGCCGCCATTTCTATAGGACAAGCGTGCGCTGTACGGGATGCATCATCCCAGCGCGGTGGCTCGCGCGATCAGGAACAAGCCTGCTCCGACACCGACGCCTCCGAGGGCTCGCGCGACGCGTCCACCGGCCGGTGCGAGACGTTCAACGGTGTTGGCTGCCATCACCGCAACCATCGCGCGCAGGTCCATGACCCCGATGACGAGGAGGATCGCGGTCAGGCCGGCACAGCAATAACTGCAGTGGAGGCCGAGACGCACGCCGTATCGCCAGGCCCTGCCCGCGTCCGCCGGCAATGTTCGGCAGCAAGCCAGTGCCTCCCGGCAGCAGGCAAGGTGATACGCCTTCCACGCAGTGAACTGGAGCGCGCCGCAGAATAGGACGACCGCACCGACGGCAATCGGAACGGCGCGCGCCATCGCCGGCAGCTGCATCTCGACCGCCGCCAGCGCGGTCCCCAGCGGAAATGCGGCCATTCCGACCAGGGTCCACACGAAGAAGTACCCCATGCCTACCGACGCGGTCAGCCAACCTAGACGCATCTCGCCCGTCCGGCAGACGGCCTGACGGTAACGCCATAGCATCGGAACCAAGGACGGCAGCATCATCGCGACCATCATCACGACCCACATGCCAAGGAAGGACGCCCCAGCACCTAGCCATGTCTCTCCTGGCATCCGCATCCACGCCATCGACATCGTCCAGCCGCCGGGCATCGGCATCTCATCCATCCCCGACATGAACTTGCACCAGCCGACCGTCACAGCAGTGCTGGCGGCGAAGAACAGCACCGAGACGGCGAAGAACGCTCGCTCGGAAGCTCGTTCGGAAACCATGTGTGATATCTCCCGTCCTCTCAGACTTTCGCGTACTCGTCGTGTCGGCGCCACCAAACACCCCCCGCCTCGTTGCGGCCCATGGCAGCGCGGTCGAGCCACTGGTACATGCCCCAAAGGCCGTCAAGCCCGCGCCCATAGGTCGAATAGGTGTGGTGAACTACGCCGTCCGCGATCACGAACGCGCTCATGCCCGGCCTATCGCGCGTATACGTGGGCGCGTCGGTTCCGCACATGGCTGCAAACTGGGCGACGGGTTTCGGCACCTTTGTCGCATCCATGGCGGGGCCGCCGCGCCGGTAATTGTATTCAACGCCTCCTTCGCGCTGTTGCTCCTCGGTCAACGAGACGTTGAAATCGAAGTTGAAGTCTCCGCCGAGGGAGGACGCCCAGGGAAACGTCCATCGCATCCGCTCCTTGTACGCCTGCAGCTTCGCGAGAGGCGCCCGCGACACCGCAGAAAGCGTGACGTCGTGATTCGCCAGGTGGATGGCGAAACCCTCGAACCCGTCCGCGATCGCCGAGCAAGACGGACACCCGGCCGTGTAGTCGGGGCCGAACATGAAGTGGTAGACGAGTAGCTGCGAGCGGCCTCTAAAGAGGTCTGCCAGTGAGGCGCTCCCCTTGTCGGTCTCGAATCGGTATTCTTTGTCGACCCGCACCCACGGCAGCTCCTGACGC
The DNA here is from genome assembly GCA_034667905.1 of Gammaproteobacteria bacterium. Taxonomy (GTDB): domain Bacteria; phylum Pseudomonadota; class Gammaproteobacteria; order Steroidobacterales; family Steroidobacteraceae; genus Bog-1198. The sequence goes on along the minus strand of JAXDQK010000089.1, from coordinate 2,237 downwards.
CTCCGCGCCAGCTCATCGCTGCGCCGCGTGAGATCCTTCTCCGCCTGCAGCAAGTCGAGACGCGCTGCCAGCCACTCTTCACGTGTCCCGGTCATGTGTTTTGTCACGATCTCCCCTCCTGCGTTGTTCCGTCAGTCAGTCGTCGCTTAAAAGCGGCCTCTCCGGCGTCCGACACCTCGACCCATTTCGGGTCGGGCGCGGCGTCGGGGACGTAACTCTCGTGCCAGTTCCACCACTTGTAAGGTGGACTCTGCGGGTAGCCCTCAGGCGAGTCCTCCCACGTCTCCTGACGCCCGAGCGCCGTCATGTCGAGGTAGCTCCAGGTGGTGCCCATTGCCTCGTCGCCGCGGCTGTTGATGAAGTAGGTGCGGAACACGCGCTCGCCGTCGCGGATGAACGCATTGTGGCCGTGCCATTCATCCACCCCGAAGTCCGCATCGAAGCTATCGGTGATGGTGTACCAGGGCATTTCCCAGCCCATCCGCGCCTTCAGGCGCGCGATATCGGCCTGCGGTGCACGCGAGGCATACACGAGGGTCGTATCGCGCGCGTTGAGGTGGGCGAGATGCGCGACCTGGTCGGCCCCTAGGGAACAGCCAATGCAGGCATGCTCCGGCCACCCGTGCACGCCGGGCTCGAAGAAGGCGCGGTAGATGATCAGCTGATGGCGGCCCTCGAACAGGTCGAGCAGGCTCGTTTTGCCCTTGGGCCCGTAAAACAGATACGCCTTGTCCACGGCAAACCACGGCATCCGCCGTCGCTCGGCGGCCAGGGCGTCACGGGCGCGGGTCAGCGCCTTCTCCTTCACGAGCAGCCGCTGACGCGCGGCCTCCCACTCCTGCGGCGACACGATGGGTTGTGTATTCATTGCGGGTCGTCCGCCTTTCTGGCCGTTCCTAAGTGATGTATTCATGGTCATTGGCAACCGCGCCTCGTTCGTTGATCGTGAGATAGTTATAGCGCCGGGTATCAAACGGGTGGGAGTTACAAGTGTGACGGGATTCCGATGGACTCGCTGATTACGGCCGCGGGGCGTGCACTGGCGGCGGGTGATCCCCTCGGCGCATTGAAACGAGTCGCCCTACGCGACGACGCACCGGCTCTCGCGCTTCGAGGCATCGCGATGGCGCAGCTCGGCGATTTCGTTCGAGCGAAGGTGCTATTGCGAAGTGCTGCACGTGCCTTCGGTCCTAAAGAGGCCGTGGCTCGCGCGAGGTGCGTCGTTGCCGAGGCCGAGATCGCACTCGTCTCGCGCGACTTGGGCTGGCCGGCGAAGGCGCTTGACGCAGCGCGCGCGACACTCGAAGCGCACGGCGACCGCGTAAATGCCGCGCACGCGCGGAATCTCGAGGTTCGGCGGCTGCTCCTGATCGGCCGTCTTGACGAGGCCGAGCGCACGCTCGCCGAGCTCGACCCTGCGCCGCTTCCACCCGCGTCGAGGGTCGCCCACGAACTGGTGGTTGCCGGAATCGCGATTCGGCGCCTGCAGACGAAGGCGGCGCGCGCCGCGCTCACGCGGGCCGAGCAGGCTGCGCGCGAGGCGGACATCCCTGCACTGACGGCGGAGGTCGAGAGGGCATCCCACGTGATGAGCACGCCCGCGGCGCGCCTCAGTGCGCATGGCCAAGAGCGCCTTCTCCTGCTGGAGGAGGTCGAAGCGCTCCTGGCATCAGGGGCGCTCGTCGTGGACGCGTGCCGCCACGTCGTGCGCGACGCAGGCAGGGTGGTATCGCTCGCGACGCGCCCGGTGTTGTTCGCGCTTGCGCGCGCGCTGGGTGAAGCCTGGCCCGGAGACGTGCCGAGGAGCACGCTCGTCGCACGCGCCTTCCGGGCGAAGCACGCCGATGAATCGCATCGCGCACGGTTGCGGGTCGAAGTCGGACGGCTTCGCGTGGAGCTTCGGACGCTGGCAGACGTGAGCGCGACGAAGCGCGGCTTTGCGCTGGCGCCGCGCCGCGCACGCGAGGTCGTCGTATTGGCGCCGCCGGTCGAAGAGCAACATGCGGCGGTGCTCGCTTTCCTCACCGACGGCGAGTCGTGGTCGAGTTCGGCCCTGGCGATTGCGCTTGGAGCCAGCCCGCGCACCGTGCAGCGGGCGCTGGACCAGCTTGCCGCAGCAGGCAAGGTGCAGTGGTTCGGTCGCGGGCGAGCGCGTCGCTGGATGACCCCGCCCGTGCCGGGATTCCCGACAAGATTGTTACTCCCCGGCCCCCTTCCGAGCGACTAGGGTGGAGGCA
>JAXDQK010000088.1:0-6969 GCA_034667905.1 Gammaproteobacteria bacterium | reverse complement strand
TTAGAGCAGGCCGCTGGTTGCCGCTTACAGCCCGAGAAAATATACCGGGGCCATAGCGGCGAGCGCCGCGCCGATTTGCAACGCCAGAACATAGAGTGCTTGCCGTGGCACGCGCGGGAGCCACCGGATTACGAAGTACGCCAGTAGAGGCAGCTGTCCGACCATGAGTAGCTGCCAGATATGTGCAATTGCCCCTTCATCGTCTTCGCGGACCACCACGCCAGCAGCGATGCCGCCCAAAAGTAGAGTCAGCGCGGCGACCGACATCAACATCGGTATAAAAGCACTTGGTTTAGTGCCCACTAGGCGAATCGAATCGGTGTATTGATTCATTTGGAACTCCGAGCAAGTCCAGCAGGGCCTGTGACTACCCCGCAAATCTATCAATACTCACTTTGTAATGCAAAGAACCGCGCCGCATCAATTTGCAACCCTTAATTCGGGTTACGACCCGCAGTCGCGCGTCAGTCCGAACAATTGTCAGATTCTTAAAAGAACCCGTTCGTTATATAGCCGATGGTCTTGAGTCCCGCGCGACCAAGAGAATCATTTGCGGTATCCAAGGCCACTTGTTTGGTGGTTGGATCCACTTCGAACTGGAGATCTGCGACGCGCGGTTGCGCTGACGCGAAACGAAGGCAGTTTATCCAAATAATCGACCTCGACCTCTTACTTAAGCTTACCGCACGCCGCGAATGGGTGCTTCTCGGCTTGTATTTTTGATCGGCTGAATTGGCGGTTTTGGCCGAGTGGCGACCGATGCACTCTCTGCTAATGGCACGCATCAATGATAATCCTCCTCGCGTTGATGCCGAATCGTGTCACCGTCACAGTGTGATCGTCTTCAATTTCGAAAAGCGCGACGTATCCCGAGTGTCCGAAGGGGATCAACAGTTCTCGCCAGCGGGGGTTCTTCTACAAGAGCGCTTTTCTGCATGAAAACGGGGAGAAAGCGAGAAGGTTCAATGCTCGTTCAATGGCAACGAGCGCACGCTCAGCCGCGCCCAAGTCACGACTGAGCAAGAGATCATAGAGACGGCCGAGGTCCTCGTGTGCCTCCCCTGTGAGGCGGACCTTATAAGTCACTTGCGAACGCGCTGCGCATTCGCAAGCCGCTTGCGTAGCCCAGCAATGACCTTATCGGCAGGCACGGAGTCGCCTTTTGCCCGCGCATTTTCGGCGCTGGCGATGCCGCGGGCGAGAAAGTCCAACTGCGATTTACGAAAATCAATCGTTCGAGAAACCGCATCCATTACAAACGCGGATAGAGTTTCGCCTGGGGCGAGCACGCTCGCAGCGTCAGCGCGCAGCTCCTCTGAAAATCGTAGCGGTGGAATGGTTCGCGATTTGGCACTCGACATGAACAGCTCCATGTATCGCAATTGCGATACATACTATCGTGCAGCGGAGTTTCCGCAAGTTTCGCGAATGCGGTTTGCGGCCGCCGTGTCGGTAGGCCAACGCGAGCCAACAAAAGTGGAGCGGGCGATGGGAATCGAACCCACACGGACGGTGCTTCCGGAGCTGGAAAACAAGAGGACAAAAGCAGACAGTCCAAGACGCCGGATCGTTTTCTACAAAGCGGACGCTCACGCCATGGCGCTCATTCGCTCTCTCGCGACGCAAGTCGGGATCGGAAGGAAGCTTTCGCTAACTTCCGCGCGCTCAAGCCTCAATCCGAAATCAAAGTTCGCGCTTGACGCCCAAATGATTTTCCCAGGAATCTTTCAACCGGTCGATGAACCATCTGCCAGCTGGCCCAGGTGGGTCGGAAGACCGGTGATACGCCGACATGGTCAACATGAAGCCACCGGGTGGCACGTCATCATCATTCAAGATGACCAAAGAGCCGGAAGCGATGTCGTTCTCAACCATGTGCAGAGGCATGCCGCCCCAACCAATGCCATCTTTCAGAAATGCGTGTTTGGTCGAGAGGTCTGCGAGACGCCAAGTGGAAGAGGCCACCACCCCAAAATCGCGACCACTCATGAGGTCGGACCTGTCCGTCAGCACGAGTTGCAGGTGTTTTGCCATCTCATGCCTTGGTATTCGATGAGTCAAGCGCGAGAGTGGGTGATTTGATGAAGCCACCGCCACCAGCGGTACTTCTCCTAATCGCTCACTGACGAGTGACGGGAATGCCACCGGAATTGTCGACAACACACCTAAGCCGCATCGGCCCTCCACAACCGGCTGATAACCTGCTCCCATGCCCTCGACGAATAGGCGCAGAGGCGTCAGCGGGAACCGGCTCGCGAAAGCCTTCGCAGCCGCGCTCACCACCGTCGTCGGGAAAAACACGTCGATCACTACCGAAAGCTCAGTCTCCAGGCCTGACGCCATTAACCTCGCACGCGCTTTCATCGTCGCCACTTCCGACACGATGCTGCGGGCATCGGCGAGCAAAAGGACTCCTTCCGGCGTGAGTTTCGGGAACCGCCCTGAGCGATCAAAGAGCACGACCCCGAATTGATCTTCCAACTCGCTGATCCAGCCGCTTACCGCGGATTGAACGCGATTTAGCTTGCGAGCTGCGGCCGAGAAGCTGCCCTCATCGACCGCTGCGATGAAGGTTCTGAGCTGATCCAGAGAGACGCCCTCAAGCATTCAACCCCTCCCATCTCATAAACAGATGGTTCAGATCTCAATATACCGTCTTTTGAGAACTTAAACCCGCCCCTATTATCTCAAACCAAGTAGGTATCTCTTTCGTCGATGCAAAACGGGACAAACCATCTGGAAGTAGGAGGTTGCTATGAGGATTGGAGTCAGCGGTGCCAGCGGCCATTTGGGCAAAGCTGTCATCTTAGAATTGCTGCAGCGAGCCAGCGGCCACGAAATTGTAGCGATCTCGCGCACGCTGGAGTCCATACCCCGACGCGCTGAACGACGCTTTGGGGACTACGATCGGCCCGAGAGCCTCGCCCAGGCCTATGCCGGTCTTGATCGTCTACTCATTATCACGACCGTCGCACCGGAGCCTGGAAAACGCGGGATACAGAACGTAGCCGCCATCGATGCGGCCGTGAAGGCGGGCGTCAAGCACATCGTCTTCATGTCGGGTGTGAGCACGCGGCAGGAGGAGGAGCCGGCACGCGGCGCTTCCTATTGGCGAGGCGAGCAGCATCTGATCGCGACCGCACGGGCTTGGACCATTCTGCGCATGAACTTTTACGCGGAAGCTTTCGTGCAGTTGGCACAGGCGGCGCTGCGTCAGGGCGTATTGCCCGGCTTGGCCGAGAACCGAGCTGCATTCGTGGCGCGCGATGACGTCGCGGCTGCCGCGGCCGGCATTCTGATCGGCGATGGCCATGCAGGCGCAATCTACAACGCCACCGGTCCTGAACGCCTGTCGGGTGCGGACCGGGCGGCTCTCATCGCTGACATCACGGGTCGGCCCCTCGCGTTCCGCATCATCTCGGAGGAGCAGTTGCGCGCGGGGCTCGCGCAGGCAGGTCTGCCCGCGGGCGCTGTCAACATCGTCGCCGGCATTCAAGCGAGTTTCGCGGCGGGTGCCTTCGACATTGTGACCGGCGACGTCGAGCGCCTTGGCGGCCGGCCTCCGAAGCTTCTTCGGGACGTGCTTGAAAGGGCGCTCAAAGCTCCTCCGGCCTGAAGGCTTGCAGCCACCGCCGATATTTCCACCAACAGACTACTCATTAGGAAACTGCCATGTCAGACACCAAAAAGCTCATTGCCGTCGTCGGCGCAACCGGTCATCAGGGCGGCGCCGTGGTGCGCGCGCTCAAGGCAAGCGGTCAATTCAAGGTACGCGCGTTGACGCGCAATCCCGCCAAGCATCCGCTGCTGGGTGATGAAGTTGTGCCGGCGGACCTCAATCGACCGGAGACACTGAAGGCCGCATTTGCCGGCGCGCACGGGATTTTTCTCGTGACTAATCCCCGGGAACCGGGCGCAGACGAGCGCAAGCAGGCTCTTACGGCCGTTCAGGGGGCGAAAGAGGCCGGTGTACAGCACTTCATCTGGTCAACGCTGCCGAATGTGGAGACGATCAGTCGTGGCACGATTGATGTCCCGCATTTCACAAACAAAGCAAAGGTTGATCGCATCGTGAGTGAGACGGGTTTCGCGCGCCACACCTTTGTGATCGCACCGTTCTTCTATCAAAATCTGATCGGCGCCATGGGTCCGCAGAAGCAAGCGGATGGAACTCTAGGTTGGATGCTGCCGCTCGATCCAGAAAAGCGCGTCATTCACATGGGTGACATCGACGAACTCGGCCCCGTCGTGGCCGGTGCATTCGCGCAGCCGGATCTTGCGGGTAACGGCGAATATTTGCCACTGGTCGGCGACTTCCTGAGCTTCAACGCAATCATCGCCACGCTGAATCGACAGGGCCACAAGTTCTCCTTCAAGCAAGTCCCAAAAGAGGTTTTTGCCGGCTTCTTTCCCGGCGCGAAGGAGATCGCGGAGATGCTCGCCTACTTTGAGGCCCACACCTACCTCGGTGCTGATTTGCGCGAGGCAATCGCGCTCGCCAACAAAGTCTCCGGCCGACAGCCGACGAAGTTTGCCGCGTGGGTACGAACACATTTCACCATCCCGGCAGCCTAGATCACGACAATCACCAGGAGAACCACAATGAACGCATCACGGACTGAACTGGCAAGCGGGTTTTTCTCTGACGCATCGATCTCATTGCGCAGAACACACCACGTGCGCGGCCACCAGCACGCCCCGATCCAGCGCCTCGCTGCCGCGGCCCTGTCGCTGGCGCTGGCTTCGGCCGCCGCCGTGGGCGCCGACATCAAGGCCCCGAAGGGCACTTACAAGAACGATCCCGTGCATTCCAGCCTGACTTTCAAAATTGACCACATGGGCCTGTCGCACTACACCGCGCGATTCACCAAGTTCAACGCCACGCTGGACTTCGACCCGGCTAAGCTCGCCAATTCATCTGTCACGGTCAGCATCGATCCGACCTCTGTGCGCACCGACTTCTCGGGAGACTTCAAGGCCGCCCAGAGGGATTCACCGTACAAGACCTTCGATGAACAGATCGCGGGCGTCAACAAGTTCCTCAATGGATAAATACAGCACGGTCACCTTCAAGAGCACCAAGGTCGTGCAAATCTTCGAAGGCGAGTTCGATCAGCAGGAGCTCTCCCGTGAACTCGAATGAACAGCGCTACACCGCAGTTGCGATCGTCCTGCACTGGGCGATCGCGGCCGCGATCTTGTCGAACCTCCTCATTGGCTGGCGAATGAAGGTCGCGATCGATGAATTCGCCACCCAGGCTCGAGCGATCGCCGCCTTCCAGCTGCACAAGTCCATTGGCCTCACGGTGCTGCTGCTGACGGTGCTGCGCCTGTTATGGCGGTTCACACACAAACCTCCGCCGCTGCCAGCCGGCATGGCGCGCTGGGAGCGCTTCGCCGCTAAGGCCACGCACTGGGCCTTCTACATTCTGATGGTACTTGTGCCGCTCTCGGGTTGGACCTACGTCTCCTCACAATGGGCCGATGGCAAGCCGCTGAATGTGCCAACGCTGTGGTTCGGACTGTTCCAGGTGCCGCACTTGTTCGATGCGCATGCCATGACGGACGCGGCTCGGGCTTCTGTTTCACATCGTAACGCCGCTGCGCATTACTACCTGGCCTGGTCGACGGCTGGCTTATTCGTGCTGCACGTGGCGGCGGCGCTCAAGCATCACTTCCGCAATCGCGACCGCGTACTCAGTCAGATGCTGCCAGTGCTTCCACCACCAGACGGCGCGACGACGACGCAGGATGCGCCGTCGCGCCGCGCGATCTTGCGCACCGGCGCCGGCCTGATTTTCGCGGCGCTTGCAGCGCTCGGCTATGTGCTGTGGCGCGGCCCAGTTACTTCGACCGCCGGCGCGATCGCTACTGGCACGCTGAGGAGCGCCACCGGTTCCTGGATCCTCGATCCCATCAGCAGCATCGCTTTTTCAGGCACGCACGCCGGCAACCACTTCCACGGCAAATTCACGCGTTGGAGCGCCGACATCCGTTACAACACGGCGGTGCCGGAAAATTCCACCATCACAGCCAAGATTGAGACTGGCTCCGCAGCTGACGGGGTGCCGCTGCACGAAGAAACGATGCCGCAAACCGAGTGGTTTAACGTGGCTAAGTACCCGAGTGCCGAATTCAAGACCACTAGGATTTCGGCAGAGGGGGCGATCGAGGGCAAGCTGACGATCAAGGACCGGCAGTTGCCGGTGACGGGACTCAAGGCGACCGTCGACAAGGGCGTGTTGCACATCACCGGCAAGTTCGATATCGCCCGCAAGGACGCGGACCTCGGCCAGGAATCAGACGCCGGCGGCGAATACGTTTCGTTGAAGATAGGCGTGGATATCAACGTCACAGCGAAGGCGCCGCAATAAAGGAGGGCAGGACGAAGCGGTTCGTTTCGCTATTCTAGGTAGGGCGCGAGCACAGTTTCGATCCATTTCATGAATGCGCGGACTCGGCGCGACAGGTTGCGCCGATGCGCTACTACGAGGGAGACGTCGAGCGGCTTGTGCTGAAAATCCGGAAGAAGTTCTATCAACGCTCCACTCTTCAAGTAACGGCCAATCGCCAACAGTGGTGCCTGAATCAGGCCAAGGCCGGCGACACCAGCGGCTTCGTAAGTCTGCACGCTGTTGACGTGCAGCGTACCTGGCAACTGAAGGCTCGCGTAGCTGCCGCCGTGCGGATACTCCCATCCATAGGGTTTTGCGCCGAGCGTCCGTGCGAAATGGATTGCCCGATGTTTCTGATGCTGCAGATCTTCTAGCGACCGAGGGACGCCATAGCGCGCCAGGTAGGCAGGACTGGCAGCGTTGACCATGCGTAACTTGCCCAGCGGACGGGCAATCAGCGTCTCGTCCCCGATGGGACCAAGTCGCAATACGCAGTCAAACCCCTCTTGAACCAGATCAACTTGGCGATCCGTACTCGACACCTCCAGCTCCAACTCGGGATAAGTCGCCATGA
>JAXDQK010000087.1:0-21116 GCA_034667905.1 Gammaproteobacteria bacterium | reverse complement strand
AGAATATCTTTGTCGGCGTCTGCTCAACCAAGGTGCGGCTGATAGGGCTGTCCAGCACATCGCTGGGGCTTTGCGTTGCGAGACACATGACGGCGTTCAGTTTTCGCCAGGTCTTCGGGCCGTCCTTCGCAAAACTCTCGAACGCGCGGTCGGCCAACAGCCGCCAGAACTCGTCCATCCAGCACACTAGCTTGCGGCCATCGAGGAGCTGGCGGACCAAGTGGAACAGATATAGCGTGATAGGCGCACGGATCAAGCTGTGATCGAGAAATTCAGTCACGTCGAATCCAATCAGCGCGCGCCCCGACAACCTGGACACGACGGTATCGCGCGGATTGTCGAATACCCATGCGTAGCCCCCTCGATGCGATTCGCACCACCGCGCGAGCCGTGCATGCAGCCCTTCGGGATCCGTCGGATCGAGAAATTCCACCAGCCGTGACAAGCGCCGCGCGACCGGCTCGAGTGTCAAGGTGCCGCGCAATGCTTGATCGAGGTCGGCAGTTTCGCGTACCACGCCCGCGTCGGACTGCGGATGCCGCGCCTCCCCTCGGCTTAATTCGCGCAGCCAGACCTTGAGAAATTCGATGTTTGCCGGTGTGACGGGAAGCTGCAGCGGATTAAAGCCCGTCGGCAATCCACTTTTTAGCGGCAGATAGTCGCCGCCAAGCGCCCGCACCAGAATCTCCAGGCCGCAATCTTTATCGAAGATGATTTGCGTCGCTCCCCGACGGGCCAGCATCGCAATCAGAAACCCGATGAACACCGTTTTCCCCGACCCCGTCGGTCCGCAAATCAGGGTGTGACCGGTGTCTTTGCGGCTGCCGCCATCCGGATCGCAAGGATCGCTGGCATGCAGCGAAAAGTAATAAGGAGAGCGCGCGCTTGATGCAAACAGGCAGAGCGCATCACCCCAATGATTTCCTTGCGCGCGCCCCAGCGGGTAATTGTGAAACGGCGACATGGCCGCGAAATTTTTCGACGTAATCGGAGACTTGCGCGGCCGATAGGGGAAATTGCCCGGCAATTGCGCCCAAAAGGCTGCTTCCAGCGCCAGATCTTCCCGTGCCACTAGCATGCCCGTGTCCGCAAGAAAGTTGCGCGCCAGCGCGATGGAGTCATTGAGACTCTTGAGGCGCTGTCCGCCGGCATCGGAGCTCGATGCAGATAGCTCCGCGATGAGCTGCAGCGAAAAATGATGATCTCCCATCACGAATTCATTGCTGGTCAGCGCATCCAGCGCTTCTTTCAGTTCCTCTGCCTGTGAGACAGCGAAATCACCGGCGTTTGACATCCGATTAAATTGACGCTGCAGCAGCGACTGACCGGTCGACTTGCTGAGAAACGCAAAAGACTGGGTCGCAACGAATGCAAACGGCGCGGACAGGAGCCGGTTGTACATGCCGACCGCGCTCGGGGTTGGGTACTCCTTGATGCCGAGCATTCCCCCGACGCATGTACAAGAAGGTAAGCGGTATTCGATGGCCTCAGTGCCAAACAGCAGGCGCGAGGTGGCGAGCGCCCGATTTACAGGGCCGGCGGGCAACGGCATTCTTTGCCACTCGCCATTGACCAGCAACGCCAGGTACTCGAGCAAGGATGAACAAGTCATGCCGACGGACTCATAGACTCCGAGCGGTTCAGGGTCATACCTTGTCAAGGACGCACTTAGGGTCTGCGCCAGCTTCTCGCACGCGTCCAGCGCATCGGCGACGGCCAATTCAGAACCCCCGTGTTGCGTTCTGGCAAGGACCTTCGAGGCGAGGCTAGTGGCCATTCCTGAAGTCGGCCGATGGACTATCGCGAGATAGACCTCGTTGAGCATCAACGTGTCATTCGCGAGCCGATCGTAATACCTATTTTTCAGTCCGTCAGCGAAGAAGCAATCCGATGGCGGCTGATCGTTATACGCGCTCGCGGTGATCCCGGCGCGGTGGCGGATCACGTGCGTCCACAGAGCTACATTCGGGCTGGCGATGTTGCGCCACAGTACATTCAGGCGTTCATGCCAATTGTTGAGTTGATCGTCGTCGCTGCTCTCGAAGCTCGCGCCACCGAGCCGAAATGCCTGGACATAGTCTCCATAGACCGTCCTTACGACTGAGCGGGCCACGTGTGCCGTGTATGGGATCCGATCTGCCGCAGCGATCTCGCGCTGTAAGGCTGCCGCATACTTTAGTCTTGGCATGATTACGGCTGCCCAATTCGCCGTCCGCGCGGGCCGGGCAGATCGATACTCAGCGGCGAGTAGCTGCTCGCTTTCCAGAGGCGCAGATTTGCGAGCAACGCCGGCAACCGCGTTTTGCCCCACAGGAGCATGAGATCGAAGAATCGCGCATCCCGAGCACATAAGAGCATGCACACGCCATGGATTGGCGCGCACAGAAGCAACGTCGGTAGATTCTTCGTGAGGAGAAAAGCCTCCATAGTGAATACCATGTTGAACAACAGCGCCGAATACGTGACCCCCCAACGCATCGATGGCCGGGTCGCTCCGACGAAGAGCGGGTCTACAGTGAGGCCTGGATTTAGATCCCTCATGCCGCGCTCCTAGACGCCGAACATGCCGCGCACCCAGGTGACGATCTGCGGCGCGCCAAAGCCAATGGCTATTCCCAAAATCGCGCCGATGCACCACCCCCATGACATTCGATTTGCCATCGCCATTCCTCCAAGGACCATGACGAGAATGATCGCGACCGGTGTCAACCACGCCAGAATGTTTGTTTGCAGCGAACTCGCGCCGGTCATGAACGGCGATGCTTGCGCCACGGCCATTTCGGGTGCGCATGTCACGAGCATGATCAGCAAGAAGGCGGATGCGAGGCGCATGCAGTCGACGCGACGTGGAAGGAGGTGATGCATGAAGGAATTCCTTTTCCGGTAAAGTGACGTTTGCGCAGGTTCCTTAAGTCAGATTTCCGTCTCCAGCAGTTCCACGTCGTTCTCCCCGCGCCGTGCCGCCAACTCCTCGCGCTTGGCTTTGCCGGGGGCGCCGAAACGAAAACTCTGAATCACGAAGGAATAGTCATACCGTTTCTCGCCGTGCTTGTCGGTCCAGTTGTTGGATCGCATCTGGGCTTGAAGAATGAGTTGATCGCCTATGCGGGCATTTTTCGCAATCGCTTCCCCCAGAGACTCGAAGGCGGCGAAATAAACGCTCGTCACGGCTTCGCGTGCGTTGCCGTCCTCATCCTTGCCGGCATAGTCGTTTCCCACGAGGCAAATTTTTGCATAGGCCTTATCGCCTTTCATGGTGAACTCCGGTTCCTTTGCGAGATTGCCGACGGCGTTAATGGTAAAGCTGTTCATGTCTACTCCTAGAGGTTGTGTTACGCGACCGCAAGATCAGGTTGCGTGGATAGTGTGTTAGGAGCGATGAGAAACTAAAATTTGATTAAGTGCCGCCTTTGCCGAGATTCAGAAACGGTCTGGGCCGTCGGCCGGAGTCGGAAAAAAGCGGCGCGTTCTCACGCGCCGCCCATGGTTCGAGCTGGCCCGTAGCTCGGGCTGATACTAATAGAATTTGTAAGTCGCCCCCAACGTGAAGAACGCACCAATCGCGCCTTGACTGTGCAGCGACGGATTCCAAGGCACGGCACCCAACGCGCCGCCATAAGTCGCCCAGTCGAGCGGCGCTTGGGCGTTGAATACGTTCAAAACCGAGGCATGCACGTTGAGCTTGTTGGTAACGTCCCAGCGTCCGTACAGGTCGAAGGTCGTGAAGTGTTTGACCGTGCAGCTGGTCGCGCTGGGAATGGTCCCGGCGGCCAATACACCCTGGTAGTCAATTGACGCCGCACCCCCAGCGTTGGTCAGCGCTTGCAAGCAGGTATCCTGCGGCTGTCCCGTAAACGCAATGGCCGATGGGTCGGTGACTTTGAAGGAGCTGATGTAGTTGACGGTGCCGGTGACTTCCCACGGACCGTGACCCACCGTGTTCGCCCACTGAACACGCGATTTCGGATTGCCCGTGTCGCCGGTGTAGAAGAATGGACCATGAGTTCCCGCGAGATGATAGGTAACGCCGTCAATCGTTAGATCGTATCTGCGGGTGAATGACCAGGTCGCTTTGGAGCGCAAGTCAACGATCCCGAACCCATGTCGATACTCGAGTCCGAAATCAGCGCCATCCGTCTTGGTGGTGTTGGCATTGATATAGGACGTCGTCGTATACAAGATCGGAGCGACCGGCGGTGCCACGAGCGCAGTGGTGCCGTTGGCTTGATATTCGGGTATTGGAGTGAGGTTGTCGCCTCGCACCGTAACACTCTCGCCGCCGCTGACGATTTGGTGATCGATTTCGATGGAATACAAATCAATCGTGGCGCTGATGTCTCGAATCGGTTCAAAAATGAACCCGAGCGTAAAGGACTTGGAAGTTTCGGGCTTGAGCGCAGGATTCGTACTCTGCAATCCGGGTATGCTCACGCTGCATTGCCCGACGAAGTTCCCGGCCGCCGTCGGGTTCGCCGGATTCGCACACAGAATCGGATCCGCGGTAGTACCCGCAAAGAACGTCTGGCCCGATTTCCCGTTCTCCGCGGGTCCCGGCGCGCGAAAACCCAGTGATGCCGTACCCCTGATCGCGAATTCAGGAATCGGTGTGAACTTAAATCCAATCTTGGGGCTGGCGCGGCCGCCCGAAAGATTGTAGTGGTCATATCGAACGGCCGCATCGATATCCAATTGTTTGACGATGGGCGCGTTCAATTCAAAGTAACCGGATGCCACTTGCTGTATGCCGACCGTAAAGTTGTTGCTGAAATTTGGCGTAAGTCCATTGGCGACATCAGGCGGAGCCACTGCGTATTGGTTGCGCTGATAGTAATCCGCGCCAAAGGCAATCCCGAGCGGACCGCCCGGCAGGTCTACGATCGATCGACTGGCACCGGCATGACCGAAGCTCAGTTTCGAGGTGTCATAGGTATGAAGCACGGGGGCCACGAAATTCACAACCGCGGCACTGTTCGGCTGACCCACCAGAAACGGCGCGGTTGTGCTGTCCAATGCGGCCTGCAGATTCGCGGGATTGACGTAATTGAGACCGTCTAGCGAGAGTGCGACTTCCGTGAAGCCTGCCGAGAACTCCAAGTCCCATCCTGCGACTTTGCCATTCACATCCGCAATCGCGCGATACGCTTTGGAATCAGTTTCCGTGATCGTGCCATTGCCGAGGTTCAAGAAGGTGTACCGAAGATCGCCGACGGTAAGGCCGGTGCCGGCTGGGAAGGTCGGATTGGTATTGGAGATCGTTGTTTGCGGAATGAAGGGGAGCACCGTCGGCGTGACCCCAGGACCTGAAGTTACGCCTTGATAACCGCCGGCGAACGCGCGGTCCGGACCATTGACTTGTTGGGACTTGCCTTCGAAATAAGTTGCCTGAAAAGAGGCTTGCCAGTTGTCTGCCAGATTTTGCGTGAAGCGCGTAACCAAGTTGATGTTTTCCGTGGGCGGCTGAATCTGGTCCCAGGTGTCATGGTATGTGCATTGATTGGCCGCGAATGTGGTGGCGTTGCATCCGGGCATGAAGCCCGCGATGTTGCCGTTCGAATCCGTCACATAGCCCGTTCCGGACCGCGGCAGCGCACCGACAATGGGGTTCTGGACCCCCGGCGTTACGTTGTATCCGCCCGTTGAGGTGAAATCAGTTTGAGTATAAATACCGCCCCGATCGGTAAATTTTATTTCGTTCTGCTTGCGGTACTCGGCCGATACGTAAAAGTTGTGTCCATCGTTGATCAAATCGCCCATGCCCCAGATGCCCGAGACGTGGAACTGACTACCATCGCCGTGACTGGATAGCCCACTATCGGCGGTCACTGATGCACCCTGATAGGATTTCTTCAGAATGATATTGACCACCCCTGCGATGGCATCGGAACCGTAGACCGCGGAAGCGCCGTCTTTGAGAACCTCGATCCGTTCGATTGCGTCGAAGGGGATATTGGAAACATCAACGAAGGAGCGCTGGCCGTCGTCCCCGATGGGGTAAGGCGCCATGCGGTGGCCATCGATCAACACCAGGGTAGAGCCAACGTTCAGGCCGCGCAGGGCGATGCCGGCCGCGCCACTCGCAAATGCACCCGAAAAGCCTTGCGACAAGGTGCCCTGACCGTTGGCGGTCAAATTGTGCAATACGTCCTGTACGCTTGTGTAACCGGTTTGATGCATCTCCTCGGCCGTGATGACCTCCATGGGACTCGGCGTCTCGGTGTCCGTGCGTCTGATGTGACTCCCCGTCACGACGATCTCTTCCATTCCTCCGCTTGACGTCGCGGCCGCCGTTGTTGTCTGCCCCATGGCGTTAAAACTGGCGAGCGACCCGCCCAGAAAACAAATAGCCGCGACGAGCGGGCCACCCTGCAATGCTTGCATTCGATTCCCCTGATTAATGCGAGGCAAGTAGCATGTGTTGCGCGGAAGCATCACATTGCTATCGGCAGCACGAGACACTTCCCACGCGCGTCGAATCGCGAAGGCTTCGGCCTCGTAGCTGAATATCCCCTGGAAATGGGGCTTTGCCCCTCCGGGGAGGAATATCATCCCTCGCTCGGCATCCGTAAGGGAACTGTCATAATTAAAAAGTTATGCAAAGATACTCATTTAGGGGAGAGCGTGTAGTTGCCATACAACAACGCAATCGCTAATCATCCGGCAGGCGGAGTTCGCCGATACGGCTAGGCCGAGCTCATTGCAATGTGACAGAATCGGACGCGCGTTAAGCCATCAAAATTCGCATCGAAATAAAAAGGGACGCATATGAAACTCCACGCCCGGCCCTCCGCGAAAACATCAGCTGCCGCTTGCGCGGCTGCGGCATTGGCCTTGAGTCCCGTCGCGCAAACGCTTGCCCAGGACAGCGGCGCATCGAAACACTTCGTGCTCCCAGCAACCCCTGAAAATGTGCAATGGGGCTGGTACGACATCAACGAGAAACCCAAGATCACCATGAAGTCCGGGGATACCGTTTCGATCGAGACCCTTCCGCATGCGCTCGGGCAGATCAAGCCCGGCGTTCCCATGGATGAGATCGTCAAGCTTCGCAAGGAAAATCCGGGCGGCGGCCCGCACTCCATCACCGGCCCTGTGTATGTCGAGGGTGCGGAACCCGGGGACACCCTGGAAATCCACATAATCAAAATCGTGCCCAAACAGGATGGCTACAATTTCAACATTCCCGGCAAGGAGTTTCCCACCGTCGGCCAATTGGCGTCCGAATTCCCGGAAGGATTTGTTCGCTATTACAAGTTGGACTTGACGAAGATGCAGACTCAATTCAAACCCGGAATTGTCATAGACCTAGCGCCGTTCCCAGGCACATTTGCGGTCGGCGTGGACCCCAATGAACCGGACGCCAAGGCGGGCCCGGCAATAAAGGATGCGAAGGGACGCACCAGTACGCTGCGGCCTTGGAAAAACGGCTCCAACATGGACGTCAATGAGCTCCAGGCCGGCTCCACGCTGTATCTACCGGTTTTTCAAAAAGGCGGCTTGATTTGGACCGGAGATTCACATTGCCGCCAAGGCAACGGCGAGGTCAATCTCACTGCGCTGGAATGCTCTTATAAGGAAATCGAAATCAAGCCCATCGTTCGCAAGGGTATGAAAACCGAATGGCCCTGGGCCGAGAACAAGACCAATTGGGTGTTCATGGGCTTCGATGAGGATTTGAACATGGCGATGAAAATTGCGGTGGACCAGACCGTCAGTTGGCTATCGACACAAACCCTCGTACCGATGAGCCGCGAGGAGGCCTACGCTTTGACCTCCATCGTCGGCGATTGCCGCGTGTCGCAGGTGGTCGATATCCGCAAAGGCGTGCACTGCCTGATTCCAAAATCGGTGTTCGTCAATTACAAGCCGGCGCCGCACTAGTCTTTCGCCAACTGCACCACCATTTTGCCGGTATTGGCCCCAGTAAACAGGCCGATCAAGGCGGCGGGTGCTTGCTCGATGCTCTGCAAAATCGTGGTGCGATACTTCATGCGCCCTGCCTTGATCCACCCTTTCATGTCCGCGAGGAATTGGCCGCGCTTGGATTCGAACTCGTAGAAAACGAAACCTCTCATCGTCACGCGGTTGTAAATCATATTGGCAAGCGTGGTCACAGGCTCGGAGACCGCGCCAAAATTGTTGTAGGCCGAGATCATTCCACACACGGCAATGCGACCTAACGCATTCATGCGCGGCAGCGCGGCGTTGAGATGCTCGCCGCCGACGTTCTCGAAGTACACATCGATGCCCTTCGGCGCCGCGGCTTTGAGGGAGGTGCGCAATTCGCCTTTCTTATAATTGATGACGGCATCGAGTCCCAAATCGTCCTTGAGCCAGCGGCATTTCTCGTCTGAACCGGCGCTGCCGATCACGTAACAACCTTTAATTTTGGCGATCTGCGCTGCGACGCTGCCCACGGCGCCGGCAGCTGCCGAAACGAATACATTCTCTCCTTCCTTGAGGGCCCCGATGACTAAAAGCCCGCCGTAGGCGGTGAGACCCGTCAATCCCAGAACGCTCATGTACGCGACCAACGGCATGCCCTGCGTCTCGAGTTTGGATAGACCCTTGCCATCCGAGAGGAAGTATTCCCGGAAGCCGTTCATCGATTCCACCACATCGCCTTCTTTGAACAGTGGGTTGCGGGATTTGAGCACGCGTCCGATGGCGCCGCCCATCATCGCCTCATCAAGGGCAGTCGGTCCTGCAAGCCTGGGGCGCATCGCCGGATCGACCGACATATAGATGTTCTGCACCAAGATCTCCCCTTCGACGGGATCCGCGACTTCGGTCTCGACAATCCGAAACTGCCCAGGTGTCGGCAACCCTTGCGGGCGTTCAATCAGGTGTACTTCTTTACTTCGCATAGTTGTCCTTTAGGCCGTAACGAGGCGCTTTGCCAATGCATGTTTCCAGTGGCCCGATTTGAATCGCCAGATGAGCAGCGTTCCTTTGAGCATGTAATCACCGATGATGGAGCCGTATACCCAAATCACGGGTAAATGAAAGAAAGCGAATGTTGCCGCCAGTGCGCAGCGCATGCCGATCAGGCCGAGAAAGGAAGTCATGAGCGGGAAACGCGTATCGCCTGCGCCGCGCAGCGAGCCGCCGATTGCCATGTCCACGCCCAGCAGCGGCAGCATGGCCCCCATGATGTACGTGAATTCCGTGGTGCGAAGCACAGCAATTTCATCCGAGCCGAGAAAGAAGCGCGCCAGTGCCGGCGCGTTGAGTACCGTGAGCAGGCCTATCACGGACATCGCGGCCACCGCCATGGTGCAGGCGTGCCATCCGCTGCGGGCAGCGCCTTCCGTGTCGCCCGCTCCCAAATGCTGACCCACCAGCGTCGCGCCGGCAATGGAGAAGCCGCTTCCGACCACCATGGCCGCGTTCAACATGTTGACACCGACGTTGTAGGCGGCAAAGGCCTCCGTGCCGTAGTAGCGGCCGATGAGCGACATAAACAGAAAGAAGCCGAACTGCAGCACCAGCTGCTCGAGCGCGACGGGATATCCGATGTGCAACAAACGCCGGTAGCGCGCGATTTGAAAAATGTCGTTGGGATAAAACTTGATGGTCAATTTCTGGCGCATCCACAAAGTCACCAATACGGCGCCGCAGATCACGAAGGACAAGCCGGATGCAAACGGTGCGCCCGCCGCCCCCATGCGTGGCGCGCCGAATTTACCCAGAATGAATGCGTAAAGCAGCGGCAAGTTGACCAAGTTGACGGCCATGCCGAAGAGCAACGGGGTCCAGGCGTTGCCGGCGGCGCGCAGCGCGCTCGATAAAATAATGTCGATCGCGAACCCGATCATGAACGCCGAGAGCCAGAAGATGTTGCGCGATGCCAGCTGCGTGGTGTATTCGTCCAGACCAAAAACTTCGGCAATTCGCCGCGAGAACGTCATGCCGAAGATCATGACGAAAAGGCCGACCAACGCACCCAGCATGATCGAGGATGAGGTAATGCGGCTGGCCTCCTCCGGCCGGCCCGCGCCCCAGGAGCGCGCCACCAGCGCGGTGGTGCCGACACCGATAGCCATCAGCAGTGCCTGCAGCGCAAAGAAGACGCGCTGACTCGCGCCCACCGCAGCCACCGCCGGCGCCCCCATTCCACCCACGAATTTCGTCTGCACCATGGCCACCATCGAAAACATCAGATTTGCCATGATCGAGGGCGCGGCCAATTGCCAAATGGTCGGGCGCTTGTACGTGGCCGGCTGCATTCAAATCTTCAGCGCGACCGGTTTCTTTATCCACAGTGTCAGCACAAGGTAGTAAAGCACTCCTATCGAAATCCAGGCTAACCCCATGAGTTTCGCGGCACGGTCCATCTCGTACAACACATACACTATTACGCCTGAACCGATGAGCGGAAAAATCAGGTGCCGCAGCCAATCGGCGCTGCGCCGGCGAATCAAATAGTGATTGATGACGGAGAGATGCAGGAGCACGAAACTCACGAGCGCACCGAAGTTGACGACTCGGGCGAGATCATCGATGCGATCTGCAAACAACACTCCGATCAACAGCGAGACGCCTGCAACCACGAGCGTACTCACGTACGGCGTCTTATAGCGGGGATGCACTTTGGCCAGTATCGCGGGCAGCTTGCCGTCGCGGGCCATGGCAAAGAGGATGCGCGAGACGGCAGCCTGAGCGGCCATGGCATTCGCGATCGCCGTGGCGATGACAACGGCGATGATGGTCACAAGCCGCAGCCAGGCGCCTCCGGCGCGCTTCGTGATTTCGAAGAATGCCGTTTCCGGAGAGGAAAAGTGCATTCCCACGCTCAAGTCCGTAGCGATCCACGTTTGCAGCATGAACAGCACGCCGACGAGCAGCAGAGACAGCACAGTGGCGCGGCCGACCGCGCCGGCGCCGGCTCGATTTTCTTCTGAGAGCGTCGAGATTCCATCGAACCCGAGAAAAGACAGCACGGCGATAGACGTCGCTCCTGCGACCGTGGCGAATGAAAACACTTGCGGATTGTAAATCGGTTTCAACGTCAGCCCGCCGGCGCCCTCGCCGCCGTACAGAGCGAGCAATCCCATCAGCACAAACAACCCGAGTACCAACAATTCCATGACCAGCATATAGCGGTTGACGCGCGCCGTGAATTGGATGCCGATAAGGTTCGCCGCCGCATTGAAAGAGACGAAACCTGCCAACCAAATCCACGCCGGAACTGCGGGCAAGACCGGTCGCAGTGCGACCGCACTGAGGAGATAGAGCAGCGACGGCACGAAGATGTAGTCAAGAAGAATGAGCCAGCCGGAAAAGAAGCCGGCAATTTCATGCAGGCCGCGCTGCGCGTAGGTGTACACGGAACCCGCGAGCGGGAATGCACGAGACATGGCCGCATAGCTTAAGGCGGTGAAGAACATGCCGGTGAGGCCGACCAAGTACGCCAGCGGCACCATACCCTTCGCGTCGTTGTAGACGAAACCGAACACCGAGTAGGGCGCGATCGGCACCATGAAAATCAATCCGTAGATGACCAGATCTTTGGTCGTGAGCGCGCGGTGCAGTTGATCCTTGTAGCCAAATTCTTCGATCGACAAGCGCTGGCTCCTTTTGACGGCAGTCTATCGCAAGAATCGAGACATCGCGGGTGATGAATTGATTCGCGCATCGAGGGTGGGATTTCGTACAATACGAAAAACAGGTCCGGCCGCCGATGACGATCCCAGTTGCACATCGACATACCATTCATCGTCAGCATCATGGCTGGGATAACAGTATTGCCGCCGTGGCGCACATCACGCCCGGCGAATCGTTGGAATTCGACGTCGCGGATGCTTCCGGGGGCCAGCTGCGGGAAAACTCAACGCTCGCCGATTTAGGCCGCCTTGATTTCGGCAAAATCAATCCCGTGACCGGCCCCGTGTACATCGACGGCGCCGAGCCGGGAGACATCTTAAAGGTCACCCTGCTGTCGTTCGCGCCCTCCGGCTGGGGTTGGACCGCAAACATCCCCGGGTTTGGCTTGCTCGCGGAGGATTTCAAGGACCCGGCGCTGCATTTGTGGCGCTACGAACCCCACTGTTTGAGCCCGGCCGCATTTGGCACGTGGGCCAGAGTACCCTTGAAACCCTTTACCGGCACCATCGGCGTGGCGCTCGCCGAACCCGGGTTGCACAGCATCGTGCCGCCCCGCCGGGTAGGCGGCAACATGGACGTGCGGGATATCGCGCTCGGAACTGAATTGTTCCTCCCCGTGGAGGTGGCCGGTGCCCTGTTCTCGGTGGGCGACACGCACGCCGCGCAAGGCGACGGCGAAGTGTGCGGCACGGCCATCGAGAGCCCGATGAAGGTGGCGCTGCACTTCGATCTGATGAAGCGAGCGCCTTTGAGCTTTCCGCGCTTCAGAACTCCCGGCCCGGTCAGCAGGCATCTGGATGTCAAAGGCTACGAAGTCGCAACCGGCATCGGCCCAGACCTCATGCAAGCGGCGCGCGACGCCGTCCGTTCCATGATCGACTTGCTCATGCACCAGCACGCCATGCCCGCGACGGACGCCTATCTCTTGTGCAGCGTCTGCGGCGATCTTCGTATCAGCGAGATTGTCGATGTGCCCAATTGGACCGTGTCGTTTTATTTTCCGCGAATCGTGTTCGAGTGAAGGAACGAAATCGATGGGCGGCCGACTTCAGCGCTGCACTTCTTCCACGACGGGCTGACCGGAGACCCTCACCCGGATCAACCCCCAACTGAGTCCCACCGTCAGCAAACATGCGATGAAGATCAGCCCGATCCATATCATCGCGCTATGGCTGGACGTATGGAGCCATCCCCAGGTGCTGATGAGCCAGATCACGGCGGCGAAGAACGCCAGACCCAGGGAAACCCCCAGCGTACCGAGTGAGCGCCACGTCGCGTGCACGAAGAATATCCATGCGGCGAGCAAAACGAGCCCGACAACGGTCTGGAGGGGTTCAACATGCGGAAAGATCGCCGCGACCCAACTGAAGAATGAAAAACCGGTGGGATTGTAGGTCAGCAACACCAAAGCCAGCGACGCTAGGAAACGTCCAAGCAATCCACCCATGGTGAGCCTACCCATGGGATCCATGGTACGCGATCGGGCCTTTTCCCGGAACGTCGCTGCATCAATTTCCTACAAGCTCGGTAATCGAACGTTTGCTTCGACTGCACGAGCCTGGCCTGGCAGAATAACTGGTCAATCGACTGGAATTCCATGACCGCACCTCTGATCTCGGCCGCAGATATCCGTTCCACCTATGCGACCATCGCGCCGCATGTTCGGCGCACACCCGTGATCGAAGTGGATGGCTCGGACTTCGGCGTCATGACGGCGCGGCTCACCTTGAAACTGGAATTGCTCCAGCATGCCGGTTCCTTCAAGCCTCGCGGCGCCTTCACCAATTTGCTGACCAGAAAGATACCGAGCGCCGGGGTCGTCGCTGCATCGGGAGGAAACCACGGTGCTGCAGTCGCGTTCGCGGCAATGAAGCTCAATGTGCCTGCAAAGATATTCGTACCCCGCATCGCCTCGACGGCCAAAATTAAACAGATCACCGATTACGGTGCGCAATTGGTGATCACCGGCGAGCGCTATGCCGATGCACTGTCCGCGAGCGAAGCGTGGGTTGCCGAGTCGGGTGCCATGCCTATTCATGCCTTCGATCAGCGCGAAACCATGCTCGGCCAGGGAACTGTCGGACTGGAGCTCGAGGAGCAAGACTCAGAGTTGACCACGCTCATGGTTGCGGTGGGCGGCGGCGGGCTGATCGCAGGACTTGCCGCGTGGTATGAAGAACGCATCAAAATTATAGCTGTCGAACCCGCACAGGCACCGACGCTTACTCGTGCCCTTGCGGCCGGCCGGCCCGTGGACGCCGAGACGGGCGGCATTGCTGCCGAATCGCTGGCGCCGCGCCGCATCGGAGCACTGGTGTTTCCCGTCATTCAGCGATATATCGGCAGAACCGTGCTGGTTTCCGATGATGCCATCGCGGACGCGCAACGACAGCTTTGGACAACGTTGCGAATCGTCGCCGAACCCGGCGGCGCTGCCGCGCTCGCGGCGCTGACCTCCCGGCAGTATGTGCCTGCGGAGCACGAGCGCATCGGGGTATTGATCTGCGGGGGCAACACTGCGGCCGTTGATTTCAAACCGCATCAATAGCGTTACAATCGAGACTTCACTCTGGAGTCATCATGCCCACAACATTCATCCTCAACGGCCAATCCGCGACTTTGGATGCCGATCCCACCATGCCCTTGCTCTGGGCGTTGCGTGAAGTGGCCGGACTGCACGGCACCAAGTTCGGTTGCGGCATGGCCTTGTGCGGTGCCTGCACGATTCATCTGGACGGTCAAGCGATTCGTTCCTGCGCGATGCCTTTGTCGGCTGCAGCCGGCCGACAGGTCACGACGATCGAAGGCTTGCAAAGCAAGCAAGCGAAGGCCGTGCAGTCAGCGTGGGTCGCGCTGCAAGTGCCGCAATGCGGGTACTGTCAATCCGGCCAGGTCATGTCTGCCACTGCGCTGCTTGAAAAAAATGCCGCGCCGACCGACGCGGACATCGATGCGGCCATGAGCGGCAACATTTGCCGATGCGCCACTTACCCGCGCATCCGCGCCGCGATTCATTCCGCCGCGCAATCCATTAAGGTATGAAATAGCATGAAAAGCCCGACAGCCCATCCTCTCCTGCCAACGCGCCGCGATTTTCTCAAGAGCGCCACCGGCGCATCCGTGCTGGCATTGACCATTGGATTTGAATGGACCGCCTCGACGCGACGCGCGCTCGGCGCCCCGGCGCCCGGCGCAGCGCGCGCTCCCTTCGCGCCGAATGCCTTCGTACGAATCGGCTCCGACGACAGCATCACAGTGATCGCCAAGCATCTGGAAATGGGGCAAGGCTCGTACACTGGACTTGCGACCATTCTTGCGGAGGAACTCGACGCCGACTGGTCCAAGGTCACCGTGGAAAGCGCTCCGGCCGATGCCAAGCTTTACAACAACCTTGCTTTCGGCCCCGTTCAAGGCACGGGCGGCAGCTCGGCCATGGCCAACTCGTATGCGCAGCTTCGCGACGCGGGCGCCAAGGCCCGCGCGATCTTGGTCGCGGCGGCTTCCAAAGAGTGGCATGTTCCGGTAGGCGAGCTAACCGTGCAGAAGGGAGTCGTCTCTCACACCGCGAGCAAACGCCAGGCGACCTACGGTTCGTTGGTGAAGACCGCCGTCAGCTTGCCGGTGCCCGACACCGTCACGCTGAAGGATCCCAAGAATTTCACGCTCATCGGCGGGCGGCCCGCGCGGGTGGATGTGCCGGCAAAGACCAATGGGACGGCGCAGTTCACGTTGGATGTGGTGCTACCCGGAATGCTGGTGGCGCTGCTCAAGCGGCCGCCGCTATTCGGTGCGACCGTAAAATCCTTCAATGCGGACGCGGCCAGCGCCGTTCCCGGCGTGCTCAAAGTAGTCCAAGTGCCACGCGGCGTTGCGGTGGTCGCGAAAAGCTTTTGGGCCGCCAAACTGGGGCGCGATGCGCTGCAAGTAGAGTGGGACGAACGCCACGCCGAAAAGCGCAGTTCCGCGGTGATAATGGATGAATATCGGCGACTGGCGGATCAACCCGCCTCGTCCGCGCGCAAAGATGGGGATGCCAAGAAGGCGATCGGTGAAGCGGCCCGCACCGTAACCGCGAGCTACGAATTTCCCTACCTGGCGCACGCGCCCATGGAGCCGCTCGATGCCGTCGTCAAACTCGATGCGAAGAGTTGCGAAATCTGGGCGGGAGATCAATTCCAAACCATCGATCAGGCCAATGCCGCACAGGCCGCCGGCTTGGATCCGAAGCAGGTCAGCATTCATACGTTGTATGCCGGCGGCAGCTTTGGCCGGCGCGCAAACACGATCTCGGACTACATCGTTGAAGCCGTCTCGATCGCCAAGGCGTACGGTGCCGACGGTACGCCGATCAAATTGCAGTGGACGCGCGAAGACGACATCCATGGCGGCCTCTACCGCCCCATGTACTTTCACAAGCTCGAAGCCGGCCTCAATGCACAGAACCAGCTGACCGGGTGGCACCATGTGATCGTGGGTCAATCGATCATGGCAGGCGGGCCATTTGCCGCTGGCATCAAGGACGGCATCGATCCCACTTCGGTGGAGGGCGCTGCCACGATCGCCTATGCCATACCCAACATCGCCGTGGACTTGTCGACCACCAAGACCGGTGTGCCCATCTTATGGTGGCGCGTGGTGGGCAGCTCGCATACCGTCTTTGCCGTGGAAGCCTTCATCGATGAAGCAGCGCACGCCGCGGGTGTGGATGGATTTACATTCAGACGTTCGCTGCTCGAGCACCAACCGCGCATGAAAGCCGTCCTGGAATTGGCCGCCGACAAGGCAGGCTGGAACAGCGGTCCGATGCCTCCGGGCAAGGGGCGCGGGATCGCGGTCGCGGAAGCGTTCAAGAGCTTTGTGGCACAAGTCGCCGAAGTAAGCGTCGACAAATCCGGCAACGTCAAAGTGGATCGCGTGGTGTGTGCGGTGGACTGCGGAACGCCCATCAATCCCGACATCATCACCGCGCAGATGGAAGGCGGAATCGGCTTCGGGCTCGGGGCGGTACTGTATGGCGCCGTTACGCTCAAGGACGGCCGCGTCGAACAGGATAACTTCAACAATTACCGCGTGCTGCGAATGAATGAAATGCCCAAGGTCGAGGTGTACATTGTGCCTTCGACCGAGGCGCCGACGGGGGTAGGCGAGCCCGGCGTTGCGCCCATTGGGCCGGCCGTCGCGAACGCGGTGTTCGCTGCAACCGGTAAACGTATCCATGTGCTTCCCTTCCCCAAATTAGGTGTCGCATGAAAACCCATCCCGTATTGTGGACACTGGCGGCGATCATCGTCATCGCCGTTCTGTTTAGCGCATACATCGTGTTCGGTCCGCATCCCTTGGAGTTCGCGGGCAGCAAGACCGTTGCGCTCGCCGCGTATCATGAGCAGGACCCGACGGGCGCCGCCGCGGAACTGAAGTCGGCGAGCCTGGTCGAGCGCGGAGAGTACCTGACGCGCGCCGCGGATTGCGTGGTCTGCCATACCGCCAAGGACGGTGCGCCTTTTGCAGGCGGCCGTGCCTTTGTATTGCCGTTCGGAACGCTGTACTCCACCAACATCACGCCGGATCCGGAAACCGGGATCGGCAACTACAGCGATGCGAATTTCCTGGATGCGGTACACAAGGGTGTAGGCCGCAACAACACCAAGCTCTATCCGGCCATGCCGTATGCCAGTTACACCTACATGTCGGACGCCGATGCGCTCGCGATCAAGGCCTATCTGTTCTCGCTCAAGCCGCTGCATGCCCCGGCGCCCAAGAATACGCTCTCGTTTCCATTCAATCAGCGTGGCCTCATGAGCATCTGGTCGGCCCTATTCAACCCCGACAAGCGCTTTGAACCGCATGTCGATCGTACCGCTGAGTGGAATCGAGGCGCGTACCTCGTCGAGGCCATGGGCCACTGCGGTGAATGCCACACGCCGCGCAATCTTTTCTTTGCATTGAACAACCGCGAGAAGTTTGGCGGAGCCATTCAAAGCGGCTGGCGCGCCTACAACATCACGCCTGATCACAGCGGCGGTGTCGGCGCCTGGAGCGATGCCGACTTGGCGTCCTATCTGTCGATAGGACACGCCGACGGGCGCGGAACGGCCTCCGGGCCCATGGGCGAAGCGGTCGACGAGAGCTTGAGCCATTTGAAACCCAGCGACATCACGGCGATGGTGGCTTACTTGCGTACCGTGCCGAGTGTCGCATCGGACCTTGCGGAGCCGCGCTCCACTCCTCCGGCGACCGCGCAGCTTGACGCGAGCGACTCGAATACCCATGGGAAAGAAGTGTACGAAGGCGCTTGCGCCGGTTGTCATGGTTGGACCGGGGCGAGCCCGGTTATGCCGTTCGCGACGCTCCTAGGCACGCGTTCGGTCAATGATCCGAGCGGCAATAACGTGGCGCAAGTCATCATCCACGGTGGCGAGCGCCATCTGTTGATCGACCCGGATAACATGCCGGACTTCGGCAGCACCTACTCCGATGTCGAGATTGCTGCAGTGGCCAACTACGTCACCGCTCGATATGGCGTCAAGGCATCGGACCTGACCGCGGAGCGTATCGCCAAGTTGCGCAATGAAGACTGAGCCTTTAAACCGCTGACGGGCAGGCCGCGATCGGGCCGAATGGGCCGCGCGATATATCAGGGCGTGCTGCAGCGCCAAATCGGCAGCCTCCGCGGGTAGGTCAAGCCAAATGCCAAAAGCGCAGCACTACCAAGTGCCCCATATTCGCGCGAACTCCCGGTGATTTACTAAAACGGAACCGGACGTTAAAATATCAGTCAATATTACAATCAGCACCTTGCAATTGTTCGCCGCACCCGCAGGGTGGGCTTTGGGTGCTTTCAGAATATTGAAGGGTGGACAATGAACCTCGATATGGTGCTGATGGTCGTCGTCGTCGCCGGAATCGCGTTGTCGGCTGCGTACGTCAGAGCGGAATTAATCGGTTGGCGCGCGCACGGTGCCGCTGAACGGCGCAGGGCATCGGCGTTCGTCGAGCTGCACGCGGCGCAATTGTCAGGGGCGCACTCGCCCGACACGCGCTCGCCCGAGCGGGAAAATGCGAGCTTGCTTCCCAGCATTGTGCAGCTTCGAGGTTTTAGCCCGCAGTACATAGCCAATACCGATGAGACGGCCAATGCGGGTCAGCGCTCTTACCCGTCCGAGGAACGGCGCAAGCGACCTCGGCAACACGCGTCCCAGTAACCAATCAATTCATTCGCCTTGGACGCCGAGCGTGCGCGACAAGAAATTCGCCGTCGCTTCATCGGCGCGCAGCCACGTTGCATGACGCAGGAAGCCGTGAATTTCGTTCGGTATCACAAGTTCCTCGAAGGGAAGATTGCGTTCCTCCAGCCGGCGCGCTAGATCGACGGTCTGCTGAAACGGCACGTTTCGGTCGTCGTCCCCTTGAATCAAGAGGACGGGCGATTTCCAGGTCTCAATTTGTGCATCCGGCGATGAATTCCAAGCGACCTCCATGGCTTTTTCGCGATCGCCTTTCTCAAAGCGAGAGCCTTGCTGGCCCGTCCACTCGTCCATCAATAGCGACCAATCGTGCACGCCGTGCAAATCGACGCCGGACTTGAAGAGGTCTGAATTGCGCGCGAGCGCCAGCGCGGTCAGGTATCCGCCGTAAGAGCCGCCCCAAATACCGATGCGCTTCCCGTCGACGCTAGGCAACGACTGTAGAAAATGCGCGCCGGCCACAACGTCTTGATATTCAGCCGCGCCTGCAAAGCCTGCGTGCTCGGGATGGTGGAACTCGCGGCCGTAACCGATGCCGAGTCTGTAGTTCACTGAGAGCACCACGAAGCCGTGCGCGGCGAGATATTGATTCACCGCATAACCATTGCTGTAGTAATCCATGTAGTGCCACCCAAGAAGCATCTGCCGCGGCGGCCCGCCATGCACGAATATCACTCCGGCTTTTCGAGCGGCGGATTTCGCTCCGCCCGTGTCAAACAGCTGCCCGTGCACCAGCGTTCCATCGCCTGCCTTGAACGTGACCGGCTTGGGCGCGACGAGTTTGGCGCTCGGAAATTCTGGGTTGACGGCGGCATCCAATGCATTGCGATGCTTTCCGTCCAGTCCCACGATACCGACTGTCGGCGGATGCTGCGGACCGGCGGCGACGAAGGCAACTTGGGTCTCGGAAGCGCTGACAGGTGTCCATTCCAAGCTATCTCCCGAGGTAAGGGCGACCGATCCGGCGTGATCGACCGGCACACGGAACAGATGCCTGCGATCTTCATCGCCTGCCGTCGCACCGGTATTCGCATCGTAAATCATGAACCGGCGGTCACGGCTTTCCGCAACGTGCTCGACCATGTAATTACCCGGCGTCAGCAAGACCGGTGTGCCGCCGGTGGCGGAAACGGAATACAGATGCGGCCAATCATCCAGATACGCCATGAACACGATGCGATCGCCGGCAGCCCAGTGCAGGTTTGCCTCGCCCGCGACGTCCGGGAAGGAACCCGCAAGAGTGTTGGGGCTTTTCCACACAGCCCGGCCTGACCCGTCGGCCGCCGATGCAGTCCAGATCGACCAGGGACGTGGCGTGCGCGTCAGCACCGGCCGCGGCGCACCACCGTCGCCCGGGCGGCGTGCGAAAGCAATTCGCGTTCCGTCGGGCGACCAAACCGGAGCCGCGTCTTTATTGGTCGAGGGCGCAAGGTAAATCAGCGGCGCATTCTTCGACATGAAGATGCCTATAAAGGAGTGATCCTTTCGGCCGGACACGAAGGCGAGCCGCGTCCCATCGGGCGACCAGGCTAGCTCGCTGTTCTTGCCGCGATCGAAGAACAGCCTTTCAGGCTTTGAGCCTTCGAGCGAGGAAACCCAAACGCGGCCATCCTTGGTGTACGCAAGCTGTCCGCGCGACGAAATAGTCGGTTCATCTCCTTCATCGACTTTTACTGGCGGACCGCCGCCGACCGGCACGGACCAAATTGCCGTGACCGGTTGTTCCGGGGATGAACCGGGATCCGGCGCGAGATTCCCCTCTGCCGGCCAGTTCGCATCGTGGTCCCCGCCCAGCACATATACCAGCCGGGTGCCGTCCGGGGAGAAAGTCAGCTGTGTAATTTCCTGGCCGTCATCTTCCGTATATTGAGTAATTTTGAGCGGAGTAAAGGCAGGCGCTCGCGCTACCCAGACATTGCGCACGCCGTCGAGGTTGCACACCCAGGCGATGACGTCGGCGCGTTCCGATGCCGCGAGATCCGTGGCAAAAGGATAATGGAGCACTTGCGCCATGGAGAAATCGGAGCGCCCGGCAGCGTACCCTGTGACCGCCACAAGAGTCAGTGTCACGAGCACGCATGCCCTGATGCGAATATTGACCATGTGCCCTGCCTCGTTCAGCCACCGAAAATTCGATGGCGAATACTACTAGCTCGAAGGACGCAGCGCGACAAAGTTGGTGCACTGTTATATCAGCCATGGAGTCGCGACAATCTGCTTTGCCATCGAGATGAGCGACCAATGCGGTTGAGTTTGCGCGTCGAACAG
>JAXDQK010000086.1:0-2519 GCA_034667905.1 Gammaproteobacteria bacterium | reverse complement strand
CCATCGGGCGTGCTCGAGGAATGGCTCATCCATTTGCGGCGCGAGTTGACTGACAGCGACGCGCCGTTTGCCGTCAACCTCATCGTCCATAAAACCAACCAGCGGCTCGATGAGGATCTGGCGCTCTGCGTCAAATACAAGGTCCCGATGATCATCACGTCATTGGGTGCCAGGTCCGATATCAACGAGGCGATTCACAGCTACGGCGGCATCGTGTTTCATGACGTCATTGACAATGTGTTCGCACGCAAGGCGATTGCCAAGGGCGCCGACGGCCTGATCGCCGTCGCCGCCGGTGCGGGTGGTCATGCCGGCACGCTCTCGCCCTTCGCGCTCATCCCGGAAATCCGGGCCTGGTTCGACGGCCCGCTGGCGCTCTCGGGCGCGATCGCGACGGGAAGTGCGATCGTAGCCGCGCAGGCAATCGGCGCTGATCTGGCCTATATCGGCTCGGCTTTCATCGCGACCGAAGAGGCCAATGCCGACGCTCGCTACAAACAAATGATCACGCAGTGCACGGCGAGCGACATCGTCTACTCAAACCTCTTCACTGGAGTGCATGGCAATTATCTGAAGCCCAGCATCGTGGCCGCCGGGTTGGATCCTGCGGCACTTGCGACCTCAGATCCTTCGAAGATGGACTTCGCGGCGCTGACCGAGGGCAAGAAGGCGTGGCGCGATATCTGGGGCTGCGGCCAAGGGATCGGTGCGGTGAACGCGGTCGTACGGGTCGCGGATGCGGTCGCCCGTTTGGAGCGCGAATATCGAACCGCTCTGACACGGCTTGCCCACCAGCCGAAAGAGCGGTGCTTGTCTTAAACGCGCCGCATGATCTGCCGCATGGTCTCTAGAATCTTCCGTGCAGCGGGGCCCTGAGGTATTTGACGCCGCCGCTCGCCGGATTCGGCCATGGGGTGAATTTCCGCGCGGCGCC
The DNA here is from genome assembly GCA_034667905.1 of Gammaproteobacteria bacterium. Lineage (GTDB taxonomy): Bacteria > Pseudomonadota > Gammaproteobacteria > Steroidobacterales > Steroidobacteraceae > Bog-1198. The sequence goes on along the minus strand of JAXDQK010000086.1, from coordinate 1,585 downwards.
TCTCCGGCCGGCTGCGCAATGATCTCAGCGCCGAATCTCAATGGCGAACTCGCGCTTCAAGCGCCGTACCGCCGATCATTAGTACAGATATTCAAAAACTTCTTGCAATTTCCCGACATACCCCTATCGTAACTGCACTTACCGTGCTTCATGGCTCGGTGGCTGATAGATTTGGAGTGAGGAATAGTGGCCATCGTAAATCGAAGAGACCTCGATTTTCTGCTGTATGAAATGCTGGATGTCGGAGCCCTGCTTGCCCAGAGGCGGTTCAGTAACCTCGATCGCGCCGTCGTGTCGGAAATGCTGGACACTGCCCAATCCTTGGCTGAGGATCTGTACTGGCCTTGCGCGGCCACATTGGATGCCACCGAGCCGAAATTTGTAGAAGGTGCGGTGGATGTCCTACCGGAGGTCGGTGTCGCGCTGCGCGCGTATGCGCAGGCGGGATTCTTCGCGCAAACATTTGATGCGGCTGAGGGAGGGCTGCAGCTTCCCTTCGTGGTCAGCATGGCCATCAACGGCATGTTCTCGTGCGCCAACCTTTCGATCGCGAACTACTCGATGCTGACCATCGCGGCCGCGCATTTACTCAGCAAATTTGGAAGTGAACAGCAGAAGGCATGTTTCTTGCGTCCCATGCTGGAGGGGCGATGGTTCGGTACGATGTGCCTGTCCGAGTCGCAGGCAGGTTCGTCGTTGGCCGACATTCGAGCGAGTGCGGAACCTGTGGGTGATGGCACATATCAAATTCGCGGGAGCAAGATGTGGATTTCGGGCGGTGACCATGAACTTTCCGAAAATATCATCCACATGGTGCTCGCCAGAATCCCAGGCGGTCCTCCTGGTATACGGGGCATCTCGCTGTTCATCGTTCCCAAGTTTTTAGTCAACGACGACGGCGTGCGAGGCGTGCGCAACAATATCGCGCTAGTTGGCCTCAATCACAAAATGGGGCAGCGCGGTACCACTAACTGCATGCTGAACTTCGGCGAAGGTGGGCCCTCGGTAGGCTATTTGGTTGGCGATCCGCACGACGGCCTGGCTTGCATGTTCCATATGATGAACGAAGCGCGAATAAACGTCGGTCACGGCGCCGTGATGTCGGGTCTTTCGGGCTATCTGTATTCGTTAAATTATTCGCGATACCGCTTGCAGGGGCGTCCCGTCGGGCGAAAGGATCCTGCCAGTCCGCAGATCTCGATCATCGAGCATGCAGATGTTCGACGCATGCTTCTCGCGCAAAAGGCGGCGGTCGAGGGCGGTCTCGCTCTCAGCTTATTCTGCGCGTCGCTGGTCGATCAACAGGCGCTCGTGACAAGTGCGCAGGAAAAGCATGATCTACAGCTTTTGATCGAGGTTCTGACGCCGGTTGCCAAGTCCTGGCCATCCGAGCATTGTCTTGAAGCCAACAAACTAGCCATTCAGGTACTGGGTGGAGCTGGATATATGCGCGAGCACCCGGTGGAACGGTTCTACCGCGACAACCGGCTGAACCATATTCACGAGGGTATATTCAGCATCCAAGGACTGGACCTGCTCGGCCGTAAGGTTCGGCTCGAAGGAGGCCGGGGACTCGATCTGATTT
>JAXDQK010000085.1:0-3878 GCA_034667905.1 Gammaproteobacteria bacterium | reverse complement strand
CGTTCCGGTTCCAGCTGCTTGCATTCGTAGAGTTCGTATTTGGCGGGATCGGCGAATGCGGTGGTCATGCTGTCGCCCATATTGGCGCAGCCGGCGAGGCCCAAAATGAGCATCAAGCCGAGCACGCGCAGCGCCGGCGCGGAAGCCGCGGGCGGCAATATCGGATGATGGCGCGTGCGAGCGGTCATATGGCTTTCGTAGACGGACAATGTTGAGATTGCCTAAAGCAGCCGCAGGTGTCGGCATTGAGGCTTTGCCTTGGGCACGGCACTCGCTTAAGGAAGGGGGCGCATTCCCTTGAGGCTAGCCCATTTTGCGGCCCGAAGGAAACGCGCTAAGTATCTGATCTCGTGGCATAAGCGGACGTGGCGGAACTGGTAGACGCAAGGGACTTAAAATCCCTCGATGGCAACGTCGTGTGGGTTCGAGTCCCACCGCCCGCACCAATGTTGGCCGAAGGCGGTTTGCATCGGCGAGCGCCAGCGGTCGCGAAAACCCGACCATCAGACCGAGCAACCAGCATGAGCCAGCCTTTCGAAGATACTGAAACGGGGATTTGCGAGAAATGCATTGGCAATCCGCGTTTTGCAGATTGGATCTTCCAGAACGGGAACAAGGGCGAATGCGAATTTGATTCGACGCACGGAAACTCCCATAGGATCGTCACCGTGGAAGGATTCGCCGAAGAGGTCGACCGATATTTTCGCAAGACTTATCAACCTGGCGAAGAGTTTGCGTATGCCACGGAGCACTCCGATAACCCCTCCTACGACACCTACGGCGAGCCCTACGAAGAGATTCTGGCGAACGATTTGGAATGCGACGGCAATGTACTCTCCGCAATCGTGGAAAGCCTGCCGGATGTTAGCAATCACGACATCGCGCAAGGCGCGAATCCGTTTTATGTTGATGCAAACTATGAGCCTATCGATAAAGCGGAGGCACGTTTCCGGGCCGAAGAGGAAGAGCGTTGGTACGAACGTCGTTTCTCGTACCAATGGGACGATTTCTGCCACACCGTTCAATACGAAAGACGGTTTTTCAAGATTAAGGAGCTTCTGGACGACCTTTTTGGCGAGCCGAAGGAATACGACCAAGGCGCCATCAAGCCCGTGTACGCGCTCAAGTCCGGACAAAAAATATATCGGGCAAGGCTTCTCGACGAGACATTAACCTACGAACGCCTTAGCAAGAGTCCCGAAACGGAATTGAGCGCCCCACCGAAAGCCCTTGCGCGAGCCGGCCGGATGAACGTCGAGTACATTCCTGCATTCTATGCAGCATTTGCGGTAGAGACCGCTGTCGCCGAAATCCGTCCCGGCATAGGTGACCAGGCGGCTGTCGGGGAGTTTGTCTTGTGGAAGGACCTGAAGGTTTTTGACTTCACCGCCTTTACTAGGCCTGGCGGGGACTGGAAAGAAGTTGTTTCTCACACGCGGTACGATTTCATCACACAGATGCAGGATGAAATAAGCAAGCCGGTGCGACCATTCGAGAAGCAGCGAGAATATATCGCGACGCAGATCGTCGCCGAGTATCTGCGCGAGCATTTTAACTGCGATGCCGTGATCTACCGCTCATCGATGATCAAAGGCGACAAGGCCGACGATCGCAACATCGTTATTCTGGACAGAGGCATAAAATTTGTCGGCAATGGTACGGACCAGGTGTTGTCCCTCGCAAGCCACGATGTGAAAGACATCGTGAACATCGTCTACCAAATCGAGAGTGGAATTCCATTCTAACGGAGAGCCGCTTGCGCCGCCTCGTATGCCACTTGGCCAAACCGCGATCTGGTTGAAATAGCGTTGCCTTTCTTTGCATTAGGTTCGCCGCACCAGTCTGGAATCAAGCGGCCCTGAGAGGCAAAGTGCTCCACATGAACGAAGGCCACTCGCCCGTCAGTGTAGGCAACTTCATTGATCGTCCGCCACGCCTTGCTCGGCCGGGCATGCTGAATAATCTTGCGGGCCTCCGTGACGTAGTTGTTTTTGGTTCCAAGGCCGAAAAGAATCACGAGCCTGGTTTCGACAGGAAGATCTCCAAGGAATCGGCTGGCGCAGTTACCCGCGACTTCGCGACCGAAAGACGTTGCCACGAACTTGTCGAGCATACCTCCCCCGCTGCCTTTCCAAGCCCCGTCCTCCTGTCGTTGCACGGTGCAGCGTATGAGAGACCCCCACGCAAATCGCCCGGCCCGATCCGCAATCAGCGCGTCAATGTTGGCGTCGTTCGGAATGACCCCGATTCGACCAAGTATCTTTTTCACCCAATGCCGCTGTCCTGCATAAGGGATGGAGTCATGCGGTTTCGTAGCCAAAGCACCTAACGCATTCGGCCCCTTTGAGAAACCCAGAACCAGAATTTCGGCACGGGGATTCCCCCAAGCGAGAGGATTGGCGGTGATTCGCCAATCACCCTCAGTTCGTTCCGCAAAATCGAAGGTGACAGAGCCGCGATGGCAAAGCACGCAATTGATGCGCCCATGGACGGGAATGCAGCTCAAGGAACCCTCTCGGTCGGGACCGCCGCACCACACGGCGGATGGCTGCTTTACCTAACTCCGACTACAGTAGCCAGACCCCACGCTTTGCCGAGCGCCAGAGCCTACAATTGGCAAAGGTCGCCACTTGATAGCAACGTGGTATGGGTTTGAGTCTCACCGGCCGGTCCGAGCGGGGATTGATTGGAAATCACTCCTATGCCCTCCCTCCAAAAAATCCCCACCTCCCCCTCCCTCACCTTCGACGCCCTCACCGCCGGCGACCCCGGCGTCCCCCTCGTCCTCTTCCTCCACGGCTTCGCTGAATCCATGCATTGCTGGCGCGCGCAGGTCGCAGCCCTTGCCGCCGCCGGCTATCGCGCGATTGCGCCGGGCCAGCGCGGCTATTCGCCGGGCGCGCGGCCGGATACGGGCGACGTCGCCAACTACCACATCGACCGGCTGATGGATGATGCGATGGCGATCGTCGCCGCGTCCGGCTATGCCGAGGCGGGCTTTCATCTGGTCGGCCATGACTGGGGCGGCAGCATTGCCTGGGCGCTGGCCGATCGCTTTCCGGATCGAGTGGCGTCGCTCACTGTGCTGTCGCGGCCGCATCCCAACGCCTTCAATCGCGCGCTGCAAATGACCGACGGCGAGCAGGCTCAGCGGTCGCGGCATCACACGGCGTTTCTCGAATCCGATGCCGCCGATGTCGTTCTGGCCAATGATGCAAAATGGCTGCGCGAGCGGCTGGCGGCAAACGGCGTGCCCGCAGCCGCCATCGCAAAACATCTTGCCGTGCTCGGCAACAAGGATGCGATGGAAGCAGCGCTGGCCTGGTATCGCGCGCGCGGCGCGATCCGCGGCCCGCTCGGCCCGATCCGCGTGCCCACGCTCTACATCTGGGGCGATGCCGATGACACCGTCGGGCGGACCGCCGCCGGGGGCACGGTGGATTTCATCGCCGCCCCCTATCGCTTCGAAGTGCTGCCCGGCGTCGGCCATTTTGCGGCCGACCAGGTGCCGGAACGCGTCAGCGAGTTGTTGCTGGCGCACGTCGCAAGCCATCCGGCCTGACGAGTCCTACACAAAAGCGTGCACGGAACTTCGGCGCCCCGAAAATGTTGTGCTGCAGCATTTGGAGAAAACCGACATGGCCAACGACCATCGCCGCGATCAGCGCGGGGAACCCGAGCGTGTACCCGTCAAAGCGCCCCCATCGACGCGGCCTTCGCCACAAAGCGGCCCGCCGCTTTTCAGCGACGGGCTGGAATTGCTTCGCAGCAGTCACTGCTGATCACGCCTTGAGATTTTCGTCATGGCCGGGCTTCGTCCCGGCCATCCACGTTTTTTAGCTTGCTTGGCGCCCAACATCCCGTGACGGCGCGGCACA
>JAXDQK010000084.1:0-37660 GCA_034667905.1 Gammaproteobacteria bacterium | reverse complement strand
CGCGAAGGATCGGAGATGCGCTCATCGTATTTCGCGACCCCTTGCGCGGAGCCCTGCTCGGGCGAGTGCTCGAACTGTACGCTGAGCAGCAGATTGGTGAATTCGTTGCTTTGCTTGATCCAGGTTTTTTCGGCGTGATCGCCGACGGCCGCCTGTTGCCCCATGGCAGCGCATGAAAGGGCGCACAAAAGCATCGCGGTGCTCAATTTATACATTATTTCAGCTCTACTTGAATCGGTGACGATTTGAGGTTCAACAGTTATTCATCAGCCCGCTTTCATCGCGTTGCGTCTTGCGATAATGGCAGGCGCGATCAATATGCCGATCACATCAATCGCGATATGGGCAAGAATACAGGCGATCAGGTCTTGATTAAATACAAAGAGTAGAGTCAGGACGAAACCGGCCCAGAAAACGGACAGAAGGTGACTTAGCCCCCATCGAAAATGCGCGCAGGTAAAAATGACGAGTGAGACAAGAGCGGCTGTCCAAGCGCTTCCGAAAATATATTTGCCCAGGCCGATACCGTAACCGCGGTACAGGGTCTCTTCTACTACTCCAGCCGTTGCGATAATGAAAAGCCTTCTGGCGATCGATAGCTGCACAAGCCGTTGAAATTGAGTGGTTTGCTCGACCGGCAAACCCCCTGCGAACAGCTGGACGAGTTTTATCAGGGGCCAAGCTGCGAGCGTGATTGCTACGCCCGCAACGGCCGCCAACACGGTTTTAGGGGTCGGTGCGCTAATACCTAGTTGCCGCATCCACGAGTCGGAGGTTTGAGCTGCAATGCCGACGACGCCGAAACAGATGAGCCATAGGCCAAGGCGCACAGCTGGTGAAAGGGAATCAAGGCGCAAGCGCCTCGCGATCAGGAGCAGCAACGGGCAGCCAAAAAAAGCGAGCAGCAGCCCGAAACCTCGCATTAGTGGCTACCCTAATCGGTATTGCGCAGCAAATCGTTCAATGATGTCTTGGCGCGTGTCTGTGCATCGACGCGCTTGACGATTACCGCGCAGGCGAGGGCGTATTTGCCATTCGCGGCGGGTAGCGAACCCGGCACGACAACCGCGCCCGCGGGGACACGGCCGTAGAGAATTGTATCGGCTTCGCGATCGTAGATGCGGGTGCTCTGGCCGATGAAGACGCCCATGGAGATCACGGCGCCGGATTCCACCACCACGCCTTCGACGATTTCGGAGCGTGCGCCGATGAAGCAGTTGTCCTCGATGATGGTGGGGCTCGCTTGCAAGGGCTCGAGCACGCCGCCGATGCCGACGCCGCCGGACAAGTGCACGTTTTTACCGATTTGCGCGCATGACCCCACCGTCGCCCAGGAGTCCACCATGGTGCCGCTGTCGACATACGCGCCGACATTGACGTAACTCGGCATCAGCACGACATTCGAGGCGATAAAAGCCCCGCGCCGCACCGTCGCGGGCGGCACCACGCGTATGCCGGACTGTGCAAAACGAGCAGCATCCCAGCCCGTGAATTTGAGAGGGACTTTGTCGTAGAAATTGAGCGCGCCCGCGGCCGTCACGTCGTTGTCGGTGATGCGAAACGATAACAATACCGCCTTCTTGAGCCATTCATTGACGCGCCATCGGTTGCCCTCGGGCTCGGCGACGCGCATTCGACCCTCATTCAGCAAGCCAATAGCAGCTTCCACCGCGCTACGCAGTGCGCTCGGGGCATTGCGTACCGATAGCTGCGCCCGCGCTTCATAAGCGTCGTCGATGACTGCCCGCAGATCCTCATGAGAACTCAAGATCGGTTTACGTCGCGTCGGTCCAGCGCCGCCGTCAGCGAATCCTGCACGCGCCGGCACACCTCTTCCGGCAGCAGGCCGCCGTCGGCGCCCGTGATATAGAACACGTCTTCGGCGCGCTCGCCCACGGTCATGATTTTGGCGCCGTTGATGGCGACGCGCTCTGCGCGGAACACCTTGCCCACTTCGGATAGCAAGCCGGGCCGGTCCGCCGCGATCAACTCCAGAATCGTGCGTTCATTGCGGCTGTCGACGCTGAAGTTCACTTGGGTGGGGGTCCAAAACATGCGCACCTGGCGCGGCGCGCGTCGCGTCACGGCGGGAGGCGAATCTTCCGCCTGCTGCAAGGCGCGCCACAAGCCGCGTTCGATCTCTCGGACCCGCGCTATATCCGCAATGACAGCGCCGTTGTCCTCGAGCACCTCGTAAGTTTCCAGACTAAATCCATTGGCGCTGGTGATCAGGCGCGCATCGACCACATTGAGACCCATCTGATCCAGTACGCCGGTGGTGCGCGCGAAACTGCGCAAGCGCCTCGGTGTGTAGGTGAGGACGGCGGTGCCGCCGCGATCCGTCAACTGTCGAATCGCAACCAGCGGCGCGTCATCGTTGGCCGGCCGCGTGGCAAGCAAGGAGGTATGCCAGGCAATCTCCTCGGCCGTGTAGCGCAGAAAGTACGCCTCGGTCCATTGCGTCCAAACCGCCGCGGCCTGCGTTGGCGTAACGTTCTCGGACATGATCGACAAGGCCTGATCTTGAGTTTCCCGGATCAATTCCTCTTGGTCGATCGGCGTCTCCAGGCCGCGCCGCAGCGCCCGCTTGGTGCGTTCGTAGAATTCTTCGAATAGCCGCGCTTTCCAGGAGTTCCACAATTTCGGATTGGTACCCCGCACGTCCGCGACGGTGAGCACATACAAGTAATCCAGGTGAACCTGGTCGCCCACATGGCGCGCGAACTCGTGAATGATGTCCGGGTCGCTGATGTCTTTCTTCTGCGAGGTGATCGACAAGATCAAATGATTCCTGACCAGCCATGCGACCAAGCGCGCTTCGTAGCGGCCCAGCCCCTGTTCCAGGCAGAACGCCTCCGCGTCCACCGCGCCCAATTCCGAATGATCGCCGCCGCGCCCCTTCGCGATGTCGTGGAACAGTGCCGCCAGATAGGCGATTTCCTGCCGCGGCAGAGCCTGCATGATCTGGCTCAAAGCCGGAAACTCATCGTTGAATTTCGGTATGGCGAAACGGCGCAGATTGCTGACCACGAACAAAGTGTGAGCGTCCACTGTGTATGCATGGAATAAATCGTACTGCATGCGGCCGACTACGCGCCCGAAGGAGGGGATGTAGCGGCCGAGCACGCCGTACAAATTCATGCGGCGCAGCTCGTGCGTGACGCCGACGGGTGCGCAAAGAATCTCGATGAAAAGCCGGTGATGGCGCGGATTCTGCCGAAACTCCTCATCGATCAGCCAGACATGCGTGCCGATCAAGCGAATAGTCTCTGCACGCACGCCGCGCAATTGCGGATGCTGCTGAAGCAGCACGAATAACTCCAACAATGCCGACGGGTAACGTGCAAAGACTTCCCTGTGCGTCACTTCCAAGTAGTCATTGCGGATTTGGAAGCGGGCATTGATGGGCAGCGGCGGGGCGCTTTGCGTCAGGATGGCCTCGCGAAATAGCTGCAACAGCATCTCGTTCAGCAGACTGACATCCATGACCGTGCGGTAGTACTTCTGCATGAGCTGTTCGACGGCCAAGGTAAAGCTGGCATCCTCGTAACCGAACAGCTTGGCGAGCTTGATTTGGTAATCGAACAACAGCCGGTCTTCGCGCCTTCCGGTAAGCACATGCAATCCGAAGCGCACTTTCCACAGGAAGGACTGCCCTGCTTGAAGCTTGCGCAATTCCTCGCGCGTCAAAAAATCGTGCGCCACGAGTTCATCGAGCGTGTCGGTACCGAAATGCCGCTTTGCCACCCAGCCGATGGTCTGGATATCGCGCAACCCTCCCGGGCTGGATTTGACGTTCGGCTCCAAATTGTAAGCGGTATCGAAATAACGATGATGCCGCTCCGTTTGTTCTTTGCACTTCGCTTCGAAGAAGTCCTGCGAGGACCAGAGCCGGTCGGGCGCCAGCGCACGGCGCATGCCGGCAAACAGCGGCTCGGGCCCGCACAACAGGCGCGCCTCAAACAGGGTGGTCGCCACGCTGATGTCGGCCAGGCTTTCGCGCTGGCACTCATCGATGGAACGAACGCTGTGCCCCACCTCCAGACCGATATCCCACAGAAAAGTCAGGAATCGTTCGATGTCGGGTTGCCAATCCGCCGAATCGCTTTTCGGCAACAGGACCATGATGTCGATGTCGGAACTCGGATGCAGCTCGCCGCGGCCGTAGCCGCCGACGGCGATGAGCGCCAAGTCGCCGGTAAATTTGCCGGCATGGTTGATCCAGGCCGCGCGCAGCGCGATATCGACCAGGCGGGCGCGATCGCGCACCAAGTCCTCGACCGGTTCGTCGGCCATGAACCGATCCTTGAGAAGATCGGTCCCCTGGTCCAGCACTTGGCGAAAAACGATGGGCGAGAACTCGCCCTCTTCGAGGGCGGCGGGGACGGCCGTTAAGTAGGGCCAGTCGACGGTTTGGTCGAAAAACTTGCCGTGGGCGTTCAAGAAGCCGCCGCGGCCGCGGGTAAGCTTGCGCTCGCGCCTAAGGTCATCACCTCGAAGCCGTCGTCGGTAACCAGAATGGTGTGTTCCCATTGCGCCGATAGCGACTGATCCTTGGTCACGACCGTCCAGCCGTCGGGCAGCAAACGTACATCGCGCCGGCCGGCGTTGATCATCGGCTCGATGGTGAAGGTCATCCCAGCTTTGAGCTCCAGGCCGGTACCAGGCTTGCCGTAATGCAGCACCTGCGGATCCTCATGATAGACCCGGCCGATGCCGTGACCGCAGTATTCCCGAACCACCGAAAAGCCGTTGCTCTCGGCAAAGGTCTGGATGGCGTGGCCGATATCGCCTAGACGGGCGCCGGGTTTGACTTGGCGAATGCCTCGCCACATCGCCTCGTAACACGCCGCCGTGAGCCGGCGAGCCAAGATGGGGGGATTGCCGACCAGGTACATGCGGCTGGTGTCGCCGTGGAACCCATCGCGAATCACCGTGACGTCGATATTGATGATGTCGCCGCTCTTCAGGCGTTTATCGCCGGGAATGCCGTGGCACACCACGTGGTTGATGGACGTGCAGATGGATTTCGGAAATCCCCGGTAATTGACGTTCGCCGGGATGGACTTCAGCTCCTCGACGATATAGTCATGGCAACGCTTGTCCAGCTCTTCGGTGCTCACGCCCGGCTGTACGAACGGCTCGATCATGTCCAGGACGCTGGCCGCGAAGCGGCCCGCGGCGCGCATTTTGTCCTGCTCCGCGAGGGTTTTGATGGTCACATTCATAAGAAATCGGGCAAACCTGTAGGTTGCGGCGGGCTTTGTTTCCGCAGGTGGTTCATGGTATAAAGCGCGGCTATTTTTAACAACCCCGCACGCGTGTCGTCACAATCGACTGGGTGCCCGGCGAAACCCTTTAAGTCTTGGCCCGAGGCCTAGGATTTCAAGGCCGAACCGGGTTGCCGATTGGGACACGCGGAGGCTCAACCCAACCAGGAGTATTCTATGACCAGCGTGTCCATGCGACAAATGCTGGAAGCGGGCGTCCATTTTGGACACCAAACCCGCTTCTGGAACCCGAAAATGGCTCCGTTCATTTTCGGCGAACGTAACAAGATCCACATCATCAACCTCGAGAAGACCCAGCCTTTGTATGCAACGGCGGCGGCCTTCATCAAGGGCGTGGCTTCAGGGGGCGGCAAGGTGCTATTCGTCGGCACCAAGCGCTCGGCACGCGACGCCGTGCAAAAAGAAGCCACCCGTGCCGCCATGCCCTATGTTAACCAGCGCTGGCTGGGAGGCATGCTCACCAATTTCAAGACCATCCGCCAGTCCATCAAGCGCCTCAATGAGCTCGATGAGATGGCCCAAAGCGGCGCGCTGGATCGGCGCGGCAAGAAGGAGGCGCAGATGCTGCGCCGTGAGATGGACAAGCTGCTGCGCAGCCTGGGCGGCATCCGCGACATGACCGCCTTGCCGGACGCGCTGTTCGTCATCGACGTGGGGCATGAGCAAATCGCCATTCACGAGGCGCAGAAGCTGGGCATCCCCGTGGTCGCCGTGGTCGACACCAATTGCTCCCCTGACGGCATCGACTATGTCATTCCCGGCAATGATGATGCGATGCGCGCCATCCTCTTGTACGCCGGCGGCATCGCCGATTCCGTGTTGGAGGGGAAGGCCTCGTTACCCGAGGTTCCGGTCGGCGAAGATGAATTCGTGGAACTGGACGAAGAGGGCAATCCGAAGAAGCGCAGCGCAGGAGGGGGCAGGCGTCCTGCGCCGCCGCCGCGCGGCCAAAGAAAGCCGCCGCCTCGGCGCAAAGTGCCGGTGACCGTGGTCCCCAGCGTTGCCGCCGTGGGCGCATCGCTCGATGAAGTGGAAGTCGAAACCGACGATGTCGATGCCCCGGATACCCCGCCGGCAGAAACACGTCCGGCGAGTGCTCCGCGTCGTCGTCCCGTGGGACGCCGCACGCCCACACGGGGCGCTTGAGGTCTTAGAAGACGGGCGCTTTTAAAGCGCCCGTCAACAATTTCGCGAAACTTGGCAGAGGAATCGCCGCAACCGGCGATTTAAGGGCTCCGATGAATATTACGGCAGATGCAGTTAAACAACTCCGCGAACGCACCGGCGCAGGAATGATGGAGTGCAAGAAGGCGCTGGTGGAAACCAAGGGAGACTTGGATGCCGCAGCGGAGCTGATGCGCAAGACCGGCCTGGCGAAAGCGGACAAGAAGGCCGCGCGAGTTGCCGCGGAAGGCACGGTTGCCATCGAGCGCTCCGGCAACGATGCGGCCCTGGTCGAAGTGAATTGCGAAACCGACTTTGTGGCGCGCAGCGATGAATTCCAGGGTTTCGCGCGGGATGTTGCGCTGGCGGCTCTGAAAGCGGCGCCGTCAAGCCAGGAGGAACTGCTTGGAGCTTCGCACGGCGGCTCGACCTTGGACGAGCGGCGCCGCGCCTTGATCGCCAAGATCGGCGAGAACATTGCCGTGCGGCGTTTCGTGCGCGTCAGCTCGCCGGGACCTCTCGGAACTTACATTCACGGCACGAGGATCGGCAGCGTGGTGGCCTTGCAGGGGGGCGATGATGCGCTCGCCCGCGACATCGCCATGCACGTCGCGGCTGCGAACCCGGCGTACATCGACGCCGGCGACGTGCCGGCCGACCAGCTCGATAAGGAGCGTGAAATACTCACCGAACAGACCCGGGGCGAAAAGAAGCCGCCCGACATCATCGCCAAGATGGTAGAGGGCCGCTTGCGCAAATACTTGGCGGAAATCACCCTGTTGGGGCAACCTTTCGTCAAGGACGAGGATACGACCGTCGAGAAGCTGGTCAAAAAGGCCGGAGCCAAAGTTCTGATGTTCGCGCGCTACGAAGTAGGGGCGGGCATCGAGAAGAAACAGGACGATTTTGTCGGCGAAGTGATGGCACAGGTGAAGGCGCAGGATAAAGACAAGAAACATTAAAGCGACTATGACCACCCCACCCGGAACGGCACGTTATCGAAGAATTTTGGTCAAATTGTCCGGCGAGGCTTTGCTGGGGAATGAGGATTACGGCATCGATCCGGTCATGCTCAAGCGCATTGCCGGCGAAATTCGCGACCTGACTCAGATAGGGGTTCAGGTCGCGGTCGTGTTGGGAGGCGGTAATATCTTTCGCGGCGCCGGCTTGGCGCGCGCCGGCATGGATCGCGTGACTGCCGATCACATGGGCATGCTGGCCACCGTCATCAATGCCCTGGCGCTGCAGGATGCGCTCGAGGGCTTAGGTACCTATGCGCGCGTCATGTCGGCGCTGCGCATCAACGAGGTTTGCGAGGACTACATTCGGCGCAGGGCGGTGCGGCATCTCGAGAAGGGCCGCGTGGTGATATTCGGCGCCGGTACCGGCAATCCGTTTTTCACCACCGATACCGCCGCCAGCTTGCGCGCCATCGAAATCAATGCCGATATTCTTTTGAAGGCGACCAAAGTCAACGGCATCTACGACTCCGACCCGGTCACGAATCCCAATGCCAAGCGCTATGCGCGCCTGACCTTCGATAAGGTGCTGACCGACCGCCTCAACGTGATGGATGCGACGGCGATCGTCATGTGCCGCGAAAACAATTTGCCGCTGCAAGTCTTCAATCTATTCAACGCGGGCGATTTGATGCGTATCGTACAGGGCGAGGACGTCGGCACCGTCGTCTCGGCCGGACCTTAATTCTAGGGGGATACATGCTGGAGGATGTCAAGAAGGACGCGACCGCGCGCATGCAGAAATGCGTCGCGGCATTTAAAGATCAGTTGAAGAAACTGCGGACCGGGCGTGCGCATACCAGTCTGATCGAGCACATCAAAGTGGATTACTACGGCTCGGAAATGCCGCTGAATCAAGTGGCCAATATCGCCACCGAAGATGCGCGCACCTTGACGGTCAGCCCGTGGGAAAAGGCCATGGTGCCCATCATCGAGAAGGCGATCTACAAATCCGATCTCGGCCTGACGCCCAATACCGCCGGCCAGATTATTCGCATTCACATGCCGGCGCTTACCGAAGAGCGGCGCCGCGACATCATCAAGGTGGTCAAGTCGGAAGCGGAGAACGCGCGCGTCGCCGTGCGCGCCGTGCGCCGCGAGATCAACACTGAATTGAAGGAAATGCTCAAGGAGAAACTGATCGCGCAAGATGACGACCGGCGCGCCCAGGAGGACATCCAGAAGTTGACCGACAAGCACGTTGCCGATATCGATCACGCGATGGCGGACAAGGAAAAGGAGCTCATGCAGGTCTGATTGGACCCGCATTGCCTCAAACGCCCATGGCCGACTCGCCGCAGCATGTAGCAATCATCATGGACGGCAACGGCCGCTGGGCCCGATCGCGCGGCATGCCGCGCGTCGCCGGACATCGCGCCAGCGTCAAGGTGGTACGCAAAATCGTCGAGGAGTGCGCTGGGCGCGGTGTGCGCTATTTGACATTGTTCGCCTTCAGCAGCGAGAACTGGCAGAGGCCGCCCGATGAAGTCGGCATGCTCATGGGCCTGTTCTTCGACGCCCTGGTGCGCGAAGTGGCCGACCTGCATCGCAATCACGTGCGCCTGCGCTTCATCGGCGACCGCGACTCATTGGGCGCGGAGCTGAAGCTGCGGATTCTGGAGGCCGAAACCCTGACAGCCGGAAATGCGGGGCTCAATTTGATGGTGGCCGTCGCTTACGGCGGCCGCTGGGATATCACTCAGGCCTGCAAATCGCTGGCGGCGGACGTCGCGGCGGGCACGCTGAGGAGCGCGGATATTTCGCAAAGCGCCATCGCCGAGCGCCTGGCCTTGGCGGGCGTTCCGGATCCGGACCTTCTGATCCGCACGGGCGGTGAGCAGCGTATCAGCAATTTTCTGCTCTGGAATCTCGCCTATACCGAGCTGTATTTTTCAGAAGCGTTATGGCCCGAATTCTCCGCGTCGCATTTGCAATTGGCCTTTGATCATTTCGCGCAGCGCGAGCGCCGCTTCGGCAAAACCTCGGCGCAGGTCGCAGCGAAAGCCGATGCGTAAACTTAAACTCAACTGTTTCGATGCTTAGGACCCGGGTCATTACCGGCTCCGTCTTGGGCGCATTGCTGCTGCTGGGCATATTCTTGCTGCCTCCGCCCTGGGCCGTGGCGGCCTTTGGGCTGGTGTTCACCATCGGCGCGTGGGAGTGGGCGGGATTCGGTGCCTTGCGCGGCACAGCTGCGCGTGCCGCCTACGCTCTCGTGGTCGCCATGGCTTTGATCTTCAGCTGGCGATGGGCGCAGGATCCCCGGCACTTGATCGCTTTGCTCAGCGCGGCATGCGGCTGGTGGTTGATCGCCTTTTTTTGGCTAGCGTTCGCGCCCGCGCGTCACCAGCCGACGTTGACGTTGGCCTGCGGCTTCGCAGCGCTGGTTCCGGCCTTCGTGGCATTGGCGCGGCTGCAGATATCTGCCGACGGATTCGCGCGCGGCCCGTTGCTCGTCTTGTGGCTGATCCTGATGGTGTGTGCCGCCGATATCGGCGCTTACTCGGCCGGCCGTGCATTGGGCCGGCACAAATTGGCACCCCGCGTGAGCCCCGGTAAGACGTGGGAAGGGGCCTTAGGCGGGCTCGTCATGGTCGCATTGGTAGCCACGGCCGGCGCCGTCATCTTCGGCCTGCCGCCCTTTGCCGTCGGCGTGTTCGGACTCGGCGTGGGAATTTTTTCCATTGTGGGCGATCTAACGGAAAGCATGTTCAAACGAGCTGCGGCGCTGAAAGACAGCGGCACGCTGCTTCCGGGCCATGGCGGCCTGCTGGATCGCATCGACAGCGTAACGGCGGCGGCGCCCTTGTACGCACTCGGGTTGTACGGCTCCGGGGTGCTCGCATGAGTAAGCAAAGCGGGATTGCCATCTTAGGTTCGACGGGGAGCATTGGACGCAGCACGCTGGCCGTCATTGCGCTTCATCCTGAGCGCTTTAAGGTGGCAGTTTTGGGTGCCTTCAGCAGCTGGGAGGTCATCGTCGCGCAGGCCCGGGAATTCAATCCCGAGGTCGTGGTGCTGGTGGACGAGGCTGCGGCGAGGAAGGCGCGAGCGGCGTTACGCGAGCTCGGTTCCTCAACGAAGGTCGAAAGCGGCGCGGGTGCTCTCGCCGATGCAGCGAGCAGCGGCAGTGTGCAAATGGTCATGGCGGCGATCGTGGGTGCCGCCGGGCTTCAGTCGACCTTGGCGGCGGTACGCGCCGGGAAGCGGGTGTTTCTGGCCAATAAAGAGGCTCTGGTCATGACCGGGCGCCTGCTCATGGACGAGGTGCGCCGCGCGTGCGCGCAACTTATTCCCATCGATAGCGAGCATAACGCTATTTTTCAGTGCATGCCCGGCGGCTACCTGCCGGGGGATGCGGCTCGCGGCGTCACACGCGTGATTCTCACCGCTTCCGGCGGGCCGTTTCGCACCACCGCTGCCGCGCAAATGGCGCACGTCACACCCGACGAGGCGTGCGCACATCCGAAGTGGAAGATGGGCCGCAAGATCTCCGTGGACTCGGCCACGCTGATGAATAAAGGACTCGAGGTTATCGAGGCCACACTGTTGTTTGGTTTGGCCGAATCGCAAGTGGACGTGGTCGTTCATCCGCAAAGCGTGGTGCATTCCCTGGTCGAGTATGCCGACGGCTCGATGTTGGCCCAGCTCGGCGCGCCCGACATGCGCACGCCGATTGCCCAGGCCTTGGCTTGGCCCGAGAGGTTTGCTTCCGGTGTACAATCTTTGGATCTACTGGCGATGGGGCCGCTGGGATTCGAACCACCCGACCATGTGAAGTTTCCCAGCCTAGCGCTGGCCCGAGCGGCCGCGCGCGCCGGCGGCACTGCCCCGACGGTGCTGAATGCAGCCAACGAAATCGCGGTTCAGGCCTTTCTTGATCGCCGCTTGAACTTTGTAGGGATTTCAACGGTCATTGACAAGGTACTGCAGCGGCTCGATGCGTCCCCAGTCAAGGAGTTGGACGATGTGTTGGAGTCCGACGCTGCGGCGCGACGCCTGGCGGTTACCATTATAGAGCTCAGCGCTGGAGTCCCTGCATGAAGTATTTGGTTTTCATTGCGGCCTTCTTGGTTGCGATCAGCATCCTGGTTGCAGTTCATGAATTTGGGCATTATTGGGTCGCGAAGAAGCTCGGCTTCAAAGTGCTACGCTTCAGCATCGGCTTCGGAAAGCCGCTCTTCACGCGCGTCGGCAAAGATGCCGATCGGACCGAGTACTGCTTGGCCGCCATTCCGCTAGGCGGGTACGTCAAGTTGCTGGACGAGCGCGAGGGCGATGTGGCGGCCTCGGAATTGCACCGCTCCTTCACGCGCAGACCTATCTCGCACCGGATCGCCGTCCTTCTCGCCGGTCCCGCCATGAATCTATTGTTTGCCTCGCTGCTGTACGCGATCTTGAGCATGGTCGGAACCGAGGTCGTCAAGCCGGTTGTCGGCCAAGTGCGCCTGGACAGTCCCGCCGCGGTGGCCGGGCTGCAGCGGGGCGATCGCATCGTGCGCGTCGGTGAGCGCAACGTCGAGGATACCGAAGCCTTGCAAATTGCCTTGATCCGTCAGTTTAGCGGCGACGGAATCATCCCGCTGCAAGTTCGCCGCGACGGCTCGGAACGTTCGCTGACTTTGCGGGTGACCGAGGATCCTCGGGCGTTGACGGAGCCCGGTAAATTGCTGCCGGGGTTGGGCTTCGAGCTGGCGACACCGAACGCCACGACCACTGTTAATTCGGCGCCCGCCGACAGCGCGGGCGCACGCGCGGGCTTGCGAGCCGGCGACAAGTTGCTGGCCGTCGACGGCCAACAGCTCGCCAATCCCAGCCAGTTCGTTTCCATGGTAAGCGGCGCGCCGAACCGCGATATTTCCATTGAAGTCGAGCGCAAGGGCGAGCGATTGAGTATTGTGGCGCCGGTTCCGCGCGTGATGGATCAGGGCAGAGCGATAGGCAGGTTGGGGATTTCACTCAAAGAAGGGACTCCGGTGTGGCCGCCGGGAATGATTGAAATTCATCGCTCCGGGCCGATCGCGGCGCTCGCGACCGGGGTGGCGAAAACCTGGGAGATGTCCGCCCTTACCGTGCAGATGCTCTGGCGCATGCTCACCGGCCAAGTGTCCCCCAAGAATATCAGCGGGGTCGTGAGCATCGCCGAGTTCGCCGGTATTAGCGCCTACCTCGGCCTCACGGCGTATATGAGCTTTCTGGCGATCATCAGTGTGAGCCTCGGTGTGCTCAACCTGATGCCGGTTCCGCTGCTCGATGGCGGTCAAGTGGTGTATCAGGCTGTCGAAGCCATTAAAGGCAGCCCGATATCGGAGCGAATGCAGATATTCGGCCAACAGATAGGCATTGCTTTGCTGGTCGTATTGATGAGTCTGGCCTTCTATAACGATATTTCAAGACATTTGAATTAAACGGGAAATCATGATCAAACCCAAATTCCAGCCGCACGAGCGGCGCTGCCTGCGCAGCGCAGCCCACCCAAATTGCACCCGGTCTTTGCCGCGTGCGGCTTGAATTTCGGCTAGCCTTGTTGGCGGCGCTGGCCGGCCAACCAGTCTATTCAATTGCGCAGGCGCCGGCGGCTCAAGATACCTTTACCGTGGGCGACATTCGTATCGAAGGCCTGCAAAGGATTTCCGAGGGCACGGTATTTAACTACCTGCCGGTAAATATCGGCGATCATCTGGACGAGGCGCGAATCGGCGAGGCGATGCGCGCGCTGTATGCCACCGGATTTTTCCGCGACGTCGAACTGCGGCGCGATGGAAACACCCTCCTCGTAGTGGTGGTCGAGCGCCCGTCAATCGCCAAGTTCGAGATCAAGGGCAACAAGGACATCAAGACCGAGGATTTGCAGAAGAGCCTGCGCAATGTGGGCTTGGCAACCGGCAAGACTTTCGACCGCTCGGTGCTGGATGAGGTCAAGCAATATCTAACCGACCAGTATTTCAGCCGCGGTAAGTATGCGGTGCGGGTCGACACGAAGATTACCGATTTGCCCGGCAACAAGGTCGACGTCATCGTCGACATCAAGGAAGGCAAGCGCGCGAAAATCGAACAGATCAACATCGTCGGCAACACCAAATTCAAGGAAAAGGAGATCCTCGACAGCCTGGAGCTGAAGACTCCGAACTGGCTGTCCTGGTACAAGCAGGATGATCGCTACTCGCGCGAGTCCTTGACCGGGGACTTGGAAAAAATTCGTTCCTACTATATGGATAGGGGCTACGCGAATTTCCAGATCGAATCGACCCAGGTCACGATCGCGCCTGAAAAAGACGACATGTACATCACCGTGAATGTCACCGAAGGTGAAGTATTCAAGGTGAGCGAGATCAAGATCGCGGGAACCATGGTCGTGCCGGAGGAACAGCTGCGCCGTTTGCTGCTGATTCACGCCGGCGATACCTATTCGCGCAAGCTCGTCACCTCGAGCCAGCAATTGATGAGCTATCGCTTGGGCGCCGACGGCTATGCATTCGCCAAGATCGATCCGGTTCCCACCCCGGACAATGAACACAAGACCGTGGCGCTGACGTTTTTCATCGAGCCCGGCAACCGCGTCTATGTCCGTCATATCAATTTCAACAACACCACCGCGATCAACGATGAGACGCTGCGTCGCGAGATGCGCCAGCTGGAAGGCGGATGGCTGTCGAACTCGGCCGTCGAGCGGTCGAAAGAACGATTGCAGCGCCTGCCCTATGTCGAGAAAGTGGAATTCGAGAACAAGCCTGTGGCCGGCAGCGCCGATCTCGTGGATGTGGATTTCAACGTCAAGGAAGGATTGCCGGGCCAATTCGGCGGCGGCATCGGCTACTCGCAGTCGCAGGGTTTCAGCTTGAACGGAAACTTCGTGCACAGCAACTTCATGGGCACGGGCGATCGCGTGGCCTTGGAAATCAATGCCGGTAAGTACAGCAAGTCCTACACGTTCGCGCACACCGACCCGTACACCACGATCGACGGCATCGCGCGAACAGCGTCGCTGACGTATCGCGACGTCACGCAATTCGTGGCGGCCTCATCGGCCTTCTCGACCAAGCAGATTACCGGTGCGATTCAGTGGTCGTATCCGATCAGCGAGTACCAGTTCTTGAGCATCGGCACATCGGTGAACAAGAACAGCCTGGTGGTATCGCAGGGCTACAGCGCGCAGCAGTCGGTGGATTGGGTCAAGCAGAACGGCAATACGTTCCAGCGCGACTTAATCGACACGAATGGCGACGGCGTGATCAATTCGCTGGACAATCCCTACACCGTGTACGGTTCGAATTTCTACACCTACGAGCTCACCGGCGGGTGGTCCTACGAGGGCCGCAATCGCGCGCTCTTCCCGGACCGAGGCATGAAAGTGACGCTGTCGGCCCGTTACGCATTGCCTTTGAGCGATGTCAAATATTATCAGACGAATTTCGATTTCATCAGGTACATACCGCTGTGGCGCAAGTTCTTGATCTCCGTGCAAGCATCGGTCGACTACGCCTCGGCGCTGGGCAAAACGACTTCCTTGCCGCCGTACCTGAACTACTTTGCCGGGGGCCCCGATAGCATTCGCGGATATCGAGAAAGCCGCTTGGGGCCAAGAGACAACATCGGCATCGGGAACCCCTATGGCGGCAACTTCCGCGTGGTCAACCGCTACGAGCTGATTTTACCGGTCCCCGACAAATGGAGAAGTTCGGCTCGGCTAAGCTTCTTCTACGACATTGGCAACGTGTTCCAAACCGGCAGCAAGGTGAAATTCCTGGGGGTCGATGACATAACACCAGTCGATTACCACTTCAATTATGCTAATCTAAAACGATCAACCGGCGTTGCAGTGCAGTGGCTCGCGCCATTGGGCCTGTTCCGCTTCTCGTACGGGATTCCCTTGAATGCGTTCCAAGGCAATACGGTACGATTCAATGACGAGACGGAGCGTTTTCAATTTTCTATCGGTCAAGCATTTTGACCGCAATTTGAGGTCGTAGAGATCAACATGTCGACTTATCTTCGCAGCATTCCGTTCCTGGCCTTGTGCCTCTGCGGATTCATGGTGTCGCAGCCAGCCAGCGCTGAAATCAAAATAGGCGTGGTTGATTTTCAGAAGCTCATGGGGGAGTCGCCGCAAGTCAAGAGCGCCATGCAAGCCCTGCAAAATGAATTCGGGGCCCGCCAGCGCGAGCTGGTGACCATGCAGAACGACCTCAAGGCGCGCAGCGAGAAGTTGGACAAGGAAGGGGCGATCATGGCGGAAGCCGATCGCGCCAAGACCGAGAAGGCATTGCGTGACGAGCAGCGCGAATTCTCGCGCAAGGGCGGCGAATTTCAGGACGATATCTCGACGCGAAAAAACGAAGAGCTCGGCAAGGTTCAGCGCTATTTGCTCGAAGAAATCCGCGCCTACGCGAGCGCTCAAGGATTCGATCTGGTGCTCGGCGAGGGCGTGTTTTATACCAAGCCTCAGCTGGACATCACCGCCCAGGTGTTGGATGTGCTCAAATCCAAGCCTGCGACCGTGCCCAACACCCCGAGCAAGCCGGCTCCCAAGCCCCAAGGCGTCAAGTAGGCCTTCGCCGGAAACCAAAGCGCACTTAAGGAGTGCTTAGGTGCAGCCGCAATTCAGCTTGGGCGAACTGGCGGTTCGGTTCGGTCTCACCCTGCGCGGAGAGCCCGATCTCACCGTTGGTAGCGTGGCGACCTTAGCGCACGCGACCGGCGGCAACTTGAGCTTTCTGGCGAACTCCCGCTATCGCAGGCAGCTTCAGAGCACGCGGGCCACCGCCGTGCTGCTGAGCGCGGAGGATGAGCCCCATTGTCCGGTTGCCGCATTGGTCGATCCCAACCCCTATTTGGCCTACGCGCGTATCGCGGCGCTCATGCATCCTGCGCCGCAGGGTGTGCCCGGAATCCATCCGAGCGCCGTGGTGGACGGCGGGGCACAGATTGCTTCATCGGCCAGCATTGGACCGCTGACGGTAATTGAGGAGGGGGCGCAGATCGGCGAGCGTGTGCTCATCGGACCCGGCTGTATCGTCCAGAAGGGGGCCCGCATCGGGTCCGATTCGGTTCTTCTAGCGCGAGTCAATTTATATCCGCGCGTATCGTTGGGCGAGCGCTGCATCCTGCATGCCGGTGCCGTAATCGGTGCCGACGGTTTCGGCTTTGCCTTGAACGGCGGGAGCTGGGTAAAGGTGCCGCAAGTGGGTAGCGTGCGGATCGGCGATGATGTGGAAATTGGCGCCAACACCACCATCGACCGGGGTGCCATCGATGACACGGTTGTAGAGAACGGGGTCAAGCTGGACAATCAGATCCAAGTAGGCCACAACGTGATTATCGGGGCGCATACCGCCATCGCAGGGTGCACCGGCATATCGGGAAGCAGCGTGATCGGTCAGCGCTGCATGATCGGTGGAATGGTTGGCATCGCCGGACATTTGACCATCGCCGACGATGTGGTGGTGACGGGGTGCAGTTTGGTGAGCGCGTCGATCAAGAAACCCGGCAGCTACTCGAGCGGCATGCCGACTGTTGAGACGAGACTGTGGCGGCGCATGGTCGCGCATTTGCGGCGGCTGGACGGATAGGAGAGATAATGTCGGAGTCCGATAGGCTGGATATCGAAGCGATCATGCGGCAATTGCCGCATCGGTATCCTTTCTTGTTGGTGGATCGCGTTTTGGAATGCGTCGCCGGCAAGCACTGCGTCGCGCTAAAGAACGTAACGGTCAATGAGCCGTTCTTTCAGGGACATTTTCCGCACCGTCCGGTGATGCCGGGTGTCCTCATCATCGAGGCGCTTGCGCAGTCGGCCGGCATTCTGGCGTTCAAGACCGCCAAGGTGGTGCCGGATATCAACACGCGTTTTTACTTCGTCGCCATCGACAATGCGCGCTTCCGCAAGCCGGTCGAGCCGGGCGATCAGCTGATGCTCAAGGTTGCCTTGAAGCGCTCGTTCAAGGGCATCTGGAAATTCGATTGCCTGGCCGAGGTCGACGGCAAGGAAGTGGCGTCGGCGGAAATCATGGTCGCTCCCGAGACGAAGGCGCCGCCCCCCAAAGGAGCGGCCGGATGATCGATTCGCGGGCGGTGGTCTCCCCGCAAGCACACATCGCGGCGGATGTTCAGATCGGGCCTTTCACCGTGATCGGCGCCGAAGTCACCATCGGTGCGGGAACCTGGGTCGGACCGCATGTGGTGATCAACGGCCCGACGCGCATCGGCAGCGACAACAAAATCTATCAATTCGCCTCATTGGGGGATGCGCCGCAGGACAAGAAATACAATGGCGAGCCGACGCGTCTTGAGATCGGCGACCGCAATGTATTCCGTGAGTCCGTCACGGTGAATCGCGGTACCACCCACGACAAAGGCGTGACGCACATCGGCAATGACAATTTGCTCATGGCGTACTCGCATGTCGCTCACGACTGCCACTTGGGCGATCAGATCGTAATGGCCAATTGCGCGACACTGGGAGGGCATGTCGAAATCGGCGACTGGGTAACCATGGGCGGACTATCGGCCGTGCACCAGCACACCAAGGTGGGTGCATATTGTTTCATCGCGCACAATGCCGCCGTGACACGCGATGTGCCGCCGTATGTGATGGCCGTCGGCCGTCCCGCCGTCCCGCACAGCGTCAACACCGTGGGGCTGCAGCGCCGCGGCTTCAGTCCCGAGCAGGTTTTGAACATCCGCCGCGCCTATCGATTGCTGTACCGATCGGGGCTGAAATTGAAAGCCGCCGTCGAGGAACTCGAGAGATGCGCGGCGACGCAGCCGGAGATCGCGCCATTCGTCGAGTTCATCAAGCGCAGCTCTCGCAGCATCGTTCGCTAGGGATTGGCTCCTGGCGATGGCACCCGAGTCTGCGACCGCGTCCGTCCCACTGCGAGTGGGGCTGGTGGCCGGTGAAGCATCCGGAGATACCTTGGGTGCCGATCTTATCAATGCGCTGCGCCGCCGCGCGCCCGATACCCAGTTCTTCGGCGTCGCGGGACCGAAGATGCTGGCAGCCGGATGCGAAAGCTGGGAGCCGGCCGAATCCCTGGCCGTCATGGGCTTGTTCGATGTGCTGCGGGATCTGCCGAGATTGGCGAGGCTTCTGTCGCGCATCAAACGCATGTTTCTCACCGCGCGGCCGGACGTCTTCATCGGCATCGATGCGCCCGATACCAACTTGAGGCTGGCCCGCAGCCTGCACGCCGCCGGAATTCCCACCGTTCAATACGTGAGTCCTCAAGTGTGGGCCTGGCGTCAGGGAAGGGCGCGCACTATCCGCCAATCGATCGATCTGGTGTTGTGCCTGCTGCCCTTCGAAAAACGCTTCTACGATGAGCAGGGCATTCACGCGGAATTTGTCGGTCATCCGTTGGCGGATGCCATTCCTGAGACTATCGACCGCGACGCCGCAAGGCATGCCCTGGGTTTGGCGCTCGACGCCACGATCGTTGCCCTGCTGCCGGGAAGCCGCCGCGGTGAAGTCGCTCGGCTCGCGGGAGATTTCGCCGCCACCGCGCGCTGGCTCAAGGAGCAGCGTCCGGCGCTCAAGTTCATCGCGCCGATGGCAAGCATGGCGACACGCGCGATCTTTTCTCGAGTTTTGAAGCGCGATGCGCCGCACGTCGATGTGGAATTGATCGACGGCCAGGCCACGACTGCGTTGAGCGCGGCCAATGTGGTGCTGGTGGCTTCCGGTACAGCCAGTCTGGAGGCCGCGTTGTGCAAACGCCCCATGGTGGTGGTCTACCGGCTTGGTGCGTTGACGGCGTGGCTGCTCATCAGGCTGAATCTGGTCAAATCCAAGTTTTTTGCACAGCCAAATCTACTTGCGGATCAGCGCGTCGTCGGCGAATATTTTCAGCACCAGATAATCCCCGAGTCGATCGGAGCGGAGCTCTTGATGTGGCTTGACGACACCGAACGGCGTGGCGCCTTGGAACGCGAGTTCTCACGCATCCATGCAGGCTTGCGCCGGGGCGCGGGATCGCGCGCAGCCCAGGCGATTTTGGACTTGCTGCAGGCGCGGCGCCAATGAGACGCGTCGCCGGCATTGATGAGGCGGGGCGCGGCCCGCTGGCAGGGCCTGTGGTCGCTGCAGCGGTGATCTTGAGGCCGCGCCGCCCCATCGAAGGGGTTGCCGATTCCAAGTCCTTGAGCCCAGAGGAACGCTCACGCCTGAATGTTGTGATCCGCCGCGACGCGCTGTGCTTCGGTATCGGCTGGGCGGACCACGCTGAGATCGATGCGTTGAATATTCTGCAAGCCACGTTCCTTGCCATGCGCCGCGCGTTGCTGGCCATGACGCTGACGCCGGATCACGTTCTGGTGGACGGCCATTTGCTGCCGAATTTGCACGGGCTGGGCAAGGCATTGACCGCGCGTGCCATTATCGACGGCGACGTCTCGGAGCCGGCCATTAGCGCGGCGTCCATCCTGGCAAAAACGGCCAGAGATTCCTATATGGAACAAATGCATACGCTGTATCCTGCATATGCTTTCGCAGATCACAAGGGCTATGCCACTCCCGATCATCAACGGCTGCTGACGCTGCACGGCCCCTGCCCCTTGCACCGCCGATCCTTCGAGCCGGTACGCCTGGCCCTGCGGTGGGAGCTTTGAGCCCATTCGTTCACCTGCGCCTGCACACCGAGTACTCGTTGGTCGATGGGATCGTACGCGTACCGGATTTAATGGTCGCCGTCGCCGCCGCCGGCATGCCCGCGGTGGCATTGACGGATCAAAGCAATTTGTTCGCCATGGTGAAGTTCTACAAGGAGGCGCAGGCCGCCGGTGTCAAACCCCTGATCGGTGTCGATGCCTGGATCCGCGAACCCGGGGAGCGAGCCGCGCCCTCGCGCATCGTTTTCCTCTGTCAGAACCTCGTCGGCTATCGGCACCTGACCCAGCTGGTGACGCGGTCGTATCTTGAAGGGCAGCAGCGTGGACCGCCGATGTTGGAGCGCGGCTGGCTGAACCGCGAGGTGCTCGAGGGACTGATCGTGCTGTCCGGCGGGTTCGAGGGCGATATCGGCAGAAGTCTCGCGCGCGGCCGCGACGACGAGGCGGAACGTTGCCTCGAGCGGTGGCAGGCATTTTGCGGCGATCGGTTTTATCTCGAAATACAGCGCACCGGCCGCGCCGGCGAACAGGTCTGTTCCGATGCAGCGCTGGAACTCGCGCACGCTCGAGGCGTGGCGGCGGTTGCCACCAACGATGTGCGCTTCCTGGCGCGCGCCGAATTCGAAGCGCACGAGGCGCGCGTGTGCATCCATGATGGCGCGCAGCTGGCGGATGCGAGCCGGGTGCGCCGCTACTCCGAGGAGCAGTACTTGAAATCGCCCGCTGAAATGGCCGAGCTGTTCAAGGATGCGCCGGGACTGCTGGCTAACACGGTTGAAATCGCGAAGCGTTGCTCGCTGGAGATTCGCTTGGGAGCCTCCATGCTGCCGGCGTACCCGGTACCGGCCGGGTCGAGCACGGAGCAATTCCTGCGCGACGAATCAAAACGCGGATTGCAGGCGCGACGTGCGGCATCGCCCGCCTATGAGGCGCGGCTCGATCTTGAACTCGGCGTCATCTGCGCCATGGGATTTGCCGGCTACTTTTTGATCGTCGCGGACTTCATTCGCTGGGCGCGCGAGAACGGTGTGCCGGTGGGTCCCGGGCGCGGATCCGGCGCCGGGTCTCTGGTGGCCTATGTACTGGGCATTACCGATTTGGATCCAATCGAGCACGATCTCTTGTTCGAGCGTTTCTTGAATCCTGAACGCGTCTCGATGCCGGATTTCGACGTCGACTTTTGCATGGAAGGACGCGATCGCGTGATCGAGTACGTCGCCAACAAGTACGGTCGAGACCGCGTCTCGCAGATCATCACCTACGGCACCTTGGCGGCCAAAGCGGTGGTGCGGGATGTGGGCCGCGTACTCGGGCACCCCTACGGCTATGTGGACCGGATTGCCAAGCTGATTCCGATGGAAATCGGCATGACGCTCGACAAGGCGCTGCAGCAGGAAGAGGAACTCAGGCGTCTTTACGGCGCGGATTCCGAAGTACGCGATCTCATCGATCTTGCCCGATCGCTCGAAGGCCTCGCGCGCAATGCCGGAACGCACGCGGGAGGTGTGGTCATTGCACCTTCGGTGCTGACGGATTTCACGCCGCTGTACTGCGAAGAGGGCAGCAGCACCCCGGTGACGCAATTCGACAAGGATGACGTCGAGGCCGCCGGCCTGGTCAAGTTCGATTTCTTGGGCCTGCGCACGCTTACCATCATCGACTGGGTGGTGAGGGACATCAATGCCCAACGCGCCCGCGACGGCGAAGCGCCCCTGGTGATGAGCGCTTTGGCCATGGACGATGCGCCGACGTACGCGCTGCTCAAGAGCACCAAGACGACGGCGGTGTTCCAGCTCGAATCCCGCGGCATGAAGGACTTGATTCGACGGCTGCAGCCCGATCGCTTCGGCGACATCGTGGCGCTCGTGGCGTTATTTCGGCCCGGTCCGCTGCAATCCGGCATGGTCGAGGATTTCATCGCGCGCAAGCACGACACCACGGGAGCGATCGTCGATTACCTGCACCCGGACCTCCGGCCCGTGCTGGAGGCGACCTACGGCGTGATCCTGTACCAGGAGCAGGTCATGCAAATCGCGCAAATCTTGGCCGGCTACACCTTGGGCGGCGCCGATCTCTTGCGCCGCGCCATGGGCAAGAAAAAGGCCGAGGAGATGGCGAGCCAGCGCTCGGTTTTCGTCAGCGGCGCGGTGGCCCGCGGCGTGCGTGAAGCGCAGGCCACGCACATTTTCGATTTGATGGAAAAATTCGCCGGCTACGGTTTCAATAAGTCGCATTCGGCGGCGTATGCCTTGCTGTCTTACCAAACGGCGTGGCTCAAGGCGCATTATCCGGCCGCCTACATGGCGGCGGTGCTGTCCTCGGACATGGATAAAACCGAAAAAGTCGTCACGCTGTTCGATGAGTGCAACGGCATGGGACTTCAAGTCTTGCCGCCCGATGTGAACGCGTCGTTGTACGCATTTCGCGTCGCGGGACCCAAGAGCATCCGCTACGGGATGGGCGCCATCAAGGGCGTGGGTGCTTCGGCGGTCGAGGCCATCATCGAGGAGCGGGAGAGAAACGGGCCGTTCAAGACTTTGCCGGACTTGTGCCGGCGCATCGATTTGCAGCGGGTGAATCGACGCGTATTCGAGGCCTTGATCCGCTCGGGCAGCTTGGACACGATTGGGCCCAATCGTGCCTCGCTGACCGCGGAGCTCGAGCGCTCAATGCATCTGGGGGAACAGAATTCGCGCGCCAGCAGCGTCGGGCAAGTCGACCTGTTCGGCTTGAGCGCCACCGAGAACACCGCGGTCGCGGACTGGTCCGAGGCGGAGCGCTTGTCCGGCGAGCGAGAGACGTTGGGATTGTTCTTGAGCGGCCATCCCATCACGCCGTATGAGCCGGATCTGAAATTCCTCGTCAGCGCGCGCTTGGTCGATGTGGGCGGTCCCAAGCCCCCTGCGCCGGCGGACGGCGCGCGCAGCTGGTCCGCTGGCAAGCCCGCCACCGTGGCGGGTCTGGTGCTGGAAATTCGGCGCAGGCCGAACCGGGTGACATTGATCCTGGACGATCGCAGCGCGCGCCTCGAGGTCAGCTTGTATGAAGAAGTCTTTCAGCAACATCGAGACATCATCGTCAAAGATGCCATCTTGATCATCGACGGCACGTTGCGCTTTGACGATTTCATCGAAGCCTGGCGCCTGCAGGCGAAATCCTTGATGGACATCGACCGCGCACGCGAGCGCTTCGCGCGGCGGCTGTGGCTGCGCTGGCCGGCCGAATTCGATGGCCCTCAAGGGATGAATCGCTTCGAGCAAATGCTCAAGCCCTACTTGCGCGGGCCGTGCGGGGTTAGCGTGGCGATCAATCGGCAGGAGTACACCGGCAAAGTGAACTTGTCCGATACGTGGTCGGTGCGCGCCTCGCGCGACCTGCTCGACAAGCTCACTCACTTAGTAGGCCGCGACGGGTGGTATTTAGTGTATGGTCCGCGAAATGAAGTGCGCGGCGAGGAAACGAATTCATGGCAATGAATTTTCTGGAATTTGAGCAGCCCATTGCCGAACTCGAGGCAAAGATCGAGGAGCTCAAATTCATCGGCTCGGACGCCAGCGTCAACATTACCGAGGAAATCAAGCGGCTTCAGTCCAAGAGCCGGGCACTGACCACCAGTATATTTGCCAACCTTTCTCCCTGGCAAATCACGCAGTTAGCACGACATCCTCAACGGCCCTATACGTTGGATTACGTCTCGATGATATTCAGCGATTGGCATGAGCTGCACGGCGATCGCATGTACGGCGATGACCTGGCGATCGTCGGGGGTTTGGCGCGGCTGGATGGCATCCCGGTCATGCTGATCGGACACCAAAAAGGCCGCGACACCAAGGAGCGGGTGCGGCGTAACTATGGCATGCCCAAGCCTGAAGGGTATCGCAAAGCCCTGCGTCTGATGAAGATGGCGGAGCGATTTCGTATTCCCGTGATCACCTTGATCGATACGCCGGGAGCTTATCCCGGCATCGGCTCGGAGGAACGGGGACAGAGCGAAGCCATTGCGCGCAACCTATTCGAAATGTCCAACTTGGCCGCGCCGGTCTTGAGCATCGTCATCGGAGAAGGCGGCTCGGGCGGCGCCTTGGCGATCGGTCTTTGCGATCGGCTGATCATGCTGCAATTCAGCACCTACTCGGTGATCTCACCGGAGAGTTGCGCATCGATTTTGTGGAAGGGCACCGAGAAGAAGGAAATTGCGGCCGATGCCATGGGCGGCACTGCCGAGCGGCTTTACAAACTGAAGCTCGTGGATGAAGTGATCAAGGAACCGCACGGCGGCGCACATCGCGACCCGCAGCTCATGGCGGAAGGTATCAAGCAAAGCATGATCAAGCACTTGGCGGAACTTCGTAACCAGCCCATCACCCAGTTGCTCGACGCGCGGCAAGCGCGGGTGCGCGGCTTCGGTGCGTTCCGCGAAGGATAAGCTCGATGAGTTTTTCCGCGGCAAGCTTGCACGCGGCGCTGGACTCCTCCGTCCCCGAAGGTTGCGCCGGGCTGGTCGTGGCATTGAGCGGCGGCGCGGATTCCTCTGTGCTGTTGGCGGCGACGGCGGCCGTGGGCCAGGGATTTCGCGGCCTGCCGCTTCGCGCCGTGCACATCGATCACGGCCTGCAGGCCTGTGCAGCCAAATTTCGCGATGTGAGCCAAAACCTGTGCGAACATTTAGGCGTGCCTTTGACCATCATCCGCGTCGAGGTGGAGCGCGGAGCGGGTCTGTCCATCGAGGCTTGCGCACGCGAGGCGCGCTATGCGGCGTTCGCGCGGGAACTGAAACCCAAAGAATGTCTCCTCACCGCTCACCATCGAAAAGACCAGGCCGAGACCTTGTTGCTACAGGCTTTGCGCGGTGCCGGCGTCAAGGGTCTTTCGGCGATGCCCGTAGCTCGCGCGTTGGGTTCGGGCTGGCACGTACGCCCCCTGCTTGATGTGGCCCATCGCGATTTGCTGCACTTCGGCGAGCATCTGAAGAATTTTGAATGGGCAGATCCCATGAACAGCGACCTGCGCTTCGATCGCGCATACCTGCGCCACGCGATGTGGCCCTTGATAGAAAAACGCTGGCCCGGCGCCGAGATCTCTTTGTCGCGCACCGCTCGGCATATGGCGGACGCGCAGCAAATGCTGGATTGGGCGGCTGCGGCCGAGGTGGCGCGCCTGCGCGACGGGGAGGCGCTGTCGGTGCCGGGCTTGCGGGCGCTGGCGCCGTTCAAGCGCATGAGTGTGCTGCGCGAGTGGCTCGGCGAGGCGGGCGCGGATGCACCGCCCGCATCACGTTTGGCTGAAGCGCTACGGCAAGTGCTGGAGGCACACAGCGACCATCAGCCTGCAATCGCGTGGGGCCATCACGCCTTGCGCCGCTATCGGCAAAGATTGTTTCTCACCGATGTCGATCCGCCGCGATTGGAGCCGGGATCCTGGTCGACCGCAGCCGGCACGGTGTTCCCGCTGGGCCGCAATTTGGGATCGCTGTCCTGGCGCGTACGAGCCGGCGGTATCGCGGTCGACGCATTGCCGGCGCTCGTGACCGTGCGCGGCCGCGAGGGGGGCGAAAGCCTGAAGCCCGCCGTATCGGCCAGTACCCAGACGGTCCAGCATTTATGTCAGTCGCAAGGGGTGCTCCCCTGGATGCGGGACGCCTTGCCGTTCATTTTCGCGGGCGATCAATTGATTGCCGTGGCTGATTTGTGGATTGATGCCCGCTGGTGCGTTGCCGCCAATCAGCCCGGTCTTTGCATCGAGTGGACCGACGGTCCCATTATGACGTAAGTGAGATTGTCGGATCTTAAGCCTTCTGGTAATCTGAACTCCCGTCGAATTCCCATTGTTCCCTTTGGCTTCGTTTGACCTTCCGCTTTAAGTTTTAAGTGGTCGGCGGACGTTTAATCGGCGGTGACCCATTATGAATCGATTTGTTTTTGTCACCGGCGGCGTGGTCTCCTCGCTGGGTAAAGGCATTGCCTCGGCTTCGCTAGGCGCCATTCTCGAGGCGCGCGGCCTCAAGATCAGCATGGTCAAGCTGGATCCCTACATCAACGTGGATCCCGGCACCATGAGCCCATTTCAGCACGGCGAGGTTTTCGTCACCGCCGACGGCACCGAAACCGATTTGGACTTGGGCCACTACGAGCGCTTCGTGCGCACCACCACGGGGCGCAACAGTAATTTCACCACGGGGAGAATTTACGAACGCGTCATCGCAAAAGAGCGCCGCGGCGACTACCTCGGCGCCACGGTGCAAGTCATTCCGCATATCACCGATGAGATCAAGCATCGAATCCGCATGGGCGCCGCGGATTCGGACGTGTGCATGGTGGAAATCGGCGGTACGGTGGGCGACATCGAATCGTTGCCGTTCCTGGAGGCCATTCGCCAAATGGGCGTAGAGCTGGGGCGAGACAAAGTGCTGTACATGCATTTGACCCTGGTTCCCATCCTCGGCGGTGCCGGCGAGATCAAAACCAAGCCGACGCAACACTCGGTCAAGGAGCTGCGGGGGATCGGCATCCAACCCGACATTTTATTGTGCCGTTGCTCCCAGACCCTCCCGGATGAGCAGCGCCGCAAGATCGCCTTGTTCACCAACGTCGAGGAGCGCGCGGTCATTTCGGCGGTGGATTCCGACGACATCTACAAGATTCCGATGTTGCTGCATGAGCAAGACCTGGACGACATCGTCGTCGATAAGCTGCGCCTGAATGCACCGCCCACCGACCTATCCGAGTGGCGTGCCGTGGTGGCCGCGAAGCAAAATCCCGAAGCAGTCGTGGACATCGGCATGGTCGGAAAATATGTGCAGATTCGCGACTCTTATATTTCCTTGAATGAGTCCTTGATGCACGGCGGCATCAAAACCCGCACCCGCGTCAATATTCATTATTTCGAGTCGCAGGATATCGAGCGTTCGGGCGCCGCGGCGCTGCAGAAAATGGACGCTATTTTGGTGCCGGGCGGCTTTGGCGACCGCGGCATCGAGGGCAAGATTCAGGCAATTCGTTTTGCGCGCGAGAACGGCATTCCGTATCTCGGTATTTGTCTAGGCATGCAGCTGGCAATCATTGAATTTGCGCGCAATGTGCTTGGCCTCAAGGGCGCCAACAGCACCGAGTTCGATCGGGCCACCAACCATCCGGTGATCGCGTTGATTACCGAATGGCAGGATCTGGAGCGCGGCCAACAAGTTCGGGACGAGAAATCGGATTTGGGCGGCAGCATGCGGCTCGGCGCCCAAGAGGCCAAGCTCGTTCCGGGTTCACTGGCGCGCGCGCTGTACGGCAAGGAGACGATATTCGAGCGACATCGCCATCGGTATGAATTCAACAATCACTATCTCGAAGAGCTGGCCGCCGCGGGGTTGAGGTTCTCCGGTTTTTCCGCCGACGGCCTGGTGGAGTTCGTCGAACTGCCCGGCCACCCATGGTTCGTTGCCAGCCAGTTCCATCCGGAATTCACCTCCACCCCGCGCGACGGGCATCCGCTCTTTACCGGCTTTGTCAGGGCGGCGCGCGAGTATCGCGCGTCGCTGCAGCCGGGGCGCGCTACCGCGTGATTTCAGTCGCATGAAGTTGATCTCTTTCGAGGTCGGGCTCGATCGCCCATTCTTTTTGATTTCCGGACCTTGCGTCATCGAGAGCGAGGGACTCGTTTTGGACGTAGCGGGGCGCCTCAAGGAGATGACCTCGGCACTCAAGATCCCATTCATTTTCAAAGCATCGTTCGACAAGGCGAATCGCTCATCGCGCTCGAGTTTTCGCGGGCCTGGGCTGGAAGCGGGTCTCAAGGCGCTGTCGCGCGTACGCGAGCAGATCGGCGTGCCGGTCTTGACCGATGTCCACGAAGATACCCCGCTTGGCGAAGTTTCGGCCGTGGTCGATGTCTTGCAGACGCCTGCGTTCCTGTGCCGCCAAACCAATTTCATCATCGCCGTCTGCTCGCAAGGCAAACCGGTGAACATCAAGAAGGGACAGTTTCTCTCGCCGTGGGAAATGCAGAACGTCGCCGACAAAGCGCGTTCCACGGGCAACACACAGATCATGGTTTGCGAACGCGGCTTCGCGTTCGGCTACAACAATTTGGTATCGGACATGCGTTCATTGGCTGTGATGCGCGCCACCGGATGTCCCGTGGTATTCGACGCCACGCACTCGGTACAGTTGCCGGGCGGCCGGGGCGATTCATCCGGAGGGCAACGCGAATTCGTGCCTGTGCTGGCGCGCGCCGCGGTGGCGACGGGCGTCTCGGGTATTTTCATGGAGACGCATCCTGAACCGGCCAAGGCCTTGTCCGACGGTCCAAACGCCTGGCCCTTGGATCGCATGCGCTCCTTGCTGGCCACGCTGGCTGAACTGGACCAGGCGGTAAAAAGACAACCATTTGAGGAATCCTTGTTATGAGTCGAATCGTCGATGTGCTTGGCCGCGAAATCATAGATTCACGCGGCAACCCCACAGTTGAAGCCGATGTGCTGCTCGATTCCGGCACCATCGGCCGAGCGGCCGTGCCCTCGGGTGCTTCAACCGGATCGCGCGAGGCGGTGGAGTTGCGTGATGGGGATATGAAGCGCTTCGGCGGTAAAGGCGTTCTCAAGGCGGTCGCTGCGGTCAACGGCGCCATACGCGATTCGGTCATGGGTGCGAGCATCCAAGATCAAGCCGCACTCGATGAACGGTTGATCAAATTGGACGGCACCGAGAGCAAAGCTAAATTGGGCGCCAATGCGATCTTGGCGGTATCATTGGCGATGGCAAAGGCCGCCGCGGCCGATCAAGGATTGCCCCTGTACCGGCATCTGGCGCGCAGCGGCGACCTGACGCTGCCGGTGCCCATGATGAATATCATCAACGGCGGCGCCCACGCCGACAACAGCGTGGACATACAGGAATTCATGATTTTGCCGATCGGCGCGCCGTCGTTCTCCGAGGCCGTGCGCTACGGAGCCGAGGTGTTTCACACCTTGAAAAAGGTGCTGCATGCCAAGGGACTCAATACCGCGGTAGGCGATGAGGGCGGATTTGCGCCTAATTTGCCGTCAAACGAAGCGGCGATCACGACCATCTTGGAAGCCATCGACAAGGCGGGTTACCGTGCCGGCAAAGATATCTACCTAGGCCTCGATGTGGCGAGCACTGAATTTTTCAAAGACGGGGTGTACTCCCTCGAATCAGAAGGACGCAAGTTCAGCTCCGCGGAGTTTGCCGATTATCTCGCCGGTCTCGCCGGCAAATACCCAATCGTGACCATCGAGGATGGCATGAGCGAAGGAGATTGGGACGGGTGGGCGATTCTGACGCGCAAGTTGGGCACGAAAGTGCAGTTGGTGGGCGATGATCTGTTCGTCACCAATACCAAAATATTTGCCGAGGGAATCGCCAAGAAAATCGCCAATGCAATTCTGATCAAACCCAACCAGATCGGTACATTGACCGAAACGCTGGCCGCGATCGACATGGCATTCAAAGCCAAATATGCCGCGGTCGTCTCGCACCGCTCGGGCGAAACCGAGGATGCCACCATTGCCGACATTGCAGCGGCGACGACGGCAACTCAGATCAAAACCGGTTCCATGTCGCGCTCGGACAGAACGGCGAAATACAATCAACTGCTGCGGATCGAAGGCGAGTTGGGCGCCAAGGCCTCTTATGCCGGAGCGCGCGCGTTATCGGTCCCAATATCTTAAGAGTTCATGCTAAGCTTCTGACCCCATGAGGATTTTCGCTGCGATACTCGGCATAACATTGGTCCTGTTGCAAGGGCGCTTGTGGCTGTCGGATCGCGGATTGCGCGAAGTATCCGGACTTAAGACTTCGGTCGAAGCGCAAAGGCTGCTCAATCATGCTCAGGGCGAGCGCAATAAACAGTTGGGCGCCGAAGTGGCCAATCTCAAGGTCGGCTTGACGGCGCTCGAAGAGCGCGCCCGCAGCGAACTCGGCATGGTCGCCGCCAGCGAAACATTCTATCAAGTGGTGCGGGCCAACACGCCGGTTCCCGCAGCACCCGCCGCTTCGGTTACCGCTCGCGCACAATGACCTTGGCGCAAGAGCGTCGCCTGTGGGCGATAGTTCCTGCGGCGGGTCGCGGTGAACGCTTCAATTCCGCAGCTTCACTCGGCACGCCTAAGCAATACACACCGCTGCTGGGCAGAAGCATTCTCGAATGGACTTTGCGGGCGCTGCTGGCGGAGCCGCGCATCCACGCGATCGTGGTGGTAATCGCCGCCGGCGACGGCCTGTGGCCGGAGCTGGCGGCCAAGCTGAATTCCACCAGACTCAAAACCGCGATCGGCGGAAGTCATCGCCACGACTCAGTGATGAACGGCTTGGAATTTCTCGCATCCTCAGCCTCTGAAAATGACTGGATCCTGGTGCACGACGCCGCGCGTCCCTGTTTGAGCCGCAGCGAGCTTGCGAAGTTGGCCGATGCGCTCGAGCAGAGTCCAAGCGGCGCCGTGCTGGCGGTTCCGCTTGTCGATACCATCAAGCGCGAGCGAGAGGGAGCGCTCGAGACCGTGGACCGCGCGGGTCTGTGGCGAGCATTGACCCCGCAGGTTTTTGCCTTCGCGCAGTTGCGCCGTGCGCTTCGGGACGCGGCGCGTGCCGGCATCGCCGTGACCGATGAAGCGCAAGCCATGGAACGTCTCGGTGTTCACGCGTCCTTGGTGCGCGGCTCGCCCTTCAATATCAAAGTGACTCGCGCCGAGGACCTGGACGTCGCGGCTGGCATACTCAAGATGGGGGAGAGCAACGATATGCGCGTCGGACAAGGGATGGATGTGCACGCTTTTGGAGCCGGCGATCATGTTGTGTTGGGCGGCGTGCGCCTGGCGCACAATCAAGGTGTAGTCGCGCACTCGGACGGCGACGTCGTAATCCACGCCTTGTGCGATGCCCTGCTCGGTGCCATGGGCGACGGCGACATTGGCCAGCATTTCCCGGATACGGACCCGCGCTATCGCGGGGTGGATAGCCGCGTGCTTCTGCGCGTCGTGGCCGAGCGCATGCAGACCGCGGGCCTAAGATTGATCAACGCCGACATCACGGTGCTGGCCGAAGCGCCGCGCATCGCCGCGCACCGCGGCGCCATGGCGGCCAATCTCGCGGCGGATCTCAATGCCGCGGCTGAGCTGATCAACATCAAGGCCACGACCACCGAGCGATTGGGATTCATCGGGCGAAAGGAAGGGCTCGCTGCGCTGGCGTCGGTGCTGCTAGGCCCGAAGTAAAACGTAGAGCGCGCCGGTCCCGCCATCGATTGGGCGGGCGAAGGTGAATGCCATCACGTCGGTGTGCCGGCGCAGCCACAGGTTCACTGCCGTCTTGAGCACAGGCCCGCGCGTTCCGGAGCGATAGCCTTTGCCGTGGATAATCCTCACACAGCGCTGGCCCGCATCGCGGCTTCGGCCGATAAAATCGGCGAGGCGATCGCGCGCCGCCGCTTGGTTCAAACCGTGAAGATCCAGCTCGTTCTCGGTCGGGTACAATCCGCGGCGCAAGCGGCGCATCACCTGGGAGCGCACGCCGGCACGCTGAAACGACGGCGGCTCATCGCCGCTATGCGCGCTCTCGGCGCTCTCCGTGCCGATCAAAGGCATGATGTCGTCGAGATTTTCGAGCGATGCAGCGGCCGGCTTGCGGCGTCGCGTTCTAGGTTTGGGCGCCATAAGTCCTGCCGCCACAGGCCGCTGAATTAGCGGTTTGACGTCGCGCACCGCCGCCCGAAATACGCTCGCTTCGCTCGACAGGTTTTTTTCGGAGGCTAGGTCGGTCAAGCTTTTTTTGCGCATCGATCTTAAGCTTCAGTCGGCTATCGGGGTTTTCGGCATTACAGTATAGTCCGCACGGCGATACCCGCCAGCGCCCCCGCAGGCTTACTTTGTGAAGATCCTCCTTTCCAATGACGACGGCTACCGTGCCGAGGGCTTGGCAGCACTCGGGGAAGCGATCAAGCCGCTCGGTGACGTTACCATTGTGGCTCCCGACCGAAATCGCAGCGGCGCAAGCAATTCGCTCACCCTCGATGTGCCCGTTCGGGCTGTGCGGTACGACACGGACGCTTACTACGTCAACGGCACGCCCACCGACTGCGTGCATTTGGCGATCTCAGGCTTGTTTGATTTCGAGCACGACATCGTGGTATCGGGCGTGAATGACGGGGCCAACTTGGGTGATGACACGCTTTACTCCGGTACCGTGGCCGCCGCCGTCGAGGGCCGGTTCTTAGGGTTGCCCGCCATCGCCGTGTCGCTGTGCCTGAACGCCGACGGCCCACGCAATTTCACGAGCGCCGCGGAAGTGGCCGCGGCGCTCGTGAAGCGCATGGCGCAACGCCCGTTGTACGGGCCCGAGACCGGGCCAGTCATTTTGAACGTGAACGTGCCGGACTTGCCCGCAGGACAATTGCGCGGTATCAAGGTGACGCGGCTGGGAAACCGGCATCGCGCCAAGCCCATCGTCAAGGCAAAAGACCCGCGCGGCCGGGATGTCTATTGGGTGGGGAATGCAGGTGCCGGACAGGATGCCGGTCCGGGAACCGACTTTCACGCTGTCGCTGAAGGGTACGCGTCGGTTACACCCCTGCAGATCGATTTAACGCGGCATGCGGCGCTGCCTGATTTGAAGCGATGGCTCGAGCTTTGAGTAACTTTCCGGAAGGCCCCCGTCTCAGCGGCATCGGCATGACCTCGGCGCGAACCCGGGAGCGGCTGGTGCAGCGCCTGCAAGAACAAGGCATCAAGGATCAGCGGGTGATCGATCGGATACGCACGGTGCCGCGGCATCTTTTCATGGATGAGGCGTTGGCCAGCCGTGCGTACGAGGACACCGCGCTGCCGATTGGATTCGGACAAACGATATCGCAGCCTTTTGTGGTGGCGAAAATGACCGAGGCACTGCTGGCAGGTGGAGGTATCGAGAAGGTATTGGAAATAGGCACAGGTTGTGGCTATCAAACCGCGGTGCTCTCGCCTATGGTCAAGACAATTTATACCCTCGAGAGAATTGATCCGTTACTGAAGAGGGCGCGGCGCACCTTGCGAGAATTGCGAATTCGCAATGTCAATTTTCGTCACGATGATGGGAACATCGGGTGGGCCGCTCGGGCACCGTTTGATGGAATATTATTGACGGCCGCGCCGCACTCCGTGCCCCAGGCGCTGTTCGATCAGCTCAGGCTGGGGGGACGATTGATCGCACCCGTGGGACCCGAGGGCCGGCAAGAGTTATTCCGCTACACCAAGGGTGAGACGCGGATGGACCGCCAGTCACTCGGCTCAGTGAGTTTCGTCCCTTTGGTCTCGGGACTGCAGCGGTAGATCTAACGTTGCGCTGGCAGCGTTGGATCTGCGGTGTGGGACTTTCCTG
The DNA here is from genome assembly GCA_034667905.1 of Gammaproteobacteria bacterium. Taxonomy (GTDB): domain Bacteria; phylum Pseudomonadota; class Gammaproteobacteria; order Steroidobacterales; family Steroidobacteraceae; genus Bog-1198. Next base: position 4,225 of record JAXDQK010000084.1, on the reverse strand, counting down.
TCTGTGTGCGGCTTGTGCGGATAGGGCGGTTCATGAGCCGGCCCTGTATGTCGTGAAACCGCAGGACACGCTGTACAGCATCGCTTGGCGCAATGGCATCGATTTTCGCGACTTGGCGCGCTGGAATGGGATCGGGGCTGATTTTCGAATCGCCGTTGGCCAAGTGCTAAAGATGTCACCGAGCGAGGGCGCGCCGCCCCTTACCGCCGGCAAGAAAATCGAGTCACGCGACAACGCCAAGCTACCCCCGACCGGCGGCCCGTCGTCGCTCGTATGGTCCTGGCCCACGGACCGGCTATCCGCGCCGCAGCCAGTGCAAAGCGGCGGAATAATTCTGCAGGGACGCGAAGGTCAAGATATTCGAGCCGCCTCAGCTGGCCGTGTGGTTTACGCAGGCACGGGCATTCGAGGCTACGGCAATCTGATCATAATCAAGCATGGCGAGAACTTGCTCTCTGCGTACGCGCACAACCGCGACTCGTTGGTTCGTGACGGCCAAGAGGTCACGCTCGGCCAGGTGATCGGGCACATGGGCGAGGGCGCGCCGCAAAAACCTGCCCTGTATTTCGAAATTCGCCGCAACGGCAAACCCGTCGACCCGCTCGCTTTCCTACCTAAAGCCAAGTGAGTAGCAGAGGCGCCTAAGTTCAAGTAGATTGGATATAAAAAACGTAATATATTGATTACAAAAGTATATTGTTTTAATTTAACTTTGTCGGGGACTTGCGACAGTTTATTTGGTGTGGTCTACTGCGACTCGTCGGGAAAGATCCATTGCGGGGCGCTAGGCTTACACGGTACATCGAAAAACAACAACAAGATCAATTAGAAGAAGAATATTCCTCGATAACAGTTGATTGTGTATTTTCGCTTATCGCCCTGCTATTTTTTTGTTTTCTTCACAACAGCAGCATCGCAACCACCCGCCGCTGCTCGCCCGCCAATACGTTGTAAGTCCTACAGGCCGCGCCGGTATCCATGGCTTCAAAACCTATACTTAAGCGTAAGAATTGAGCGCTGAATGACGCCGCCGGAAAAACCTGGCGCGCGCCGGTTCCGAGCAGCACGAGTTCCGGCTCGAGCCCGAGGATGCGAGAGACGTCAAGGGCGATCAAATCGTCGAGATTTTGAATGTTCGGCTCGGCAATCACCGTTGATGCGTTGATGATCACAGCGCCACGATAGATATTTTCATTCACTTTGAGTTCACCCGCTCCATAGCCGCGGATGATATTGATGCCTGCGCTCGAGTCCTGGGTGAATCGCATGCCTTTAAGATACTCAAAATCTTGCCGGAGCGTTCGTGGCCAGCCAATATTTTCGTTTCCTCGCGAGCGGTGCAGAAGAGCCCCGCCGTTCCGTGTTCCTCGAGCGATTGGCGGCGCGCGCCGATGTCGTGCGGCGCTCGAGCGACTGGCGCGCCGATGCATTCCGGCTGATCGCACCCCATGCTGTCTTTGCGCCCGCGGTTGCCTCGGCAGCGCTGTTCGCCGATTGTGGGGCCGTGGAGGGTGCGTGGGTTTGCATCGCAACGCCCGTCAATTATGTGGCCGAGATGAGCAGCGTGCGCTTGTCGCAAGACGGTATCCTAGCGCTGGCGCCGCGCACCGCCGAGGCGCTGGCGGCGGATTTCAATCGGATCTGGAAAGGCTCTGGAGTGCGGATGGCGCCCGGCGCATCGGCGCCCGGCGCAGCGGCGCCCGGCGCAACGGTTCAGCTTTATTGTATTTTTGATGAGATCCAAAATGTCACGACACGCGATCCCCAGGAGGTGCTGGGCCGGAACATTGAAGAATATCTGCCTTCCGGCACCGACGCGCCGCGCTTGCGGCAATTGATGAGCGAAATCGAGATGTGGTTGTTCGAGCAGGCGGGGAATCGCGCGGATCTATCGCGCATCAACGCGTTCTGGCTTTGGGGAGGAGGGATGTTGCTCGAATCGCTGCCGAGCGTACCGGGTTGGTTTGCCGGCGATGACCTGTATTTCAGCGCCCTCACTCGTCGCTCCCCCACAATCGAGAAATCGGGCAGCGGCGTCATCGTCACGTCCAAAATGCCCGAGAGTGCAGGATGGGGTGAGATCGAATCGCGTTGGCTCAAAAACGCGGTCGCACAGCTGCGCTCCCGGCGCATATCGCGGCTCGATGTGTCGGGCGGCGAGCATTGCATCACCTTGAGCGCGCGTTTAATTCCCCGCTTCTGGCGCAGGCGCAAGCCGTGGTGGGAGTCCTTCGCGTGAAGTGCGTAGAGATTCGACGCCGGCTACCTGAGGGGACGCTGGATTTGGTGACCCATTTGCATCCGGTGTTGCGGCGCGTGTATGCCGCCCGCGGCATTGAAAATGCCTCCGACTTGAACTTGTCCTTGGACCAGTTGCTACCGATCGGATCACTCGAGGGGCTGGAGGCGGGGACGCGGCTGCTGGCGGCGCATCGCGCGGCCGGCCGTGTGCTGGTCATCGGCGATTTCGACGCCGACGGTGCGACCAGCACGGCGGTGGTGGTGCGGGCACTGCGCGCCATGCATTTCGCTCATGTCGATTTCCTGGTGCCGAATCGATTTCAATTCGGCTACGGGTTGACGCCGGAAATCGTCGCGCTTGCCGCCTCGCGCTCGCCGTCGCTCATCGTTACGGTCGACAACGGCGTGTCGAGCGTGGCGGGGGTCGAGGCGGCGCGCCAGATCGGCATTCCGGTCTTGGTGACCGACCATCATTTGCCCGGGGCTGTTTTGCCGCGAGCTGAGGTGATCATCAATCCAAACTTGCCCGGCAGCCGATTTGCGAGCCCTGCTCTGGCCGGCGTCGGCGTCGCGTTCTATTTGGTGGCTGCCCTGGCACGGGCGCTGGGCGAGGAGGGGTTCCGAGCGGCGGAGTTGCTGGACTTGGTGGCGCTCGGAACGGTGGCGGATATGGTGCCGCTGGATCGCAACAATCGGATATTGGTGGCGCAGGGCATCAAGCGTATCCGTGCCGGACGCTGCGTGGCCGGCATTCGTGCCCTGATCGAAACAGCTGGGCGGGACCTTCAGCAGCTTTCGGCGGCCGATCTGGGCTTTGCGGTGGCGCCGCGTTTGAATGCCGCCGGACGCCTCACCGACATGAGCGTCGGCATTGCCTGCTTGTTGACGGACGAACCGGAGGAAGCTCAGCGTTTGGCCGGTATGCTCGCAAAACTCAATGAGGAGCGACGCGAGATCGAGCACCGGATGCAGCTCGAGGCGGTGGAACTGACTGACGCCATTGGGCAAGGCGAGCTGCACGAATCGCTCGGAATTTGCCTGTTCGATGAAAGCTGGCATCAGGGCGTCGTGGGCTTGGTCGCCGGCAGGATCAAGGACCGATTGCATCGCCCGGTAATCGCCTTTGCGCGCGCCGCGGATGGCTCGCTGCGCGGCTCGGCCCGCTCGGTGGCCGGCGTGCATATTCGAGACGCGCTCGATAGCATCGCCGCGCGCAGCCCGTCGCTCATTGATAAATTCGGCGGGCACGCCATGGCCGCAGGCTTGAGCTTAAGAGAGGAGAACCTACCCGACTTCAGAATCGCGTTTGCGTCCGAGATCGCAGCGCGTATCGACCGGGAATCGCTCTCGGGGGTGATCTACTCGGATGGTGCTTTGAGCGCCAACGAGCTATGCATCGACACGGCGCAAGCACTGCGCGGTGCGGGGCCTTGGGGCCAAGGTTTTCCCGAGCCGGTGTTCGATGGGGAGTTCAACGTCCTCGACGTCAGAATCGTCGGCGGCAAGCACCTGAAGCTCAAGCTCCATGCACCTCGAGGCCAAAGCGAGCCCATCGACGCAATCGCTTTCGGGTATGTGGGCGGGCCGTCCGAGGATGCAAGCTTAGGCGGCGGAGTCACCATTCAATTAGCCTACCGCCTCGAGATCAATGAATACCGCGGCGTTGAACGAGTACAGTTGAATTGCCAGCAGCTTAAAGCAGGATAGCAGTGTGCTAGGATTCGCGGCCATGGAAATCAACCAAATCAAACGATTCATCAAAGATCTCGAGGAACGCACCGACTCCTTGAGGAGGTATCTTTGATTACGATAACAAGCACGAGCGCCTTCAAGAAGTAACTCGCGAGCTCGAGCAGCCGGGCATCTGGGATAAGGCGGACCGCGCGCAGGAGCTCGGCCGGGAGCGCGCCAAGCTCGAACAAGTGGTGGACAGTTTGGATCGGCTGACGCGGGGCTTGAGGGACGCCGGTGAGCTGCTGGATCT
>JAXDQK010000083.1:0-3186 GCA_034667905.1 Gammaproteobacteria bacterium | reverse complement strand
GCGATGGCCGCAACCCCGAATGCCGCGCTGCGCTTTGCCGGCGGGAAGGTATCGAGGATGATGGACTGCTGGTTTGGCTGCAGCCCGCCGCCGAAGAAACCCTGGGCCAGGCGATAGATGATCAATTGCGCAAGGCTGGAAGCCGTGCCGCAGAGAAACGAGCAGACCGTGAACATCGCAATGCAGATGACGAAATATCGCTTGCGGCCAAACAGGTCACCAAGCCAGCCGGAGATCGTCAAGACGATGCCGTTGGCAACGAGATAGGACGTCAGCGCCCAGGTCGCCTCGTCACTGCTCGACGACAGGCTGCCGGCGATATGCGGTAGCGCGACGTTCACGATGGTGGTGTCGAGAACTTCCATGAACGCCGCAAGCGTGACCGCGACCGCGATGAGCCACGGATTGTATTGCGGCTTCCAGGCCGCGTCCGCGTCGGGTGCTGTGGCCTCCGCGCTCATCTCACAGTCACCGTCGGCTCGGCCGATATCCCGAGCGGCAGCGGAATGTTCGGATCAAGGCCGCTATCGATGACGATCTTGACTGGGACGCGCTGCACCACCTTGACGAAGTTGCCTGTCGCATTCTCAGGCGGAAACGCCGTGAACTTCGATCCGGAGCCGAGCTGAATGCTATCCACGTGCCCACGTAGATCGAGCGTCGCATACGCGTCGATCTTGACCTTGACTGGCTGCCCCTTTCTCATGTCAGCGAGCTGACTCTCCTTGAAGTTGGCTGTCACCCAAACTTCCGGCGCCACGATCGAGAAGATCTGCTGGCCGGGTGCAACGTAGGTACCTTTCTCCACATTCCTTTTGGTGATCCAGCCATCCTGGGGGGCAGCGACCACCGTCCACGACAGGTTAAGATTGGCCTGATCGAGCCTGGCTTGCGCCTGCTCGACCTGTCCCTTCAGCTGGCCGACTTGTGCGTCGGTCTCTCCGATCCGCTGAGGCACTGGTGAATTCTGCGTAACCTGCGCCTCCGCCAACATAACCTGCGCCTGCGCCTGTTTGAGCGCTGCGGTTGCCGCATCGACCTCTTGCTGCGAGGTGGCCGGCTTCGAGAGGGACCGCTGCCTGTCGTAATCGGCTAGGGCTTTCGTTAAATTGGCCTTGGCGTTTGCAAGTTGTGCTCGCGCCTGGTCCAGGAGGGCGGGAAAATTCTTGCGGGCAATCTCGGCGGCGAATTGCTGGCCAACGTATTGACTCTTGGCAGTTGCGAGTGCCCCTTCGGCTTGCTCGCAGTCGGTGTCATACTGGCGCCGGTCAATATGGATGAGCGGCTGACCCCGCTTCACGAATTGGTTATCGGTGATGTCAAGCGAAACGACCATGCCTGAGACTTGCGGCGCTATGGCGATCGCACGCCCATCGGTGTAAGCGTCGTCAGTAGTTTCGAGGTTGCGGGTTGACAGCCAGTAGAAAAGTCCACCCGCAGTGAGCGATACGACCGCAAGGATGCCCGCCGCGATGACCAGCGGACGGCGCTTGTTGCGGCTGGCCTCTTCGGCATTATCCTTTTCCGCATATTTTTGTTCGATGTCGGACTCAGAGTTCTTCGTGGACACGAGCGTTTGATCTGGCCGATTGTCTTCTCCTGGGATCTGCGCGGTAACGGCCTTCGCAAGTTCAGCGCCAATGGCGTTGTCCGACATTCCGTCCGCTCCGATTTGAAATAGTCGCGTCGCACGAAGGCAAGCGCGAGCTGACGATGGTGGGGTTCACTCGGCCGCGGCGGTGTGTTCGGGTACTTTGCCGTGGCCCATCATCAGCAGGATTGCCATGGCAATGATGCCGAGCGCCGCCAGCAGCAGCAGGCCGCCGGCGTAGCTGCCGGTATGGTCCTTGACCCACCCCATCGCAAACGGCCCGGCGAATCCCGCGAGGTTGCCGATCGAGTTGATCACGGCGATTCCGGCCGCGGCCGCGGCGCCGGAGAGGAAGGTGGTGGGTAACGTCCAGAACACCGGCAGGTTCGCGAAGATGCCGAAGCCAGCCGCGCAAAGCGAGAGCATCTTCAACGTCGGGTTATCGAGCGCCGTGGAGGCAGCGATTCCGGCCGCGGCGATGAGCAGAGGGAATGCGGCGTGGAATCGCCGCTCGACGACGCGATCGGAGCGCCGGCCCCACCACACCATGCCGATTAGGCCAACAGCGTAAGGCGCGGCGGAAACCAGCGTGGTGAGAAAAATGTTCAGGCCGAACGTCTTTACGATTTGCGGCAGGAAGAAACTCAGCCCGTAGTTTGTTGCCACAGCGCCGAAATACACCAGGCTCAGCCCAAGAACCCGTGGATTCACTATCGACTGTCGCACCGAGTAGTCACGCACCGCCTGACGTTGGCGCTGCTCAAGTTCCAGTCGGCCGGCGAGCCAAGTGCGTTCTTCCGGTACGAGCCATGCCGCATCGGCAGGCCGATCGGTAAGATAGAAAAATACCACCCCAGCAAGGATGATCGCGGGCACGGCCTCGATGATGAACAGCCACTGCCAGCCAGCGAGACCGAGGCCGCCATGCAAAAAAAGAAATATGCCGGAAATCGGCGCGCCGATCACTGTCGAGAGCGGGATGGCGGCCATGAAGTAGCCGACGATGCGCCCCCGGTATTGCGCCGGAAACCACAATGTCAGGTAAAAGATGATGCCAGGGAAGAAGCCGGCCTCGGCTGCGCCAAGCAGTATGCGAAGAAGGTAGAAGGTGTTCTCGTTGCCGAGCCCGGTGGTGTGAGCGATGGCAGGGATGAATGCCATGGTGCCCGACAGAATCCCCCAACTCAGCATGATGCGGGCGATCCATTTGCGAGCGCCGAATCGTTCGAGCAACAGATTGGATGGCACCTCGAAGATGAAATATGCAATGAAGAAGATGCCGGCGCCGAGACCGAACGCGGTTTGCGACAGACCGAGGTCCTGATTCATCTCGAGCGCAGCAAAACCGACGTTTACACGGTCCAGATACGCGATGAAGTAGCAGGCGATGAGGAACGGCACGAGCCGCTTGGTGACTTTGGCAATAGTGCGGATTTCTACAGCGTCCATAAGACTGCCTGCTCGATGGGTTTACGGCCCGCCTGCCTGGGTTCGGCGGAAAGCCCTGGCATTCCAAGTACGCCCATGCGCGACACGAACAATTTGGCGCCGTCGACCAAAGACTGCACCGCCCTGCAACTTCGGTCTTCTAAATT
>JAXDQK010000082.1:0-31798 GCA_034667905.1 Gammaproteobacteria bacterium | reverse complement strand
GCTCGCCACCCTTGTCGGCCGATTCTCACGACAGAAGACAGTTGGCGAGCCTACACGCCATCTGTCATCCTTATTAACCTATCAAGCTCTCTTCTAGGGATCGCCATGGCCACAGCCCCTCAGCACGTAACCCTTGCTTCGATGAGTCCGGACGTCGCGGCCTGGGTCGATGAAGTCGCGAAACTTACTCAACCGCAGACGATTTATTGGTGTGACGGCAGCGACGCTGAATTTGCGGCGCTGGAGCGTGAGCTGGTGGCGGATAAGCAATTGCTACCGCTTAACCCGCGAAGCTTTCCGGGTTGTGTGTTGTCGCGCTCGGACCCCTCCGATGTGGCGCGGGTCGAACACCTCACTTTTGTTTGCACCAAGAACAAAGAAGATGCCGGCCCAAACAATCTTTGGATTGACCCCAAAGAAGCGCACCGGCAAATGGACGCCCTGTTCGAGGGCTGCATGCAAGGACGAACTTTGTACGTGGTGCCGTATTGCATGGGGCCTCTGGACTCGCCCTTCTCGCGCTGCGGCGTCGAAATCACCGACAGCGCCTATGTGGTCCTCAACATGCAGCTGATGACCCGCATGGGTCGTGCGGCGCTGGAGCGCATCGCGCGGGAAGGCGGCTTCGTCAAGGGTTTGCATTCCACGGGGGATCTTGATCCCAAGCGGCGCTTCATCATGCATTTCCCGGAACAGTTGTCGATCAAGAGTTTCGGCTCCGGATACGGCGGCAATGCGTTGTTGGGCAAGAAGTGCCACGCGTTGCGGATCGCGAGCTGGCAGGCGCGCACCGAAGGTTGGCTCGCGGAACACATGCTCATCGTCGGGATAGAGAACCCTCGAGGAGAGACGCACTATTTGGCGTGCGCCTTCCCCTCCGCGTGCGGCAAGACCAACTTGGCGATGCTGATCCCTCCAGCGAGCTACCAGGGTTGGAAAGTCTGGACGGTGGGCGATGACATTGCCTGGCTGCACCCGGGTAAGGACGGGCGACTGTATGCCATCAATCCTGAATCGGGTTACTTCGGCGTCGTTCCGGGCACCAATGCCAAAACCAATCGCAACGCCTACGAGATGATCCACAAGGACACGATTTTCACCAACGTCGGGCTGACCGCGGACAACCAACCCTGGTGGGAAGGGCTGAAAGAAGGCACTCCCGTGACCGATTGGCAAGGAAGGCCTTACGACAAGGATATCGGCCCGGCCGCACAACCGAATTCGCGGTTCACGGTCTCGGCCAAACAAAATCCGAGCTACTCGAAGCTGGCGGACGCCCCGGGCGGCGTGCCGATCTCGGCCATCGTCTTCGGCGGCCGTCGGCGCGAGCTCGCGCCTCTGGTCTACCAAGCACGAAACTGGCTCCACGGCGTACTGGTAGGTGCCGGCGTTGCTTCGGAGACCACGGCCGCGGCCACCGATGCGGTTGGCGTCGTGCGCCGCGATCCGATGGCGATGAAGCCCTTTGCCGGCTACAACTTCGGCGATTACTGGGCGCATTGGATCAACGTCGGTGCGAAATTGAAGTTCCCGCCGCAGATCTTCCACGTCAACTGGTTTCGTCAGGACAATGCCGGAAAGTATTTATGGCCTGGCTTTGGCGAAAACTTGCGCGTGCTGCGCTGGATTATCGATCGGTGCAAAGGCAAAGCCGCGGCGCGCGATACCGCCATTGGCCACCTGCCGACTGCGCAAGATCTGGACTTGCAAGGATTGGAGGTGAGTGCCGCCGCAGTCGAGGAACTGCTGAGCGTGAATCCCACGCTGTGGAAGGAAGAATTTGCCGGGATCGACAAGTATCTGGCCGAATTCGGCGAGCGGGTTCCGCAATCCTTGAGAACAGAACTCAGCGAGGCGCTGAGTCGAGTTCACTCCTCGCAGGTGTAACGGATAACCTGAGAAGAGTTGCTTTCGGGTGCCTTACCGAGACCGATCAACCCTTCGCCGCGAATTTGCATGGAATCGCGGCGCACGAAGGCCTCTTCGCCATCCTTTCCGAGCACGAACGTGCCGTTGGTGCTTTGATCGATCAGCATGAACTTGTTGCGGTTGATTTCCACGCGCGCGTGCAGCCGCGATATAAGATTACCCTTGACCACCAGATCATTTTCCTCGGCGCGGCCGATCGTGATGTTGGCGCGCGTGTCGTTCACCAGGACTTCCTGTCCCTGATACCGTAAACGCAGGCGCTGCGACTTGTTGGCCTTCTCCCGCTCGCGCGAGGTGATGGCAATGGCCGGCACCATGCTCGTGACATCCTCGGTCTGCCACAACACCTCGAACAGCGCCACTTCGCTGCTGCGGCCTTTGAGCGTGGCGATATCGATTTGCCGCACCGAGGCGCGCCAATCGGGCGACAGCCGCTCAACCATGGTTGCGGTGGTCATGATCTGCCCCGCTTTGGCTTGGCTGGTCATGCGATTGGCCGTGTGCACCGCCGATCCGAAGATATCTCGGTTCTCGAGAACCACGGGCCCAAAGTTGCAGCCGATTCGGATCGCAACCGTCTGCTCTTCAACCTTGAGCTGAGGATGCGAGGCAATCTGCTTCTGCATTTGCGCAGCCGCGTTCAGCGCATCATCGGCGGTGGGAAAGGTCGCCATCACCTCATCGCCCATCGTCTTGATGACCGTGCCATGATTTTGATCGGTCGCGGCGCGCATCACGTCGATGCAGATTCCAACCATGTCGCGCGCGCGAAGATCGCCCAGTAATTCGTAGAGCTTTGTGCTGCCGACGACATCGGCAAATAGGATGGCTACTTCGATTTCTTTGCCCATTGCCTATCTCATTATACTTAACGCAGGGTCGGGCCGCTCAGGACGATTGGACCGGGCCGCGCAGGCCGCGCCGCTTAGGCAGCCATGTCCTGCCTTATGATCGGGAGGGCCGAAAACAACGTCTCCGGCACTGCCTCTGGCCTTGCTGCGACGTCTGAGAGGAAGCGCCGCCAAGCGCGGGCACCCTCCCGTCCCGCCATAACACCATGCATGTGACGCGTGATCGAGTGCAGCCGCATGCCTCGCTGCGCGCATCCTTTCGCGTAGGACACCATGCGATCGACGATTTGCCACGGCTCTGGAATCACCCAGGCCGGGTCGATCAGCTTGCGCTCGAGTTCGGCAAGCAATGCGGGACGGTGATAGGCGGCGCGCCCCAACATGGTGCCATCGACTAGGCCGACGTTCGCCTCCGCCGCGGCAGCATCGGCGAGTCCACCATTGAGAATCACGGTTAATTCCGGCCGCTCGCGCTTGAGGCGATGCACGAATTCATACTTCAGAGGCGGGATTTCGCGATTCTGCTTGGGAGACAGTCCTCCCAATATCGCCGCGCGTGCATGGACGATGAGCGCGTCGATACCTGCGGGGGCCACGGTATCGACAAATCCTGCGAAAAACTCGTAATCGTCGCGATCATCAATGCCGATGCGGCACTTGACGGTCACCGGCAGATCGGTTGCATCACGCAAGGCGCGCACGCATTCGGCCACCAATGCCGGTTTTAGCATCAGACATGCCCCGAAGGAACCGTTCTGCACCCGATCGCTCGGGCACCCTACATTCAGATTGATTTCGGCATAGCCGGCGGTACTGCCGATGCGCGCAGCCTTGGCCAATTCCAACGGGTCGCAGCCGCCCAGCTGCAGCGCGACCGGGTGCTCGCCTGCATCATGATCGAGCAGTTGCCGTACATCGCCGCGCACAATGGCGGCGGCGACGATCATTTCCGTATACAGCAGAGCGTGCGGGGCATAGAGGCGATGAAGGAAACGACAATGCCGGTCGGTCCAGTCCATCATCGGCGCGACGCATACCCGGCGGTTCAGCGGCGTCACGGCAGCGCTGCCGCCATCCCGGTTGTTTGTTTTAACCATAAAGACCGCATGTTGCATGGGCGCCCCGCTGCGCGCAACAAAAGTCTTTAGAAACCGAGCGTCAGCTGCGGACTGTCCGATGCTGGCGGGCGAAAAAGGCTGGTATCGAGCTCATAACGCTCACGGGATCCGGCAAATCCCAACTTGCGCTTCGCCAGCTCGAACCGAGTGCCCAAGAGCTCCGCGTAGGCACCCGTACCGCTCATTCGCGTACCGAACTGCGAATCATAGTCCTTGCCACCGCGAGCCTGATTGATGAGCGACATAACGTGCTTGGCGCGGTCGGGGTAGTGGTCGGCCAGCCATTCGCGGAACAGTATTTTCACTTCATGCGGCAATCGCAGCAAAACGTAGCCGGCACGCGTGGCGCCGGCGGCTTTTGCCGCACTGAGGATATCTTCCATTTCATGATCGGTGATCGCCGGAATGACCGGCGCGACCAGCACGCCCACCGGAATGCCCGCCTCGGCCAGCTGTTGGATCACGCGCAGCCTAGCCTGCGGCGAGGCGGTCCTCGGCTCGAGCGTCCGCTTGATCTCGTTCGTCAACGAGGTGATGCTCAGCATGACCGACACCAAACGATGCTTCGCAAGCTCGGCGAGCAAATCAAGATCGCGAATAATCAACGCGCTCTTGGTGACGATGGTCACTGGATGGCGGCACCGAGCCAGCACGGCAAGAATGCCGCGCGTGACCTCGAGGCGCTTCTCAACGGGCTGATAGCCGTCGGTATTGATGCCGAGCGCGATCGGTTTGCACACATATTTAGGCTTTGCGAGCTCCGCCTCCAGGATTTTCACGGCGTCCGCCTTGTAGAAGAGCTTGGTCTCGAAATCCAAGCCCGGCGAAAGACCCAGATAGGCATGGGTCGGGCGGGCGAAGCAATAGACGCAGCCGTGGCTGCAGCCGCGATAGGGATTGATGGAGACATCGAAGCCAACATCGGGCGAATCGTTCGATGTGATAACGCTGCGCGCTCGGTCGGGCAGAACAGTTTCCGTCAGGTTCTCGACAATCTCGTCTTGATACCAACCGTCATCCGTTTGTTCCAAGCTCAGCGAATCGAATCGCCCGGGAACATTCGATGCGACGCCCCGACCCTTGAAGGATTGATGACCGAAGAAATTGCGCGGCATGGGGAAACTGTACGCGTCAATCGAGGGTTCGTAAATCCAGTAGTCGAGGCGCTCGACTACTGTATAAGCGACGGTGCCGTGCGACGCGCTAACTTAAGTTTCTTTGCCAGAGTTTGTGCGTCATAGGGTGCCCGCAGCTTCACGTCGGTGTTGTCAAAGTAGCAATATACATCGCGCGGCGCTCGGGCCGGCCGCAGCTTGGGCGCCGCTTTTCTTGCATCCGGCGGCTCGGCACCGCGGTGCCATGCCGCGATTCGCGCCGCCCACCGATCGAGCGACCTGGCGCTGTAGCCGCTGCGGTAGATCTCCTTATCGCCGTGCAGACGCATGTACACAAAGTCGGCCGTGATGTCCTCCAGCATGGGCCAGAGGCGCGCGGTTTCTGCAATGACCGAAGCGACATTGTAGTCGCGTAAGAGCTCGATGAAGGAGTCATCGTTGAAGCTGTCGTGGCGCACTTCGACCGCATAGCGCAACCTGCGATTCTCGTCGATGGCAAGCCGCGTTCGCCCCTTCATGAACGGGTCGCGTTTGCGGGCCAGCGCTGCGGCGGACGCCGTATCCTTCGGCAGCAGGTCGAGAAAGTCTCGCATCCTGCCGTGCTCGTATTTGAAGTTCGGCGGAAACTGCCAGAGGATGGGACCGAGCTTTTCACGCAAATTGAAAATGCCCGAGGCGAAAAAGTTGGCCAGCGGCTTCGCCACCTCTTTGAGGCGGCGCATGTGGCTTATGTAGCGCCCGCCTTTGACCGCAAACACGAAATCCGCCGGAGTCTGCTCGTACCACTTCGCATAGCTCTCGGGTCGCTGAAGCGAGTAAAAGGATCCGTTGATCTCGATGGTTGGCAACACGCTTGACGCATACTGCAGTTCAGCGCGCTGCGGAAGATTTGCGGGGTAAAACGAGCCACGCCAAGGTTTGTATTGCCACCCTGAAATGCCGATTCGAATGGCAACTGCCGCGGCGGGCCGCGCGGTGGAAGGGCTCTTCAAGGAATCTTTCCCGCCAACTTGGCAGCGCGTCGTAAATCGTGCACCAATAGGTCACGAAGTTCTTGGGCTCGATCCCCCTCGGCTCGCAAGAGGGCCGAAGGATGATAGGTGGCGACGACGGTCGCGCCCTGCTCAATCGAAATGTCTTGGCGCCGCGCCGCTTCGATGGTCAGCGAGGATCGTGTGAGGGCTTTTAGCGCGGTGGCGCCAAGAGCGACAATCACGCGCGGTTTAAGGGCGGCAATCTCCTGTTCGAGCCAAATGTTGCACGCTTTGATTTCGCCGGCCCCGGGCTTCTTGTGCAGCCGACGCTTGCCGCGAGGTTCCCACTTGAAGTGTTTGACGGCGTTGGTCACGAACAGCTGCTTGCGCTCCAACCCGGCCGCCGCAATCGTTTCGTCCAGCAATCGCCCGGCCGGACCGACAAAAGGATGTCCGCGCCGATCTTCTTCGTCGCCGGGCTGTTCGCCGACCAACATGATTGCGGCGCTTCGCGACCCCTCGCCTGGGACCGCCTGAGTCGCATTTTTCCACAGATCGCAACGCCGGCAGTTTTCCAGAGTTTCTTCGGTCGGCGGCCGAGTCATGAGAACGCCTACCGCGCGACGAATGCGCGCTCGATGACATAGTCGCCGGGCTCGCCCACGTGAGGTGAGATCTTGAAGCCGCGCGCATCCAGCATCGCGGAGAGGTCTGCCAGCATGGCGGGACTGCCGCAAATCATGACTCGATCTTCGGCCGGATCCAGTGCGGGCATGTCGATGTCTTCGAAGAGCTTGCCCGTCTCGATCAAGGCAGTCACCCGGCCCTGATAGCGAAAGCGCTCGCGGGTGACGGTGGGGAAATACACCAGCTTCTCCCGGACCAGCTCGCCCAGATATTCATGATGCGTCAATTCCCACTCGATGTAGTCGCGATAGGCCAGTTCGCTCCTGAAGCGCACCCCGTGCACAAGGATCACTTTTTCGAAACGCTCGTAGACTTCCGGATCCTTGATGAGACTCATGAATGGCGCAAGGCCGGTGCCTGAGCTCAAGAGGTACAGACGCTTGCCCGGTTTTAGGTCGCGCAACAACAGCGTACCGGTGGGCTTACGGCTGATGAGGATTTCATCGCCCGGCTTGATGTGCTGCAGGCGGGAGGTCAGGGGTCCATCGGCCACTTTAATACTCAGGAATTCGAGGTGCTCTTCATGATTCGCACTCGCAATGCTGTAAGCCCGCATCACCGGTTTCTCGTCAATGCGCAGCCCCAGCATGATGAAGTGCCCATTCTCGAACCTCAAAGCCTGATCGCGGGTCGTGGTGAAGCTGAACACCGTCTCGTTCCAGTGGTGCACCGTCAAAACTCTCTCTGTCCCGATTGTAGCCATGTGCGCATTATCGATGCATAGCGCCAAACCGCCTAGTCGCTGTCGGACCTATGGCCATGCGTAAACGGTATGGCGCATGTAGGAGCGCGGATGACACTGCTCGTGGTCCTTAGCCCATGGGCCCTCGCGGCATCCGCCCCGTGTGCCAGAGGGCGAGTGTGCTGAAAAATGCAAGCCTGTAATAAGAATCGCGGAGACAGGAATGAAAATTGTATCCACTCTTTGGGTTGCGGCGGTGATGCTATCGGGCTGCATCAGCAGCAGTAATCCGCCTCCGGCGAAAACGACCGTCGTCGTGCCGCCGAACTCCACTACCACCGTTGTGTGTCAGGACGGAACGAAACCGCCCTGTTAGCCGCCGCGTTTTAGCCAGGCTGCACCTTAGGGCAGCTCGCCGGCGGCTGGTGCGGGTTGCGTGCGTTTGATTCGGCGCACGCGAGACCAAACCTGGCCAGCGAAGACGACGCCGCCCGTGCGAATCCGCAACCCGGACGTGCGCAGCGCTTGTGCAACCCAAGTGTTGCAAGTACGCAGCGCCGAATATTTCGTCGATGCGGCAAAGTACACGCTGCCCGGGTAGGGTCCTGGTGCATAGACGGTCAGTGGGCCGCCGCGGGTATCCAGCGTATTCCAAATGAAGGATTGCAGGGCCTGCATCTGTTCGGCGCTTAAGTTCAAGGAAATGACCTGATCCCCTCCGAACGCGGCCTCGGGTGACGTAGATAGCGCTGTCACCAGTACCATCCCGGCTCCGGGCCAAAGCGCCGCCAGAAGCACAGGCGCGTTATGTGTCTTCGCCAAGAGATAATGCCGGTCGCCGAACCCAAAGAAGAGATACTTCGCTCCGGGCAGCGCAGCCGCGGCTGAAGCCAGCGGCGGTGCCAACTCTGTGGCGTCAATACCGACATCGACGTGCCAACCACGACGCGCCACAAAAACCGTCGAAGCGACGCCGACCCCGGAGACTGCCCATATAATCAGCAGCGCCAAGAGTTTTCTGAAAGTTCCTCTCATCACAACCCAGCATAACGTGAAAGCACTCCGCACCCATGCCGCAGCGGCTTAATCTCGCTGCAATGTTCGCCGTTGCTGCAACCCTTGGCACGGGAGTTTCGGCGTGGGCGAACGATCAAGATGCGAGGGTTGTGCAACAAATCGTCGTCGTCGGCACCACGCCGGTCCCCGGCATGACGGTTCCCGCGGACAAGGTTCCGGGGAACGTACAAACCTTGTCCTCGACCGACTTGAGGCAGGAGGGTAGCGCCAGCGTCATCATGGGCTTGAGCGCTCGGCTCGGCAGTGTCAACGTCAACGACACGATCGCTGACCCGTTTCAACCCGACATCTTGTATCGCGGCTTCGAGGCCTCACCTGCCCTTGGGACGCCGCAGGGCTTGGCGGTTTACCAGAACGGCGTGCGAATCAACGAAGCCTTCGGCGACACGGTGAATTGGGACTTGTTTCCGGACATTGCGGTACGGCGCATTGATCTCTTGAGCGCGAATCCGCTGTTTGGATTGAATTCGCTGGGCGGAGCGGTTTCGGTCACCATGAAGAACGGATTCAGTTTTGAGGGGCATGACGGGGAATTATCCGGCGGCTCTTTTAATCAACGCCAAGGAGCGGCGGAATTCGGGGCAAACAACGGCAGGGTCGGGATCTATGCGGCCGCGCGCCTTCTGAACCAGGACGGGTGGCGGCTGTTCTCAAAAGACTCGCTGCGCCAGTACTACCTCGATCTCGCGCTCCGTGAAGGCGGCATAAGCATGGATTTAAGTTATACGCGCGCGAACAATGGCTTGTTTGGTCAGGGCGCTGCGCCGCTTCAATCCCTCGCCATCAACCGAGAGAATGTGTTTACCAATCCGCAAGCGAACTTGAACACGCTGGATTTCCTCACTCTCAATACGGAAATGAAATTCACCGATACGCTGGCGGTGCAAACGGTCTTGTACTTGAGGAACTTCCGGCAGGCCGTTTCCAATGGCAACGCGTCCACCTATACGGCTTGCACGGGCGGGAATGCAGCCGGAGCACTATGCCAGGAGGACGCTACCACTCCGCTAACCGACGCCGCCGGGAAGCTCATTCCCGATATAACGAATGGCGGTACGACGCACATCGGCCAAAATGACTTCGAACGAATTCGCTCGAACGGCTTGGGCGCTTCATGGCAACTGACGGAAACCGCACCGGTTTTAGGCCACGGCAACAGCTTGGCGCTGGGGGTGACAGTGGATGCCGCGGAAACGCATTTTCTGTCGGGCACGCAAGTAGGAACGCTTGATGCCGCGCTGACCGTCCAGCCCTCCGTGCAGGTTTATACCTCCGAAGGCACCGTCTTCACAGCCACCCCGGTGGTCTTGGATGCCGCCAACAAGTATTACGGCATTTACTTCACCGACACCTTGGACGTGACGCCTGCAGTCTCGGTGTCAGCCAGCGGCCGGTATAATGTTGCAAAAATCGACCTCTCCGATCAGCGCGGCACGGCCTTGAGCGGCAACAACCGTTTCACGCACTTCAACCCCGCCTTGGGGGCGACGTACAAGCTGACATCCGGGGCCACGGCATACCTCGGGTATTCGACCAATAACCGTGCGCCGACCGCGAGTGAGATCGAATGTTCTGACCCGTTGCGGCCGTGCCTGCTGCCATCGAGCCTCGCCGGTGATCCGCCCAGCTTGCGCCAGGTCATTGCGCACACGGTTGAAGCGGGACTGCGTGGACAATCGGCGGCGGCTGCGGGGATTCTTTCCTGGAACGCCGGTGTTTTCAGGACGAATTCCGACGATGACATTTACGGCATCGCCTCCTCGGTCAGCAGCGGTTTTTTCCAGAATATCGGCTCGACTCGACGCCAAGGATTCGAATCAGGATTGAATTATCAATCCAAGTCCTGGTCGGGCTATGCGCAGTACAGCTATGTCGATGCCACCTTTCGTTCGCCGCTGCTGATGAATTCTCCGTTCAACCCCTTCCAAGACAGCGACGGCAACATCCGGGTATTACCCGGCGATCGGTTGCCGCTCATTCCCTTGAATCGCCTCAAGCTCGGCGTCGATTGCTCGGTATCGAGCGAGTGGTCGGTCGGTGCATCGCTGGTGGTCGCGTCGGGCGCTTTCTACCGCGGAGATGAATCAAACCAAAATCCGCAGCTGCCGGGATACCAGGTCGTGAACCTGCGCACGTCCTATCGCGTGAACAGACAACTTGTTATTTTTGCCAATGTGCAAAACGTCTTCGATGCGCGCTATGCCACCTTCGGCTTGTTCAGCGACCCCACCGGCGTCGGGGCGCCGGGCATCCCCTCCTCGGCGCAATCCAACGCGCCCGGCGTCGACAATCGATTCCAGAGTCCCGCCATGCCGCGCGCATATTTTGGCGGCGTGCAAATAGGCTTTAACTGACGAGAAGCCCGGATTTTTCCGCACGATGCGCCCAATCGGCGGCGTCGATCTTGAACACCACATTGGGGTGGCTCGGTTCTCCGGAATAGCTCACCAATTCTTCGCCCAGGTACACGCCGCCGAGCTTTTCCATTGCCTTGCGGGAGCGCCAATTGTTGATCCCCACCTTGAAGGTAACGCGCTCCACGTACTTGAAGGCGTGATCCAGCATCAGGGTCTTGAGGGCGAGATTGTACTGACGGGCCCATCGACTCCTCGCAATAAAGGTATAGCCGACGCTGATTTGGCGAAGCGCCTCTTCATAATCGCAGTAGCGCGAACTGCCGATCAGCTCGCCGTTGGTATTATCGATGACGCGAAAGGCGCCGCCGGATTGCATGGCCCCGTCAAAATAATTTTCAAATACCGGGCGTTGATACCGATCCTTGTTCGGATGTTGCTCCCAAATGAGCGGATCGGATGCTACCTGATAGAGCGCTTCGAAGTCGCCCGACTCGAGCGGCTCCAGCCGGATCAGTTCATTGTGAATGCGCGGTTGTAATTCGAATGCCATGGGCGGGATTGTATAACGGGCCGTTCGCGCTTTAGTAGCCGAAGCGATAGTGTATTTGCGCATAAATCTGCCGAGGGTTGTTGTAGTGCACGCCGCCAAAGGTGAGGCTGTTGTCCACCAGCAAGTGCCGATCGGTCAAATTCAGCACGGTGACCGAGGCGGAAAAACTCTGCCCGAACGACTTGCCCGCACTTAGATTGACTTCCGCATGGCCCGGCAGATGACTGGGCGGCGCGTCCGCGTTAGAAAATCCGGAGCCGTAAGACACGCTCACAGAGGCGAATGCTGAGCAGGGAAGAGTCATGTCAAAGCCCGCATTGGCGGTGTTTCGCTGATCATGATCGAGCGCGAAACTGCCCGATGGGGGGCTGAAGTCCGTCAAACCTCCCGTGATGGGGCCGAACCCGTCCGCCGTCTGGTTCGAGTAGGCCAGGTGGAATTGGCCGATACTCCCCATTTTCGGCGAACGAATGCTCAGTTCATTGCCTTGGATCAGCGCCCCTTCAATGGTCAGGGGCAGGAATGCATTCGAGTTGCCGATGGCATTGTGGTCGAAGAAGTTTTTGGCTTGCGTATGAAAATGGTCCACATCGATGGTCCAGCCCAGAACAGGAATGGTCATGCCGACTTGATATTCTTCATCGCGCTCGCCGTGAAGCGGAATGAAGCTTAAGTTGTTGTTCTGCGCGAACTGCAGCAAAGGACCGCCGATTGTGCTCAACGGCGGTGCTTGATAATACTTTCCCCAAAATCCGCGCAATATCCAAGGAAATCCGGGAAACTTGAGCGTCGCACCGAGGCGCGGGCTGGTGGCATTTTCGGTGACGGCACCCGCAAAATGTGTTTGACGCACGCCGCCGGCAACGCTCAACCAATCGGTTGCCGTAAACGTGTCCTCTATATAGGCGGCGACCAATGACCCTGAAGGGCTCAAGGTCTGGTTTATGGCGGCATCGCTGGCATCGTTGAACAGAACATTGAAGGTTTCCTTGTCGCGTTGGCTGAAGCCCGTGGCCCCCGCTTGTATGTCGTTGCGGCTGATGTGCACGCGGAGCATTTCCTGCCCGCCCACGTAGGTTGACGAGCGATCATCGGTGGTGCTGATGGGAAAGTCGCTCGGGGCACCTTCCAGATTGGCCTGATTCTGGTGAAAAAACAGCGAACTGGTCAGCGACGCATCGGCACTCAATTTCCTGACCCAGGAAAGAATGGCGAACGCATCGGTTTCACGCTGCACATCGTCCGAGAGTTGGCCCGGGGTGTTCGGGATCTGGTAATCATCGTGACGCGCGGAAAGCACCAAGCGGAACTGGTCATCCGGGTCGGCATTGAATATCAAGGTGCTGAATCCGCCGTAGCCGTCCTCTGCGTCGTGAATCACTCCAGACACGGGAGTCTGAATGCCAAGATCGCTGCGATTGCCATTCACGCTGGCGTAGTACGCAAAACGCTCGGTATGGCTACCCACGCTGAGGTAATCATTTGTCTGCCCATAGTTGCCGCCGCTGGCAATGAGTTCCGCTTGCCTGTCCCGCTCGAATCCGGTGCGCGGGACGACATTGAACACGCCGTACGTGCGGTCGCCCTGATCGGCCTCATAACTGCCGCGCTGGACTTCCAGGTAGTCGATGTCTTTAGGATCGATTTGCGGACCTAAGTTGCTGGCGATGTTGGTATTGGGAATTTCGACTCCGTCGATGGCCCAGGTGGTCTGGTGGCCGCCGCGCACATGCAATTGATCGTGGACGACGTACGCTCCAGGCACGAAGTCCGTGATCATCGCCAGGCTGTTGCTGCGGTCCGCCCCGGGAGCGCGCTCGATGTCCTGGCGATTCACCACCGTGGTCGGGGTGGCGGTTTTGAGCACGGTGGTTTCGGCGGCCGCCGTCACGGTCAAGGTGTCCAGCGGCGCGCCTTTGGCAAGTTGCAGGTGGGCGACGGGCGAGGAACCCGACGTCACCGTCACCGCGCGTGCCAGCGGGGCAAAATCCTGGTCGCTCACCGTGAGCACGTAGTCGCCTAAAGGTACGGTCATGAAAGCGAATTCGCCGCGCGTGTCCGTCACGGTGGACTGGGTCCACTGCGAGGACGCTGACTTCAGGTCCACATGAGCGCCGTCCAGCGGCCGGTGTTGCTGGTCGTGCACCACCCCGCGAACGCTGCCGACCGTGGCGGCGCACACGGGCGCAGACCACAAAAGCACCGCGAGCAGCGGTGTTACCAAACGATTGATCGAGAAAATCATGACTCCCCCTTGCGCTTGAAAATTCACATGCGCGCGATCTTCAAGAAAAGAGTCGCGGGCGATGGACAAAATTCAATTCACAAGCGTGAGGGAGGTCCGCGGGGTTGGTGGGCTCTTGGGGTGCGAAGCGTTAAAAGCGGGGGCTGAAACACGCCGATGAGTTGAGACGGCGCCGGCCCGGCCGATTCGAAGACAACGTGATGGGAAATCGGGCCCCCACCCGGTGCGCTGCCGAACGGACAGGTCTCGAAATCGGCATGGGTTCCCAAAGAATGGTGCAGGTGCGTCGGCATTCCCGCCATACCGACAGGGCACAATTGCAACGCGAACGGGGCACCGCTCGCCGGCATGAAGCCAGCCGGAACATAGGCTCGAAATAGCAGGACAGCCAGCAGCAGTATGCTGGCCCAGCCCCCACGCCGATTCTTAAAAGTCCTGCGCATTCCCTTAAGCTGAGGCGCGGACCTGCGTCAGTGGCCGAAACTTCCTGAAAGCAACCACGCCTAACCCGACGAATAAAATCAAGAGCGCGCCTTGCGCGATGGCAAACGGCGGTTCCTTCTGAGTCGGCGCCAAGGCATGCAAGAACGAGATCTTCTGGAACGACTGCACGATGAGCACGAAACAATTCAAGTACAGCGCGAAGATCGCACAGGCGACGTACACACCGCGCCACGCACCGGCGAGGTTGTAGGCATACAGGGCGACGACGGCTAGACTCAACGCCACGAGTGAAATGATCCCGACAATGTCCGCCGCGTCGAAGGGCGTGGGAAACAAAAAGCCGGTGACGCTGGTGGCAACGCTGGTGATGAGGAAAAGCGCCGTCATTCCCCGCATGCGATTGGCATTGAACATGCCCCAGACGGCGACGATGCCGCTGATAATGGCGATCAGGCTGATGATCACGTGAAACTGCGTAAAGGTGGCGAGAGACATCCCGAGGATCATGACCAACCCCTTCTTTAGTGTACGAGCGGCTTAAGTCGAGGCTAAGAGTACGCGGTTCGCGCCATTTCGTCAGCGCCGGATCGAGGCATTGTCAGCGTAGGTAGGGGAACTCAGTAGTCGACCGCGGCTTGGCGATGTAGAACCCTTGCGCGAATCCTATCCCTAGCCGACCCAGTTCGGCCAAGACCTCGGGCGATTCAACCCGTTCGGCGATGGTCTGGATGCCCATGGCATTGCCGACCTGGCTGATGGCCGCGACCATGCTGCGATCGACAGGGTCACGAGTAACGTTTTCAACGAATTGGCCATCAATCTTCAAGTAATCTACCGGCAAAGTTTTGAGGTACATGAAGGACGACAGGCCGGTGCCGAAATCATCCAGCGCGAAGTGACAGCCGCGGCTCTTCAACTCCCGCATGAAGTACACCACATTGCTCAAGTTCTCGATGGCGGCGGTTTCGGTGATCTCGAAGCACATGGCCCCTGCAACCAGCTGACTGGCGCTTAGCTCGGTAATCAAAAATTCGAGAAATCGTTCGTCGTTGAGCGACGTGCCCGATAGGTTCACCGCGACGGTAAAGGGTTTCACGCCGGATTCGATCCGATGAACGACCCTCTCCAGGGCCTGACGAACTACCCAGCGATCGATGGACGGCATGATGTCGTAGCGCTCGGCGGCCGGAATGAATTCGGCGGGGGTCACGATGTTCCCGCTGTCGTCGCGTAATCTCAACATGAGTTCGAAATGCTCGCGCTCGTGCGGCCGCGGGCCGATCGGCACGATGGGTTGATAGAACAGTTCGAATCGGCCTTCGTCGCGGGCGCGCGTGAGCCTCGATACCCAATGCATTTCCCGATGACGTTCCGGCATGTCGTCCGGCTTGTAGAGCTGCACGCGGTTGCGGCCGGAGTCCTTGGCGGAATAGCACGCCACATCGGCGGCGCTCATGACATTGGCGACGGTGGGAACCTCGTTGGTGATTTCCACGATGCCGATGCTCGCTCCCACCGCCAGCACGCCTCCCTGCCAGGCAAAACGGTAGTCGCGTATGGCCTGGCGCATGTTCTCCGCAATGCGCAGCGCCTGATCCTGGCTGCAGTCCCGCAGAAGGATGCCGAACTCATCGCCTCCCAACCGCGCCAGCGTGTCGCCGCCGCGCACCCGCGACTGAATCACGCCGGTGATTTGTTTCAAAAGCAGGTCGCCCGCCGGATGTCCGCACGTGTCGTTCACGAGCTTGAATTGGTCCAAATCCAGATACAGAAGCACATGGCAGGCGTTGGGGTTTTGCCGTGCGTCTTCAACCGCTGCGGTGAGCCGATTCTCGAACTCGCGGCGGTTGATCAAACCGGTGAGCGCATCGTGGCTAGCCTGGTAGTGCAGCGCGCGGTGCAGCCGGCGTTCCTTGCTGACGTCGTGAAACACCATGACCGCCCCGATAAGATTGCCGGCGCGGTCGCGGATGGGCGCCGCCGAATCCTGAATGGCAATCTCCTGGCCGCGCCGATTGACCAGCACGGTATGCTCGGCCAGCCCCAGCACCCGTCCCTCGCGTAGGCAGCGCGCCACAGGACTTTCGCTGCCTTCGCGGGTGACCTCGTCGACCACCGTCACCACATCGCTGATCAGCTGGCCTTGCGCTGCGCGGTTCTCCCAGCCGGTCAAGCTTTCGGCCACCGGGTTCATATAGTCGATGCGCCCTTCCGAATCGGTGGTGATCACCGCATCGCCGATCGATTGCAGCGTGACCTGGGCGCGCTCTTTGGCCTGAAAAACGGCGGTTTCCGCTTTTTTGCGCTCGGTGATGTCCGTCAGCGTCCCTTCGAAGCCGCAAACACGGCCATTCTCATCGCGGACCACGCGGCAATTGTCCACCACCACCAACATGGAACCGTCTTTGCGTCGCAATACGTATTCTTCGTTGCGCAGCTCCCCTTCCATTTCGGCGCGCCGTGCGATGGTTTCTCGATCGTTCGGATACCAATAGAGCGCGGCAGCGGGAATCTGGTACAGCTCCTCGGCGGATGAGTACCCCAGCAGATTCACGCAGGCAGGATTGGCGACGAGGATGCGCCCATCGCGCGAGGTTTGATAAACCCCCTCCATGACGCTCTCGAATAGGCCTCGAAATTTCGACTCGCTGTCGCGCAGCGCATCTTCCGCGGCGCGGCGCTCGATGGCGATGCCCGCGATTTGCGCCATGCGAGTCATCAATTCATGGTCGCGCGATAACGGGATCCCGGTCTGGCGCCGGTAGACGGCAAAAGTGCCGACCACTTGGCCATCCGATGCCACGATGGGCGTCGACCAAGCAGCCTTAAAACCCGCCTGCCGCGCCGTCTCGCGGCGATATTCCCAGAGCGCATCGCTTTCGATATCGGCGACGATGACCAGACGACTCAAGTAAACGGCCGCCGCGCACGAACCGTAGCGGATCCCGATCGGCGCAAAGTCCATGGCCTGCACGAATTCGCGCGGTAGATTCGGACCCACGCCGAAATTCAGGGCTTGCTTGCCCCGGTCCAATAAATTCACCGCACAGCAACTGTCGGGCATGGCACGCTCGATCAATCCGCAAATCGCCTCCAGTGCCAAGGACAGCGGCGCGTTCGCGGCGATTTTCTCGAACACGCGGCGCTCGCCCGAAGCGATCGCATCGGCGCGCTTGCGCTCGGTGATGTCGATGATGCTCGCCCGCAGCAAACGATGAGTGGAGCTGGGAAGGCGGACGAAGCGCACTTCGCACGGAAAATTCTGGCCGGTGGAATCGCAATGCAGCCACTCGAATACCGGCACCGCACCGCCCAAGGCGCTTTCTATGTAGCCGCGAGCAACGCCGAATGAGGCTGTCCCATCGGTCTGGGTCGCGGGGCTCAGTTGCTCCGGACCGCAGCTCAGCAAGCTGGCCCGGGTCATCTTGAAGAAGCGGCAGGCATTGTCGTTGACGTCGACGAACGTTCCGGCATCGACATCGAAGACGACAATCACTTCGGGGGCATGTTCAACCAACGTGCGGTAACGTCCCTCGCTCTCGCGAACCGAGACCTCAGCGAGATGTCTCTCGGTGATGTCGCGAATGCAGATGATGTAACCATCCTGGCGGTTCAGCGTGGCTTTACTCACCGCGATTTCGATCGCGACGCGGCTGCCGCCTTTGGCGATGCCCCAGGTCTGGGTCGCGGCCAAGTCCACGTGCGTATCGTCCACCTTGGTGGCCAGCCGCTCGAGATAGTCGCAAGGATTCTTCGGATCGACGTCCGCCAACAGTACCCCTACGGATCTGCCGAATACGTCTGCCGCCTCGTAACCGAAGATGCGCTCGCCGGTGCGATTGAAGGTATCGATGTCACCGTCATCATCGACCGTGATGATGGCGTCCTTGACGTTATCAAGAATCGCCTGCAGATGAGTGGCGTTCTGCTCGCGGATTTCGCGAGTCATGGCTTGCGCCTCGTCCGACATCATCTGCATGGAACGCACGACGCCGCGCCGTTCGACGTCGAGCCGATCGTAGTGCGCGCTGACGGCTTGCAACAGGCGGTCTAAGTCAAGCGCATTACCGGGGCCGCGCGTCTCCGCGATCTGGCGCTCCAGCAGCTCGTTGAGGCCCTCCGGCTGTGCGGGCTCGCTGCGGACTGCAGCCGCGGTGTCGCGTGACAAGACCTAGGATCTCCCGCACTTTCGAATTGAGGCAACCGGTCGCCTGAATTCTCGATGTTAGGGAGATCCGCGCTACGCGGCGTGACCCGCGTCTCGTTTCAGTCATGATTCCGTCAAATGCCCTGGTCCGCGGTTTCGCGCTCCGATCGCTTGCGATCGGTTTCCTTCAAATTGCGCTTTCGCAGGCGAACGGAAGTGGGCGTGACTTCGATGAGCTCATCGTCATCGATGAACTCCATGGCTTGCTCCAGCGAGAAGCGTATGGGCGGCGACAACACCACGGCCTCATCCTTGCCGGATGCGCGCATGTTGGTGAGTTTCTTCCCCTTCAAGGGATTGACGACCAGGTCATCCAGGCGGTTATTGAGCCCGATGATCATGCCTTCGTAAACTTCCTCATTGGCGCCGATACAGAGGCGCCCGCGCTCCTGCAAACTGAACAAGGAATAGGCGAGCGCAACGCCTTGCCCGTTCGAGATCAAGACGCCGTTCGGACGCTGCCCCAACTGGCGTGGCACGACCGGGCCGTAGTGATCGAATACGTGGTGCAGCAGCCCGGTGCCGCGGGTCATGGTGCGAAACTCGGTCTGAAAACCGATCAACCCTCGCGAGGGAATCATGTAATCCAAACGGACGCGTCCGCGTCCGTCGGCCTGCATGTCCTTCAAGTCGCCGCCGCGGCTACCCAATGCCTGCATGATGGCCCCTTGGGCGTCGCTGTCGGCATCGATAGTGACTTGCTCGATCGGCTCATGTGCCGCGCCGTTGATCTGCTTGATCACCACGCGCGGTCTCGAAACCGCCATCTCATAGCCTTCCCGCCGCATGTTCTCCAGCAACACGCCAAGATGCAGCTCGCCGCGCCCGAAGACCACGAACTTGTCCGGGTCAGCGGTGGGCTCGACCCGCAGGGCCACGTTGTGGATGGCTTCGCGCTCCAGCCGCTCGCGGATTTGCCGGCTGGTGACGAATTTTCCTTCGCGCCCGAGGAAGGGCGAGGTATTGACCTCAAAGGTCATGCTGATGGTCGGTTCATCCACCGTTAGGCTGGGGAGCGGTTCAACGGTGGCCGGATCGCACAAGGTGTCCGAAACTTTGGGCTCCGCGATGCCCGCGAAAGCCACGATGTCTCCGGCACCCGCCGACTCCACCTCGACGCGGGTCAGGCCGTGAAAACCGAGGATCTGGGTGATTTTCTCGGAGCGCTGCTTGCCTTCGCGAGAGACCACCGTGACGGTCGTGCCGCGCTTGAGCGTGCCGCGCTTGATGCGCCCGATGCCGATGGCGCCGACGTAGCTGGAATAGTCGAGCAACGTCACTTGCAGCTGCAACGGTCCGTCCACATCCACATCGGGCGGCGGGCAATGCTCGACTACGGTTTTGAACAGGGGCTGCATGTCGCCGTCGCGTACGGTGGATTCTAGACCCGAAAATCCGCGCAACGCCGAAGCATAAATGACGGGAAAATCCAATTGCTCATCGGTCGCGCCCAACCGGTCGAACAAGTCGAAGGTTTGATCCAACACCCAACCGGGCCGGGCTTCATCGCGATCTATCTTGTTGATCACGACAATGGGCCTGAGGCCATGCTTAAAAGCTTTTTGGGTGACAAAACGTGTCTGCGGCATGGGACCGTCCACCGCATCGACCAGCAGCAACACGCAATCGACCATCGCCAGCACGCGCTCGACCTCCCCGCCGAAGTCGGCATGTCCTGGCGTATCCACGATATTGATGCGGTAATCGCCCCAGGTGATCGCCGTATTCTTGGCCAGAATGGTGATCCCGCGCTCGCGCTCCAGGTCATTCGAATCCATGACCCGCTCTTGCAGATCCTTGCGCGCATCAAGCGTACCGGACTGACGCAACAGCTGATCGACGAGGGTGGTCTTGCCGTGATCGACGTGCGCGATAATGGCGATGTTGCGAAGTTTCTGGGTCACAGTGAGGTCCTAAGGGGAACTCACCATTATAGGGCCTTAGGGCAAGGCGCGCCTTAAATTTCAGCGCTCAGCGATTATGGGGATGGTAAAAGTCTTGGTATCGGTCCCGTCGTCATGTTTGAGCGAGACGGTGACGCCCAGCAGCAATACCCCGTCGGCTTCGGGGGTCACGCTCACCGTGTGCTTGTATACCTCGCCGGCTTCCTCCGAGGGGATATCAAACTGGCCGCCCGGGGCCACGGCAAGGCCGTCGGTGCCGTTCACTTGGACGGTGGCAGGGCTGGCGGAAACCTGTGCGATGAGCGCCAGGTTGACCTCCAGAGGCTGCCCAACCTTCGGTTTCTGCGCCAAATCGAACTTGATGTCCACCGGGGCCTGGGACTTGCCCTGACTCGCCGCCAGCACCATCCCGGCGGTTTGCTCAGCGGCCGTGGGGCCGCTCTTGGCGGGGGCTGCCGTCTTGGGCTTGGCATGGGTCAGCGACGCGCCGGCCGGAGCGGAGCCTGAATCTTTATGGCACGCGCTAATAGAAGCCGCCGCGCAGAGCAGCAGCATTTGTATGCTCTTTGTCATCTTGTCCCCGGCCATCGCCTTATCATCACCAAAACTGACACCGATCACAACGTGCGACCGTCACAACTCCAGAGGCGGCTCCAGCACCGCCGCCAACTGATCCTCGAGCGAACGATAGTGCTGCTCCCAATAACGCGGCTCGGCAAACCAAGGGAAGGCCTTTGGAAACGCTGGATCATGCCAGCGGCGCGCCAGCCACGCAGAGTAGTGGATCATGCGCAGCGCCCGCAAAGGCTCGATGAGCGCGATCTCGCGCCGATCGAACGGCAAGAACTGCTCATAACCTTTAAGCAGGTCCTGCAATTCCGAGCGCATTTCCTGCAGCCCGCCGGACAGCAGCATCCATAGATCCTGAATAGCCGGTCCTGTCAGGCAATCATCCAGGTCCACGAAGTGCGGCCCGAGGTCGGTCCACAGGATATTGCCGCGGTGACAATCTCCGAGGATGCGCCCCAGCCTAGCTCCGCCCCAACGCGATGCTCGGACCTCGACCGCCTCCAGCAGCTCGTCGGTCAGATCGGCGTACTTCGTGGCCAGATAATCCGGCATCCATTCGCCGTCCAAGACGAAATCGCGGGCATTTCGGCCCAAATCTTCCATGCTCAAGGCACCTCGTTCGCGAAACGCGGACGCACGGCCCACGGCATGGATCCTCCCCAAAAAACGTCCCACCCATTCGCGCTCGTCGGTTGACCCAAGCTCCGGCCAGCGTCCCCCGCGGCGCGGAAAAACGGCGTAGCGAAAGCCCTGATGGACATGCAGCGATTCGCCCTCCCGCACGAGCGGCGCAACTACGGGGATTTCCTGCGCCGCCAGCTCGCCCGAAAATGCATGTTCCTCGCGGATCGCCGCATCGCTCCAGCGTCCTGGGCGGTAGAACTTTGCCACGAGCGGCTCACCCTCCTCGAGGCCGATTTGATACACCCGGTTCTCGTAGCTGTTGAGGGCCAATACCCGACCGTCGCAGCGGAACTCGAGCGCTTCGATTGCATCGAGGACGGTCTCGGGAGATAGCTCAGAATATGGGGCTTCGCTGGTCATAGGAGCTAATTCTACAGATACGATCCCGTCACTCCTTTTTGACACTTGCACGCTGCTAGAATGCCCCCCCATGCGATTGCCCCGACCCAAGTCACTGAGCGGACTGATGCTGATTGGTTTTACCATCGTGGCCGCTCCGCTGCTGTTTGCCATCGTCAATGCCGCCGTGCAAATGAATCGGCTTTCGGTTCGCAGCCAACAGCTCGTGGTTCACGGCATGCATGGTGCTCGCAACAACCAGCGCATGTTCGAAGAGATCGGCGCGCTGGAGCGACAAGCTAGCCTATATCAAGTCATCGGCAATCCGGATCTGCTCGAGGTATACGCGCAACATCAGTTACGCCTGATCACCGCCATTCACGAGCTCCTGACGTTGCCCTTGGACGAGGCATCGCAGCAAGGCATACGTGCCGTGGAATCCAAAGCCGACCAATTGTTGCAAGATTTGAAGCACGCGGCCCCCAACTCCAAGCACATGGCGGATTTGATCGGCAGTTTTCCGCAACTCTCGGACGCGGCTTCCAAAGTGTCGGATCGAATCAGCCTGCAGATCGATCGCGAAACGACCAGCCTGGAATTAGCCACTCAGCGCGCACAACAAAATCTCGTGTGGCAAACGCTGCTGCTCGTTCCGATGACGCTGGCCGTGGTCGGCGTGTTCACTTATTTGTTCGGTCGCCCCATACGGGCCATCGATCGGGCCATCAGCGAATTGGGCCGCGGCACCTTCTCGAGGCCAATTGCGATCCGAGGTCCCGCCGACCTCGAGCGTCTCGCAGCGCAGTTGGAGTGGCTACGCGGCCGATTGTTGGATTTGGCGCAGGAAAAGAACCGATTTCTGCGACATATGTCGCATGAATTGAAAACCCCATTGGCAAATATTCGAGAAGGGACCGAACTATTGATGGATGGCGCGGTCGGTGAGCTGCAAAGCGGCCAGCGGGAAGTCACCGCGATCTTGCGCGAGAACGGCATGAAGCTTCAGCGGCTGATTGAAAATCTATTGTCCTTCAGTGCCTGGCAGGCCAAGAGCGTCGGCTTGGAAGTGTCCGAATTCAAACTGCGTCCATTGATCAAAAGCGTGTTGGAAAATCAGCAACTGACCTTGGTGGCTCAGCGGGTACGCCTCGATGTGCAGGTCGAGGACCTGACCCCGCTGGCGGATCGCAGCAAGGTGCGTCTCATCCTCGACAACCTTCTCTCCAACGCCGTCAAGTTCACACCACGCGGCGGGACCATATCGCTGCACGCGCGGGCCGAAAGGGAACAACTGCTGCTGGACGTCATGGACAGCGGGCCGGGAATTCCCGCCGAGGAGCGCAAGCGCATATTCGAAGCTTTTTACCAAGGGAAAGCACCCCAGGGCGGTCACGTCAAAGGAACCGGCATCGGACTCTCGGTGGTGACGGAATTCGTCAACGCCCATGGCGGCAGCATCGAGATCTTCGAGTCCAAGGCAGGCGGCGCACATTTTCGTGTTCGTCTGCCCTTGCGCCAGAGCGCGCCGGCGGCACGTGAAAAAGCCCATGCCGCATAGAGGATCCAGCATGGTCCTGTGCGCGCTCGTGGGCGCCATGAGCGGCTGCGGCGTGCTCGGCACTCCGAAGCCGGCCGCCCTCCCGGTGCAGGAAGGACCGCAGCAGCCGGACGGCGCCGCGGTGACACCGCTGCTGGAGATGATGAGCAATCTGCGCCAGGGCGACCCGGTCCGCCAAGCCGAATTATTCCAAAGAACCAAGGATGCGGCCGAGTTGCAGCCCACCACCAGCAACAAGCTTAAATTTGCGCTGGCCTTGGCCACCCCTGGCTACAGCGGGGCTGACCCCGTCGCAGCACAGCGACAGTTGTCTGAACTGCTCGCAAGGCCTGAAACTCTGCTCCCTGCGGAGCGTTTGCTGGCGGCGGTCGAGCTCAAAGAGGTAGAGCAGAGGCTGATACTTCAGGCCGAAAACACTCGTATGCGCGACGTGGTGCCCAATGATTCGCACGATAAGCTGCAGGCCGTCAATCGCCGCCTGGCAGCGGAGTCGGATGAAAATGCGAAGTTGCGCAAGGCTCTGGACGAGGCTAGGGCTAAACTCGAGGCGGTAACCCATATCGAGCAACGATCTGTCACCGACCGCGGAACCGGCGCACCCCACAAGCCATAATTCGGATACGGAGAGACTGACCTGAACGCCTATTCCATCGCCGCCACCACGCCGCTGTCCTTCGGCCTCCAGTCGAGCACACGCGAGTCATCCACCCCGCAAAAGCGCAAGGCCCGCATCCTGGTGGTCGATGATGACCCGGGTTTGTTGCGTCTGCTGACGATTCGCCTGCGCGCTGAAAACTACGAGGTCGAAGCCGTCGAAAGTGCAGCGGCGGCGCTTGCCGCGTGCGTGCGCTTCAGGCCTGACCTCGTGATCACGGATCTGCGCATGGACAACATGGATGGCATTGGCCTCCTGAAGGAACTTCAAAGCCGCTGGCCGGGTTTGCGGGTCATCATTTTAACTGCCCACGGCACGATACCGGACGCCGTGCACGCGACGCAGAGCGGCGCGTTCGGTTTTCTCACCAAACCGGTCGACAAGCAGGAACTGCTCGATCACGTGCAAAAGGCGCTCAAGGTGTCGGGCTTTGCGCATGTGGATGAGGATTGGCGGGCAAACATCGTCACGCGCAATCAGCTCATGGAGGATAAGTTAGCGCAGGCCAACATGGTCGCCGGCACCGACGCCCGAGTCCTCCTGACCGGCGAGAGCGGAACCGGAAAGGAATTGTTGGCTCGGGCCATTCACGAGGCCAGTCCCCGACGCAACAAACCCTTCGTCTCCATCAATTGCAGTGCGATGGCGGAGAACCTGCTGGAATCGGAACTGTTCGGCCACGAGCGCGGCGCATTCGCCGGCGCGACCCGCGCCCAGAAAGGCCTGTTCGAAACTGCCGACGGCGGCACGCTGCTGTTGGACGAGGTCGGCGACATGCCGATGCGCCTGCAGGTTAAATTGCTGCGAGTGCTGCAAGACAACACCATTCGCCCGGTCGGTGGAGCGGAGGCGGTGCAGACCAATGTGCGCATCATTTCCGCCACGCACCGCGACCTGCACGAGCTCATGGTCGCGGGCCAATTCCGCGAGGACTTGTATTACCGGCTGAACGTGGTGCACATCGAAGTGCCCTCGCTCGGACGGCGGCGCGAGGACATTCCCTTGCTGGTTGCCCACTTCCTGGAGCAAATCGCCAAGGAGACAGGCCAGCGAAAGATTTACGCGCCCGAGGCGGTTGAGCTATTGGCAACGGCGGAGTGGCCCGGCAACGTGCGGCAGCTCTACAACGTGGTGCGGCAAAACGTCGCGCTATCCCATGGCCCGATCATCACCGCAGAACTGGTACAGCAATCGCTGGGCGGGAATCCGACGCGCCTCCCCTCCTTCGACGAAGCACGCGATGAATTCACGCGCAATTACCTGTCGCAGATTTTACAGATTACGACGGGCAACGTCAGTCAAGCCGCGCGCCTCGCGAAACGAAACCGTACTGATTTCTACAAATTGCTGTCGCGCCATCAGCTGCTGCCGGACGACTTCAAGAAGAGCTAATAGAGCGCTCTGGGCCGAACCCCGCGCAGGCGGAGCCTCGCGTAGGCTTTTACCGGATATTGTAAAATTCGACGATCGAGTCCACGACGGTTCTCAGTTGCGCCGGCTGCAATTCCGGGTAGATGGGCAGCGCCAAGGTTTCCGCGGCCGCACGCTCCGATTCGGGGAAAGCACCCATTGAGTAATTGAGATACGCGAAACACCCCTGCAAATGAAGCGGAACCGGATAGTAAATCTCGCTGCCAACCCCACGCTCGGTCAAGAAAGCCCTGAGCGCGTCCCGGTTCTGCACCCGCACCACGTATTGATTGAAGATGTGCCTGCCGTTTTTCGCGACCTGCGGACCCTTGAGCTTATTGGTGAGATCGGCCGCGGCAAACGCCGCATCGTAAAACGCCGCGTTGCGCTGCCGTGCCGCGGTCCAACCGTCCAAGTAGTTCAACTTGACGCGCAGCACAGCGGCTTGGAGTTCGTCTATTCTAAAGTTGCCGCCGATCACCGAATGAAAATATTTGGGTTTTCCGCCGTGCACCCGCAGCACTCGCATGCTCTCCGCCAGATCCGCATTATTCGTCGTACACAAGCCGGCATCACCGAATGCGCCTAAGTTCTTACTCGGGAAGAACGAAAAGCAGCCGATGTCGCCGATGGAGCCGACGCGCACGCCGTTGTACTCCGTGCCAATGGCCTGCGCTGCGTCCTCGATGACCTTCAGATTATGTTGCCTGGCGATATCCATCAGCGGATCCATGTCGGCCGACTGGCCGTACAAATGCACGGGCATGACACCCACGATCCGCCCTCCCGTGGCGCCGTTGATCAACTGGCCGTTCTGCACGCTACAGCGCCGATCCACGAAATCCCGAACCGCCGTGGGCGACAAGTTGAACGAATCCGGATCGATATCGCAA
Source organism: Gammaproteobacteria bacterium (assembly GCA_034667905.1). Lineage (GTDB taxonomy): Bacteria > Pseudomonadota > Gammaproteobacteria > Steroidobacterales > Steroidobacteraceae > Bog-1198. The sequence continues at coordinate 5,549 of JAXDQK010000082.1, read as the reverse complement.
AAGACCGGGCGTGCGCCCAAACGCGCAATCGTTCCAGCAGTCGCGAAGAACGTGAACGGGGTTGTAATAATTTCATCTCCGACCCCGACTCCTAAAGCCATGAGCGCAAGCAGTAGCGCGTCGGTACCGGAAGAAACTCCTACGCCCGAGGCGGAACCGCAATACCGAGCGACGGCCGCTTCGAGCTCGAGCACGTGCTCGCCGAGAATGAAGCGCTGGCTTGCGCACACCTCTTCGATGACGGGCATCACCTCGGCGCGGATTTGTGCGAATTGAGCCTTAAGATCGAGTAATGGAACGTTTGACATATTTACCTAGAATATCATTGCTCGGACGAACACGAAGCCGCCGAGTCGATTTCAATTTTTATTGCTTGAGGGCACGCATATTTTATGAACTTAGCCGATAATCATCAGCTTAATGCCCGGCATCATTGTGCGCGCAAAAAATAGAGCAAAAAGCGTTCGCACTGCAATGGATGTAAGATGACCCAACCGGTCCTATTGAAGCAAAGTTTTCTGATCGCCGTTTTGACCGGGGTCCAAGCGCTGGTGCCCGCCGTAGTTGCGGTCATCTCGCTGTACGCGACCATCATTTTGTTCGGCAACATATTCGACCGCTCGTCCGCGGCGATCGTCATCATCGGGGTGTTGTGCCTGGTGCTGGTGCAACCACCGCGCGAAGTGAGCACGCAACTGACTTCGGCCCGCCTTTCGGCAGTCACGGATGTGATCATGCGCTGGCTGATGCTGCTGGCGGTATTGCTGGCGGTTGGCTATGTCACCCATTCGCTCAACGGATTTCCGCGGCGCATCTTCCTGACTTGGGCGACCGTGACGCCTGCCGTGCTGGTGCTGGTCACCTTGATGATGCAAGAGATCATGCGCCGTTTTCTGATGAACGCCTTCGACAATCGCAGCGCCATCATCGCCGGGTACAACACCAGCAGTTTGGAGCTTGCGCGGCGCCTGAAGAACAATCCAGGTATGCGCGTGGAAGTGGCCGGCTTTTTCGACGATCGCTCCAGCGATCGGCTCGGGATGGAAGCCGACGCCAAGTTGGTCGGTTCCTTGAGCGATATGTCGCAGTACGTGAAGGACAAGCGCACGGACGTGATCTTTATCGCCTTGCCCATTCGGCACGTCAAGCGCGTGATGAACCTATTGGATGACTTGCGCGATACGACCGCTTCGATCTATTACGTGCCGGATATTTTTGTGTTCGACTTGATTCAGGCGCGCTCGGGCGAGATCCACGGCATTCCGGTGGTGGCGATGTGCGAAACGCCTTTTTATGGATATCGCGGGGTGACTAAACGGCTGACCGACATCGGCTTCTCCCTGTTGATACTGTTGTTGTTGCTGCCCTTGCTGGTGTTGATCGCCGTCGTGGTGAAAGCATCCTCGCCCGGCCCCGTCATCTTCAAACAGCGCCGCTATGGCCTCGATGGCCGGGAAATCGGGGTATACAAATTTCGCACCATGACCGTGGTCGAGGACGGCACCAGCATTCGGCAAGCCTCCAAGACCGACAGCCGAATCACCCGCGTTGGCGCGGTGCTGCGACGATCCTCCATGGATGAACTGCCTCAGCTCATCAATGTCCTCCAGGGCCGTATGAGCTTAGTCGGTCCGCGACCCCACGCGGTGGCTCACAACGAAGAATATCGAAAGCTCATCAAGGGCTACATGGTGCGCCACAAAGTGCTGCCCGGCATCACCGGCCTTGCGCAGGTCAACGGCTGCCGGGGCGAAACATCGAAATTGGAAGAGATGGAAGCTCGCGTGAACTACGACCTGGATTACCTGCGCCACTGGACGCCCATGCTCGATATCAAGATTCTGCTCTTGACGGTGGTGAAGGTGTTTCGCGACGAAAAGGCTTACTAGGATCGGCGTTCATCGCCGCGCGCTCAAGCTTTGGTCAAGGCGACGCCGGTGGTGATGAAGTTGTCATGAAACAGATACTGCCCTTGCAGCGGCATAGGGGCATGAGATGCGAAGTCAATCCTGCGGCTCGCCTGAATCCTGAAGGAGCCCCGCCTGCTTCCCCAGTCACAGACCTCGACGCTGGCATCATGAAAGGTCAGACGTTCGCCAACGAGCGGGTACTGGCATTTGTAAAAGGCTTCTTTTGCCGAAAACACCAAGGTGGCCGCGGCGGCTTGCTGCGAATCGGGCAGCGAGCGCAGCCAACGTGCCTCGGACGCCATAAAAATATGCGGCCACACCCCTTCCTTGACCCGCTCGATCACCTCGCAGTCCATTCCTAGAGCTGCAATACGCGTGCTCTCGGCGACCACCGCGGCGCAAAAACCGGAGGTGTGGGTGATGCTGCCGACAAGGGGTTTAGGCCATAGTGGTTGCCGATCTGCGGCGACCGGGAGAGGACAATCGGCCATGTCGAAGTGCCCGAACAGCAGCCGCGCGCACAACCTGCCCGCGGCAAACTCCTGCGCGCGCTTAAGCACTGCTCGGCCCAAAAACTGCGCTTCCGAAGGCAACAGCAATGCCGGATCACCCGGCGTCCGCAATTCCGCGGCGAGCGCGCCGGGCGGGAATAGACTGCCCAATATGGAAGACAAAACCGCGGGATTTTCATGAACGCGCCCAGACATGTTTGACAGAATGCCACAGCTGCCGCGGGGTGATCGCTTGCCGGTGCTTTGCTGCGTGGATGATAATGAGCGATGAACAACTTGTGGGACTCGCTTGCGCGGTCCAACGATCAGCCGGCAGGCATACTTCATGGGCCCGCCGCCTCGATTGCTCTTGCGGATCTGGCCTCAGGATCCATTCTCGGCGGTCAGCTGGAACACTTTCGCGGCCGCGTCGTCGTGCTCGCCATGCGCGATCAGTTGTCGACCGCGATCGCCTTGGTGGAACTCGACGGAGTAGCAAAACGGCTGATCTTAAGCACTCCGGATCTCAGCGCTGAGCAGCTCAATGATGTGGCCGCAATCGCTGAGGCCGATGCAGTCCTCATTGATGGGATCACGGCCGCGCCGGGAAGCCTTCGGACCGCGACGTACGCAATCACGGCAAAGCCTGTGCACGAGCATCTGCAACGCCGGCCTACCCATGTTACCGAGTGGGTCTTGCTCACCTCCGGCACGACAGGGCTGCCGAAGCTCGTACTGCATACTTTCGAGAGTCTCGCCGGTGCGCTGCCACGGCATGCTGATTCGGTCAGGCCCATGGTGTGGAGCACTTTTTACGACATCCGCCGCTATGGCGGGCTGCAAATCTATCTACGCGCCCTGCTCTGCGGTTCTCCGATGGTGTTATCGAGCGCGGGGGAAACTACCCGGGCTTTCTTCACTCGCGCGGCAGCGGCGGGCGTCACGCATGTCTCCGGAACCCCTTCTCACTGGCGGCGCGCCCTGATGAGCGGCGACGCCGGGCTCATTTCGCCCGAGTATGTCCGCCTCTCCGGCGAGGTGGCTGATCAAACCATTTTGGATAATCTGCGCGCGGCTTATCCCAGTGCGAGAATCGGCCACGCATTCGCGTCCACCGAGGCGGGCGTGGCTTTTGACGTCAATGACGGACTCGCGGGCTTTCCTCTCGCCTTCATCGACAAGCCTGGAGCGATCGAGTTGCAGGTTAAGGATGGAACATTGTGGATTCGCTCGGGGCGGACGGCAGCCCGATACTTAGGTGCTTCCGCGCCGGCACTGGCATGCGAGGATGGCTTCGTCGATACCGGCGACATGGTTGAACTGCAGGCCGACCGCTACTATTTCCGAGGCCGCAAGGGCGGGATCATCAATGTCGGCGGCCTGAAAGTCTATCCTGAAGAAGTCGAAGCCGTGCTGAACGCCGATTCTCGCGTACGGATGTCGCTCGTCAAAGGACGCCGCAGTCCGATCACCGGCGCGGTGATTGTCGCCGAAGTGGTGCTGGCCGATGAGAGCGTGCCCGACCTTGAGCGCACGCAAGACCTGAAGAATGATTTGTTGAATGCCTGCCGCCGAAGTCTTGCCGCGCACAAGGTGCCGGCGCTGCTACGGTTCGTTCCCGCTCTCGAGCTGACCGAGGCTGGCAAGCTGGTGCGTCCCGGTGCGTAACGTCATCGTCACCGGCGCAAGCCGCGGCCTTGGGCTTTGCATAAGCCGAACGCTCGCCACTGCCGGTTACCGGGTCATTGCGATTGCCCGCAACGTGGGCGCGGATCTTCATGCTTCGGGGCTGGCCGCATCCGAGAGCGGCCAAGGCGGTATCGATTTTCGCCCCTGTGATTTATCCGACGTCAGCACGCTCGGGCCGCTGGTGCGCGGGCTGCGGCGCGAATTCGGCCCCCTCTACGGGTTGGTGAACAACGCAGGCGTGGGGACCAGCGGCGTATTAAGTAATATGCGCGATCAGGACATCGAGCGCGTCATCCAGCTGAACACCCTCTCGCCCATCCTGCTCTCGAAATACGTCGTCCGTTCCATGATGGCGCAGCGCGAAGGCCGGATCATCAACATCTCCTCGATTGTCGCCTCCACCGGCTACAGCGGACTGTCGGTGTATAGCGCCACCAAGGCCTCGCTGCTCGGCTTTACTCGATCATTGGCGCGCGAGGTGGGGGAATTGGGCATTACCGTCAATGCGCTCGCTCCCGGCTTCATCGACACCGACATGACTCACGATCTGGATGCACCGCAGCGCGAAAAAATCGCGCGGCGAAGCGCACTGCATCGCATGCCGGAACCCATCGATGTGGCACGCAGCGTCGAATTCCTGCTGGGTGAAGGTGGCCGCAACATCACCGGAACCGTCATCACCATCGATGCCGGCAATACGGCTTAGAATGGGGTCCCCTGGGGGCGTGAATGAGGCGCGCATAATGATTCTAGCGCGGGATGCACAGTGAAAATCGCCAATACAGAAGCTCTTAAGCTTCCCGAATATGCAGCCTTCGACGTGCTGCGCTTCACCCTCGCGGCCGCAGTCTCACTCTCTCACAGCGGGATCATTTCCTGGGAAAATGCCGGCAACCTTGCCGTGCAGGTATTTTTTGCTTTAAGCGGATGGCTGATTGGCGGGATTCTCTATGAGACGCGCGGCACCGAATTGTGCCGGTTCTATTTCAATCGTTCGACGCGAGTGTGGATACCGTACTTGTTCACGGTGACGGCGATTTACGTCGTGAGTTTTCTTCACGAGTCCCGCTCAGAGCGCTGGTTTGAATTTTTGTTCTACGATCTGACGTTCACGCACAACTGGTTCACGTTGTGGCCGGACCCGCAGCTGGCGATTACCCAGATGCCCCTCCATGGCACGGGTAACCATTTCTGGAGCCTCGCGGTTGAGGAACAGTTTTACCTCGCTGCCCCACTCATTATCACACTGCTGCCGTTCGGTCGTAAGGCATGGGTGTGGATTGTAATCGCCGCGGCTGCTTACTTATCCGGGAGCCAATACGCCTCGATCAGCTTTGGCGTGTTGGCCGCGGTTCTTTCCCGCCAGTATTCTCACGCCGGCAAGTACGCAACCTTTGCTCTGCTTTTTGCCGCATCGAGCGCGGTAGCGGCGATGGCAATTCCAAGACCAGACATGTAT
>JAXDQK010000081.1:0-9527 GCA_034667905.1 Gammaproteobacteria bacterium | reverse complement strand
TCCAGCCCGCGCTGCGCTTCCTCTCGGTGCCAAAAATTCCAATACCACTCAGGCTCCGCGGCGAACTCTCCATGGCTGACCAGCAGCCGATAGGGCCGTGCCCCCTCAAATGCTTGAATACCGCAGTGCGTGGTGCTGCTGTCCACGCGAAACGCTTGCGCACCGTGAGAATGATTGTGGTGGTCGCGATACGTGACGTACGGCTTGAGCCTCACCCGCATAGGCGCGGTGCTGCGGATCATTTCCAAGCGCAGGTAGCTGGTGTTGGCGCCCGCAGCCATGAAAATCTGTTGTTGCAACAGCGCATCGGCGATCGCATAGCGCCAGGTGGGCACGCCGCCCTCCACCGCGAATGATTCCAAATGAACGAACCCCTGTGGGCTGATCGCTGCTCCGGCGAATTCGTTGGCGCCGAGATCTGTCTTGACGCTCAAATATTCCACGCTCAAGTCGATCTTGGCCACCATGAGCGTGCGCTTGACAGGGGGTTCCAGGCTGGCGGTGAGAAACGAGTGATAGCGGCGCGTATTGGCCAAGGCGACCGTTCCGCAGGCGTAACCCCCCAAGCCGTTGGTTACCAGCCATTCATAACTGGCGGCGCCATCCCAATTGCCCAGGGTTTGACGGCCGAGTATCAGAATCGTAACCTTTTCATAACACCCGCGAAGTGGTAACTCCCTGTAGAATAGCCGTTTGAATTCACCAAAAGTGCTCGATGGCGCAGAATGTACCGCAAGACAAGGCCGCATTGATTTGCGGCTCCGTAGCTTATGACACCATTTTGGTGTTTCCGGATCACTTCAAAGCTCACATCCTCCCGGACAAGATCCACACGTTAAACGTCTCCTTCCTGGTGCCGGAAATGCGCCGCGAATTTGGCGGCTGTGCCGCGAATATCGCCTACTCGTTACAACTGATGGGTGATTGCGGCATCGCGATGGCCACCGCGGGTGATGATTTCGGTCCCTATCGGGACCGCATGATCTCGCAGGGACTTAACGTGAGGCATATCAAAGCGGTCGAGGGCACCTTCACCGCGCAGGCCTTTATCACCACCGACCTGGGTGACAATCAAATTACCGCCTTTCACCCAGGCGCCATGCAGTTTGCCCATCTGAATAAGGTGGCGGATGCGGGGGCCGGGGTCGCGCTCGGGATCGTGGCCCCTGATGGACGCCAAGCCATGATCGAGCACGCGGCCCAGTTCGAGGCTGCCTCCATCCCGTTCATTTTTGACCCGGGCCAGGGTATGCCCATGTTCGGCGCCGAGGAGCTCAAGACCTTTATTCGCCAGGCCCGTTGGGTGGCTCTCAATGACTACGAATGGGGCATGCTGCAGCAAAAAACCGGCTTGAGCGTAGCGGAGGTCGCTGCGCAGGTCGAGGCACTGATCGTGACGCAAGGGGCGCAAGGGTCCACCATCTATACTCAGGATCGGACATGGACCATTCCCTGCGCCAGGCCCCGGGCCGTGGTGGACCCAACGGGTTGCGGGGATGCCTATCGGGCTGGTCTAATTCACGGGTTGCTGCGGGGCCTTGATTGGGAAACCATTGGCAGGACGGCCTCTCTAATGGGTGCGATCAAAATCGAATCGCGCGGGCCGCAGAACCACCGCTTCACCCGGGCCGACTTCGATCGGCGGTTTCGGGACAATTTCGGCTGATAGCTTAAGGAATTCGACAATGAGCAGAAGCTTCTCTTTCACATCGGAATCGGTCTCCGAAGGCCACCCCGACAAGGTTGCAGACCAGATCTCGGATGCCGTACTCGATGCGATTCTTGCCGCTGATCCGCGCGGCCGGGTCGCCTGTGAAACCATGGTGAAGACCGGCGTGGTCATCGTGGCCGGTGAGGTCACGACCAGCGCCTGGGTGGATGTGGAAGCCCTGGTTCGAAAAACCGTGCTCGACATCGGCTACGACACCTCGGACATGGGGTTCGATGGCGCGAGTTGCGGGGTGCTGAATATCATCGGCAAGCAATCCCCCGACATCGCACAGGGGGTCGATCGCAAGGACGAACGCAAGCAAGGGGCGGGCGATCAGGGCCTGATGTTCGGCTATGCCACCAATGAAACCGATGTGCTGATGCCCGCGCCCATTACGCTGGCGCACCGCCTGGTGAAGCGGCAGGCGCAGGTACGCAAGAACGGCAAGCTCCCCTGGCTGCGGCCGGATGCGAAAAGCCAAGTCACCCTGCGTTATGAGAATGACAGACCGGTGGGACTCGAGGCCGTGGTGTTGTCCACTCAGCATTCGGACGACATCAGCACCAAACAATTGCGCGAAGCCGTGATGGAAGAAATCTTGAAGCCGGTATTGCCGGCCAAGTGGATCGACAAGCGCACCAAGTACCACATCAATCCCACCGGCCGCTTCGTGATCGGCGGGCCTGTCGGTGATTGCGGCTTGACCGGTCGTAAAATTATCGTCGACACCTATGGCGGCTTTGCGCGCCACGGTGGCGGCGCCTTCTCCGGCAAGGACCCATCCAAAGTCGACCGCTCTGCGGCTTACGCCGCGCGCTATGTGGCCAAAAATATCGTAGCCGCCGGTTTGGCCGATCGCTGCGAGGTGCAGCTTTCCTATGCCATCGGCGTCGCCGAACCCACGTCCATCATGGTCGAGACCTTCGGCACCGGGAAAATGCCCGATACGCGGTTGACGCAATTGGTGCGGGCGCATTTTGATCTCACCCCATTCGGCCTGCGCGAAATGCTCGATTTGGCGCGGCCCATCTATCAGAAAACTGCGTCGTACGGCCATTTCGGCCGCAAGGAAGATGAGTTCAGCTGGGAGCGGACCGACAAGGCCGAAACGCTCGCCGCCGAACTCAAAGCAACACGCGCTGCCTAATTCGCTAAGGAGTCACTCATGAATGCCGCAATCAAACCCCAACCCGATTTTGTCGTCAAAGACCTCGCCCTTGAAAGCTGGGGACGCAAGGAAATAAAAATCGCCGAAACGGAAATGCCCGGCTTGATGGCGATTCGCCGTGAGTTCGCGGCGCAGCAGCCGCTGCGCGGGGCCCGCATCACCGGTTCCTTGCACATGACCATCCAAACGGCCGTGCTCATCGAAACGCTGAATGCCTTGGGAGCGCAAGTGCGTTGGGCTTCTTGCAATATTTATTCGACCCAAGATCACGCGGCCGCGGCTATTGCCGCCGGCGGCACGCCTGTATTTGCCGTCAAGGGCGAATCGCTGGCCGAGTACTGGGATTACACGCATCGAATCTTCGAGTGGACCGATGGCGGCTATTCCAACATGATTTTGGACGATGGCGGCGATGCAACGCTGCTGCTGCATTTGGGCGCCAAGGCGGAGAAGGACGCCAGCCTTGTGGCCAAGCCCGGCAACGAAGAAGAGGAACTGCTTTTCGCCGCGATCAAGGCGAAGCTCAAAGTGGACCCGAAATGGTATTCGACGCGCCTGGCGAAGGTGAAGGGCGTTACCGAGGAAACCACCACCGGCGTGAAGCGCCTGTATCAAATGGCGAAGGAAGGGCAGCTCGCGTTCCCCGCTTTCAACGTGAATGATTCGGTCACGAAGTCGAAATTCGACAATCTCTACGGTTGCCGCGAGTCCTTGGTGGATGCCATCAAGCGCGCCACGGATGTCATGATCGCCGGCAAAGTCGCGGTGGTCTGCGGTTACGGGGATGTGGGCAAAGGCTCGGCGCAAGCCCTGCGCGCGTTATCCGCGCAAGTATGGGTCACCGAAATCGATCCGATCTGCGCGCTGCAGGCCTCGATGGAAGGCTATCGGGTCGTCACGATGGATTATGCCGCGGACAAGGGCGACATTTTCGTCTCGGCCACCGGCAATTTTCACGTCATCACGCACGATCACATGGCCCGCATGAAGGACCAGGCCATCGTCTGCAATATTGGACACTTCGACAACGAGATCGAAGTCGCCGCGCTACGACAGCATACGTGGGAGAACATCAAGCCCCAAGTTGATCACGTCATTTTCCCCGACGGCAAACGGATCATTCTGCTCGCCGAAGGCCGCTTGGTGAATTTGGGCTGCGGCACGGGACATCCTTCGTACGTCATGAGCTCATCGTTCGCAAATCAGGTGCTGGCGCAAATTGAGCTCTACGCCAACACGAAGAAATATCCCATCGGCGTGTATGTGTTGCCGAAGCATCTGGACGAGAAAGTGGCGCGGCTGCAACTCTCCAAGCTCGGTGCGCAGCTGACCGAACTCACGGATGTGCAGGCAAAATACATCGGCGTCGAGAAACAGGGGCCGTACAAAGTCGACCAGTATCGCTACTAGTGACGGCTCCATGGCAACGCAGGTAATTTCGAAAAAAGTCTATGCCGATGCCCAGTCGGCGTTGCGGGGCGTGGTCAAGGACGGCATGACCTTGATGTGCGGCGGCTTCGGGACCTGCGGCATCCCCGAGAATTTGATCGATGCCTTGCATGACTCCGGGGTGAAAGGCCTCACCGTGGTCTCCAACAACGCAGGCTTGGACGGCGTCGGCCTAGGCCGGCTGCTCGAGGCACGTCAGATCCGCAAGATGATCTCCTCGTACGTGGGCGAAAACAAGGAGTTTGAAAGGCAATACCTGGCCGGCGAAGTCGAGGTCGAATTCAACCCCCAGGGCACCATGGCCGAGCGTATTCGAGCGGGCGGTGCAGGAATCTACGCATTTTTCACCAAAGTCGGCGCCGGCACGCTGGTGGCCGAAGGCAAGGAAACCCGCACCGTCGATGGCGAAACCTACATCCTGGAGACGGGACTTGTCGCGGATGTGTCGCTGGTGAAGGCATGGAAGGGCGATACCGAGGGCAATCTCATCTATCGAAAAACGGCGCGTAATTTCAATCCGAATATGGCCACGGCCGGACGCATAACGGTGGCGGAGGTCGAAGAGCTGGTGGAGCCCGGTGTTTTGGATGGGGACAGCATCCATACGCCCGGCATCTTCGTGCACCGAATCGTACAAGGGCCTCGCTACAGCAAAATCATCGAGAAGCGCACCGTGCGCAAGCGTCAGGAGGCCGACCGTGCCCTGGTCTCGTGAGGACTTGGCCGCGCGCGCCGCGCGCGAATTGCAGGACGGCTTTTACGTCAACTTGGGCATTGGAATTCCGACCTTGGTCGCCAACTACATTCCGGCGGGCATGAATGTAGTGCTGCAATCGGAAAACGGCATGCTCGGCACGGGTCCGTTCCCCTTCGAAGGTGAAGAGGATGCCGATCTCATCAACGCCGGCAAGCAAACGGTCACGGCATTGCCGATGACTTCCTATTTCTCATCCGCGGACAGTTTTGCCATGATTCGGGGCGGTCACATCGATTTCGCCGTTCTCGGCGCCATGGAAGTGGCGGAAAATGGCGACTTGGCGAATTGGATGGTCCCCGGCAAGGTCGTGAAAGGCATGGGCGGCGCCATGGACTTGGTGGCCGGCGTCAAGCGCGTGGCCGTCGTGATGGAACACACCTCCAAGGACGGTGAATCGAAATTCAAGAAACGCTGCGAATTGCCGCTGACCGGCGCGAACTGCGTCGACATGCTGATCACGGATCTGGGAGTATTTTCTCGATCGACGCGGAAGGATTTGTTTAGGCTGGTCGAACTCGCGCCCGGCGTATCGCGCGAGGAAATAAAGCGCAAAACGCCTGCGGCGTATTTGGAATAATCTCTGCGTGGAACCGCAGCAGCCTAGATTGCAGCGCGCAAGCTCGCGCGACGTTGTTGTTCTTCACGAACGTCGGAATCCAATAAGCCCGTGTTTGCGGCGATAATATCCACGAGCCGGTGCGCGGGATCCTTCGGCAACGTCACTTCGTGAATGCGTTCCCAAATCCGAATTCGTTCCTCGGCGGTCTTCAAGCGCGAGGACTGCTCCGCCAAATCCATGCGGCGCCGTTCAGCGGCTTCAGCCTGCTGATGCACCAGACGCGCCCTGAAATCCATCATTGGATCCTCGGGTGAAGAGTTCGAGGGTCGCCCCAGGCCTGGGTTGGGTTTGTATTGATTCACAGGAGTCTCCTTGAGATCAGCCCAAGGTAACACTCTATCGCTCGGCGCGAGGCAGTTTCGGTCGGCAAGTCCCTATCAGGCCCGGGGGGCTAAGAATGTTGCTTAGCGAGATTCGCCCAACGCCTAACGTAGTCGGCCTGTTCGGGGGTCTCCGGCACCTTGGGCCAGATGGCTGCGCGCGGACTGCGCTGCCATAGCAAGTTCAAATGTTCGAGTGCGGCTTTCCCGTCTCCTCCCTGTTCCGCCAAATAGCATCCGACGATGAGGTTGGTGCGCCCGATGCCGGCACGGCAATGCAGATAAATGCAACGATTGGCAGCCAAAGCAGCGCGAATATCCGACAGCAGTCTCTTTACGGGTGCATTGCCGTTCGGCACACCATGATCCGGGATGGGGCAGCGAACGTACTTCAAATGGAATGGCAAGAGGTGACGATAAGGCGGCAGTTCTCCCTCTTCGGTCAGGTCGACGAAATAATTGATGCCCGCCTCCTGCAGCCGCGCAAGCCGCGCGCGTGAATCGCTGAAGTCAGCGGTGGCGGGGTAGCCGCCGGCCAGTAAGCGACCGGGTATGGCCCAGTAGGAATTGGGAGGCGTTGCATCGAGCGCGTCGTTGAAATTGTTTGAGCCCATTGCGATCGGTGACCGGCACCTGGGCCCGATGTTATCAGATGGTCTTGTTTCCGATATTCGACATCGAGCTTTCGACGCCGTCTGCGTTATAGGCAGCCACCGCAAAGTAATAGGTTCCGGCATTCAAGCCCGTCACTTTGAACGTTGTCGTTGAGGCTCCGTTGACTTCCACCGCGTTGCCGAAACTGCTCGGGTCGGTGCTGTAATAAATGTGATATCCGGTAAGACCTTTGATGGGGGTTCCGTCTTCGTTATTTGTTGGCGCAACCCAGGAGAGTGCGGCCGAGCCGGTCCCAATCGCACCAGCCGGTTCAACCGACACTGTGAATGGACCGAGTGAAGTGCTGCTCGCGCCATCGCTTAACGTGATCGTAATGGTCGGTGTCTGGCCCTGATCACTGGCCGACGGGGTGCCGCTGACGGCACCGGTAGTGGCATTAAATTTCATCCAGCTCGGTGCGCCTTGGATGCTAAAGGTAGCGCTTGCGCCGCTGACTGAGGCAGTAGGCTGGAACGAGTAAGCGCTGCCCACCGCAGCCGTGGATGGCGGCGTGCCCTGAATCGAAAGGCCAGCGGAGGTGCTTGGGCTGCTCGAGGAGGCCGGCGACGCGGTACTTGGGGCTTGGGTGTCACAGGCCGTCAACACTAAAGTAACGCCTAAGAATATTGCCAAGCGCGGTCGTCTCAATCTGGCCCCGAATTCAAGCATGTGTCACTCACTCCACGTTTCAAATGTGGAGCGATTTAATTCGGTGACCAACGTAGGCGCAACCTGTCGTCGATTAGGGACGATTTCTTACAGACTGTTGCGGTGGATTCTGTCTCGATTTGGCGAATGCACGGCGAAGATGTGAGCCGCAGCACGCTCCTTACGATTTCTTCATTTCTGTTTTGTGAATTTTTCTAGGGCGCCGCTATCTGAGGCAAGGTAATATGCATTTGTGACTAACAACAAAAGTTTTCAAATCGCGACTTTCCTCACAGTCTTGATGTCGGGTGTGTACACGCTGATGGCTCCCGCGCTCGCGGCCGAAGCGCCGGCAAAGAGTGCCGTGTCCCCAGATTATGTGATCGGACCTGGCGACACACTCGAGGTGTTCGTCTGGCGAAATCCAGACCTATCCGTGACGGTCCCAGTGCGTCCGGACGGAAAGATTTCCACGCCGCTGGTGGAGGACATGGTGGCCGTCGGCAAGACGCCGTCGCGTCTGGCTCGCGATGTCGAAACCGCTCTTGGCGTTTATGTCAAATCTCCCCAGGTCAACATCATCGTCACGGTACCGGCGAGCGCCTTCAGCCAGGTCAAAGTCATCGGCCAAGTACAACATCCGCAGGCCGTACCTTATCGTCAAGGCATGACCGTCATCGATGCGGTGCTCGCGGTGGGCGGCTTGACGCAATTCGCCGCCGGCAATCGCGCGCGGGTGGTGCGCAATGTGAATGGCAAGACCCAGGAGTTCAAGATCAAACTTTCAGCTATTTTGAATAACGGCGACATGACGCAAAACATGGCGCTGCAACCTGGGGACGTGGTGGTCGTTCCGGAAACGCTTTTCTGAAGCACGCCATACTATGAAAACCTGGCTAGAGCATTTATTCGACGAGATCGGCAGTGGATGGCGCTTTCGCTGGATCGCCCTCGCCGCGGCCGCCATTGTCGCCGTCGCCGGATGGCTGCTGGTGTTCGCCTTGCCGGACCGCTACGAAGCGTCTGCGCGCATATTCGTCGATACCCGCACTGCCCTCAAACCAGCGCTCAAGGGACTGACCACTGACCAGGAATTCGATGCGCAGATTAATTTTGTACGTCAATCGCTCCTCGCGGGGCAGCAATTGGAGAAAATCGCCGTCGATACGGGCGTGTTGCCAAGCAGCGTCACCAGCGGGCGTCAGCGCGCTCGCATACTGGACGCTCTCAGCGATCGGGTATCGCTGACGGCAGCCAGCGCGGGCAATCAAGGAGATGAGCGCAGCACGGCCGGCACGATTTACAGCATTCGCTACCTGGATGACAGCCGCGAACGCAGCTTGCGCGTGGTTGACACATTATTGAACACTTTCGTGGAACAGACCCTGGGAGGTAAACGAGCGGGATCCCAAAATGCGCAGAGGTTCCTCGATGCTCAGATCAAGGATTACGCCAAGCGCCTGGGCGTTGCCGAAGATCGACTGGCGGCATTCAAAAAGCAGAATGTGGGGTTGATGCCGAGCGAGCAAGGAGGATACTTCGCGCAATTGCAGACTGAAACGGATGCGGCAAAAAAATCCGAGACCGACCTGTCCATCGCGCTTAGCCGTCGTGACGAGCTAACCAAGCAATTGCACAGCGATACTGCCGTCTCAGCCGCTGGCCTGCCGTTGGTCGGCGGGCAGGGCGTGAGGAGCGGCGATACGGCGTCTCAAATTCGCGAAGCGCAGGCCAGGTTGGATGAATTGCTGCAGAGATTTACCGACAAGCATCCCGATGTCGTCGCCACGCGCGCGAATCTGGAAGATCTCAAAAAACGCCGGGCCATCGAGATCGATAGTCTACGTCGCGGCGATGCCAGCGCGGTCGCCGCCAGCGGCGCGGCCAACAATCCGGTGTATCAAAGCATCCAATTGGAACTCAACAGGGTGGATGTGGAAATCGCGGCCCTGCGCCGGCAAGCCTCGCAGCATCAGGCCACGGTGGCGGATCTGCGCAAGCGATTGAACAGCGCGCCTCAAGTCGAAGCCGAGTTCCAACAGTTGAATCGCGACTATGATGTCAACAAGGCGGAGTACACGGCGCTGGTCGAAAATTATCAGAAGGCTCGGCTGGGGGAACAAGCGGATAACGCCGGCTCGGTTCGTTTTGAAGTGGTACAACCGCCTTCCTCGCCGATCGAACCGACTTGGCCGAAGCGC
>JAXDQK010000080.1:0-2648 GCA_034667905.1 Gammaproteobacteria bacterium | reverse complement strand
AGTTCAGCCTGGCGGCAGCATTTGGCTACGACAGCATCCATTCGTCGAATTGGCTGACTGCGCCGAGCCGGCTGTGGTCGGTCGGCCCCTCGGGCGTGCTCACCGTGTTCGACGCAGGCCGCCACCGCGCACAGTCGGATCAGGCGCATGCGATTTTTGACGAACAGGTGGCTGACTACCGTAACATCGTGCTTACCGCATACCAGGAAGTCGAGGACAATTTGGCGGCATTGCGTCAACTGCAGGAGGAGAGCGTGAGTCAGGCCGCGGCCGTTACGGCGACGGGCAAGGCATTGCAGCAGTCGCAGTACCGCTACAAGGCCGGCTTGGTGACCTATCTCGAAGTAGCGACGAATGAGACCACCAATCTCCAAGCTCAGCTCTCGAACGTGAACATACAAATACGGCGCATGAGCGCGAGCGTGCTGTTGGTAAAGGCATTGGGCGGCGGCTGGCAAAACGCGGAGCATGCCGCGAATCAAGCCGCGCTCTAGACGAGGTTACGCATCTTGGACAGCACGGCAATCGTTCTAACGCGGTCCCAGGCTCCGGGCTCCATCGAACGCTGGTACGTACTCGTCATGACCTGCGTGATCTACGCCATCAACATCGCCGATCGGTACGTGGTCTCGACCGTACTCGAGCCCATCCGGCTGGAACTGCAGTTGACGGATGCCGGGGTGGCGTTTTTGACCGGCATTCCGCTCGCCCTGTTCTATGTATCGTTCGGCTTGCCGATCTCGTGGTACGCCGATCGCTCCAACCGTCGCAACATCCTCGCCGCCGCGCTCTGTCTCTGGTCGGCATTCACGGTGCTTTGCGGACTGTCTCGCACCTATTGGCAATTTCTGCTGGGCCGGATCGGCGTGGGCGTCGGCGAAGCGGGCGGCCTGCCACCCTCTTCGGCGATCTTGTCCGATTGCTTCCCGGCTGAGCGGCGACCCATGGCATTTACGGTGCTCGCCCTGGGCGCTCCCATCGGTGCCTGGTTGGGCGCGGTTATGGCGGGCGCGGTTGCCAACGCGTATGGCTGGCGGGCGGCCTTTCTGGCGCTGGGCGCGCCCGGCCTCCTCGTCGGCATTGTGGTCTACTTGACCATTCGCGAACCGGCGCGCGGGCGCTTGGATGCCCACAACTCTGCGTCGAAACCGTCCATGCTGGATTCACTGCGATTTCTACTGAGTCAGCGAGCGGCGTTTCATGTGCTCATGACCACCGGCGTCTGCTCTCTGTGGGGATGGGGCCTCATTTGGTGGACGCCCACGTTCTTGATGCGCACCTACGGCCTCAACGTCGGCGAAGCCGGCGCGGTCACCGGTCCGATCCATTTGTTCGGCGGCATACTCGCATCGCTGGGCACGGCGTGGGTTCTATCCCGACCCCGCATGGTCGATCCCCGACGCGTCCTGTGGGTGTTGGTGGCCGGCGTGGGATTCACCACCATTCCCTCCTTCCTGGCCTATTGGACGCACACCTTCTGGCTGGCGAAGTGCATGTTCTGGATTTTCATTCCCGCCATTTATTTCTACATAGGCCCCTGCATGGGCCTGCTGCAGAATCTCGCTCCGCATCACATGCGCTCCATGTTCATTGCCTGGTCGCTATTGGTGGGGAATATCTTCAACCACATCGTCGCGCCGCAGTCCATCGGTATGCTCAGCGATTGGTTTGCGGGCGGCCATGGCGCAGACGCGGCGTCGTTGCGCCTGGCATTGTTGGTGCTTGCGCCCGCGGGATTCTGGGCCACGTGGCACGCCTATAGGGCGACCAAAACCGTGATCGAGGATCAGAAGCGCGCAGTGGGCTATGCAGCCGCTATGCCATCCCTCGCTTGAGTAAGCCCCGCTTGAGTAAACCATAGCGAGCGGCGGCGATGATCGCGATGATAGGCGTGCAGATACTCGCTGCGATAAGAATGGGGGTTAGCCAGCCGAGCCATGTGAACGGCGCCAGCAGGAACAGCGCGTCGTCGGGATGAAAGCTTTGGACGCCGAAGGATACTTTGGCACCTGGACCGCTCAGTCTCTCGATGAGTTCCACGATCCACATGCACAGCAGCATCGATCCGCACGTGAGCAGCCCCAGCGGCACGGCGGCATCGCCGAGCCAGCCGTGACGCACGGCAATTCCGGCACCGAGAAACCAGAACGAGTCCAAAATCATATCCGAGTAGAAGTCGAGTATCTTGCCGCTTTCGCTGCGCAGGTTGCCGATCCGTGCAAGCTCGCCGTCGGCGCGATCCAGCAGGCAGGTGATCACCCACAGGATGCCGCTCCACAGGGCGGCTCGCCTGCTTCCCATGGCAAGTAGTACGCAAGCCGCTGCGCCGATTATCAGACGCAGCGCGGTCAAATGATTGGGGCGCACCCAGGTGCCGATGAGCGGACGCACGAAGATCCGTGCAAAGGCATGCGCATAGGTCTGATTGAGGGCCACATCATCCGCTGAGGGCGCGTCCATGTTGCTTCCCTCAAACGCGAAAACGGTACTCGACGCCCGGCCGGCGCTCGATATCGGGTGGGAAGCTGGCGCGCTTGTGCGCATAGTAGCGGGCGCGGTGGTCCCCATCGGATGACCGGTTGTAGGTGAGATACAGGATGCGCCGCGGCTTACCGCTCAGGTTCGGCTTGGAGGCGTGCGGTGCAAAG
>JAXDQK010000079.1:0-12952 GCA_034667905.1 Gammaproteobacteria bacterium | reverse complement strand
CCGCCACGCCCATAACGCCAAGGCCGCGGCCGCGAGAGTGGTTATGTAGAACACCGGACTCCTAGCCAGTGAGAAGCCTTCCGCAATGGCGCGCCAAATATGCGCGGCAACGATCAAGGCGAATATGGGACCGGAGGCGTGGTATGTCCTAACCGACGAGCAGCGTTTGGAAACCCCAGGAAATCGC
The DNA here is from genome assembly GCA_034667905.1 of Gammaproteobacteria bacterium. Classification (GTDB taxonomy): domain Bacteria; phylum Pseudomonadota; class Gammaproteobacteria; order Steroidobacterales; family Steroidobacteraceae; genus Bog-1198. Next base: position 12,765 of record JAXDQK010000079.1, on the reverse strand, counting down.
ATTATTGTGCGGGCTGGCGAGAGCGGAATTGTACCCGAGGGCCCCCCGATGATGCTGGTCGGCACGGGCACCGCAAAGCGTCAGGCGTTAGTATTGGTGCTGCATGATTCTTCCAAGCCCATGACTAGCCTTGCGCCGGATTGGAAGCCAGCGGAGCTGTGCTCGGAAAGTAAACGGCTCAAGCCTTCGCCTTCGCGCCCTTGAGCTGCCAGAGCAGAAACGCGTACGTATCCGCGGCTTCGCGGTCCTGCTGCGCACGCGTCGAGCCGATGCCGTGGCCCGCATCGTAATCGACGCGCAGCAATATGGGCTTGCCGGAGGTGCTCGCGACCTGCAGTCGTGCCGTCATCTTGGCCAAGTGAAACGGGGCGACGCGCGGATCGGTGACGCCGGTGGTCAAGAGCACGGCGGGATAGGGCGTGCCGTCCTTCACCGACTGATAACTGTCGATGCTCTTCAGCGCCTTGTAGCCGTCGGGCTCGGTGATGACGCCCCATTCGGGTTCCTCGCCATAGCCGTCTTGCTCGACGATATATCGCAGGGGATTTGACCAGCCGACGCCGTCGATCACGGCAGCGAAGAGATCCGGCCGCTCGGTCATGGCGCGCCCGACCGTGATGCCGCCGGCGGAACGGCCACCGATCGCGAGATGCTTCGAGGAGGTGTATTTCTTGGCGATCAGTTCTTCGCACACCGCGATGAGATCGCGCCAGGTATTGGGCTTGTTGGCGAGCTGGCCTGCCTTGTGCCACTCGCGACCGTATTCCCCGCCGCCGCGCACGTTTGCGTAACCGACAATGGCGCCGGCGTCGACCAGCGCCAGCGTTCGTCCCGCGAAGGTCGGGGTATACGCGGCGAGACCATACGAGCCATAGGCTGAAATCCACGTGGGATTGCTGCCGTCCTGCTTCGTGCCTTTGCGATAAATCAGCGTGTACGGAATCTTGACGCCGTCCTTCGCGGTGGCGAAGGCGCGCTTGGCTTCGTAGGCGCTGACATCGATAGCGGGTTTAGGCGTGATGCCGGTGTCGGCGAGGCGGCCTGCAGTGTCGACGGACCAGATGCCGGCAGGATCGAGCCATCCTTGCAGCGAAATCAGTACGCCGTCTTCGTGGGGCTCGGCAAAAACCGCGCCGATGGTGCCGTCGAAGGGCAGAGCGACGTCGGTGACTTTGCCGTCGTGGCCTAAGCGCTGCAGGCGGCTGATGCCGCCGTCCATGATTTTCAAGTAGATGCCGTCGTGGGCGCGCGCCGTATTGGCGATCACCAGCGCGTTCTGCGGCACCATGATAGTGCCGGTCGCAATATTGGGCGCGCCTGCGGAGGTCTTCACGATGCGTCCGCGGGGCGACCCTTTGTTGACCAGCAAGTACAAATCGTCACCGTCCAGCTCGAGGTCGGTGACCTCGTCGTCGAAGCCTGCGAAGGAAATCCATTTTGCCTTGCCGGCGAGCACATCAGTGAGCGGGGCGACGAAGCCGCGCGCCTCGGGCCTCACGTCGGCGAGCTGCAAAATGGCGTAACGGGAACCGGGCGAGGTGACGATGGAGGGAACCTGGATCTTGTCGTAGTCGACCCCGGCGACCAAGCCTCGCTTCATGAGGATGGGATCGGATTTTGGATCCGTGCCTAGCTTGTGGAAGCGTGCCTGCGCGTCGAGATAGCGTTCGGGCGTTGCCACAGCGCCGGTGAGCTGGGTGTAAAAGAAACCGCTGGCATCATCCAGCCACTGCGGATTGGCGCCTTCGGTGTTGGGAATGGTCTCGGGCAAATCCTTGCCGTCGGCGACGGTGAGAACATGCAGCAGCGAATCTTCGCTGCCGTCCTTGGACAAACCGTAGACCACGTACTTGCCATCCGGCGACGCGCGCCACCAGTCGAGCGACACATGGCTCTTCGAACTGCCCATCAGCGTGGGATCGATCAGCACGCGGTCCGCGCCGCTAGCGCCTTGGCGGACGAACAGCTTGAAATTGTCGGCGCCCAAAGGGCGCTGCTGGATGAAGGTAAGGCCACCGGCGCGCTGCACGCGGGAGGTCGCGACGGTATCACCCGAGAGTTGCTCGATGCGCTTGAGCAGTGCCGCTCGGCCGGGCAAGGGGTCGAGCACGGCGCGGGTGTGATCGTTCTGTCCTTTCAAAAACGGCAGCCAGTCCGGATCCTTGCTGTTCTCCATCCACCGATAGGGGTCGCTCAAGGTTTCGCCGAAGTAGGTGTCGTGCACGACATTGATTTTGGCCACCGGTGCCGCAGGCACCGTGTTTTTCTCGGCGGTCGCCCAAAGGCTCGTCGGCAGAAGCGACATCGACATAGCGCTCGCACTGCCGGCGAGAAACTGGCGGCGGTCTAGATGGATCGGCATGTTAATCCTCATTATATTTTATCGGGGTCTTTCGCGGCGACTTTGCCATTTTCCCAAACATAGATGGCGCGCTGTTAGGGCCGCGCCGACAAGATGTTATCGAGGCTGGCCGGTTCGGCGCCATCGCGCTCGAGATGCGGATAGCGCAGTCCCTCATGATAATCCAGGTTCGCGACCATGAACCGGTCGCCCGTCTTGACGATCAATTCGATCGGCTTTTGCTGGCCGTGGGCGGCGCGAATGGCGTCCTTGAGCACATCGGAGCTATAGGCGATGCCGTTGATGGCGAGAATTTCCGTCCCTTCTATGAGCTTGGCCTTGAAGGCGGGGCTGTCCCAGATCACCTGTGAAATCGTGCCGTCCGTGCCGGGGTCCTTGGCGTCGATCTCGATGCCGATGGAGTTGAGCAAGTCGACGCGCTTGCGCTGATCTTCGTTCGCGGCTTGATAGTCGCTGGGCGTATCGGTGTACACCAGTTTGTAGCCGCCGCGCTTAAATCCATCGAGGGGCGTGGGCTTGGCAATGGCGTCGAGCCGCTGATGCAAAAAGCTGGACCAGTCGTTGGGCTCGACGGCATTCAAGGCCTTGACGACATCATCGAAGGTGTACGTGACCACGGTGAAGCTGCCGTCATTGATGCCGAAGAAGGCGCGGGCAAAATCATCCAGCGAGCGGGCGCCTTTGGAGCGCTCGCGTATCAATGTGTCGACATCCAGCCATATCAGCGCGCTTTCATCGTAATAGTCCTCGAAGCGCTGCCAGTCAGACCAGGATTGCGGCCTGCGGGGATTGATGATTTCATCGTTGGTGGTGTCTTGCAGCGTGCGCCACTGACGACCCTTTTGAACTTCGTAGTGGGCGGCGGTAATGGCGAGCTGATCGAGGGCCTGTTGGCGTGTGCGCAGGCCGGAACGAGCTGCCAGGACCTGGCCCCAATACTGGGTTTGTCCTTCATAGACCCACAGCAGACTGTCCTGCATCGGCACGTTGTAATTCGGGGTCCAAAGATCCGCGGGACGCCTAAACTTGCCGTTCCACGAATGCGTGAACTCGTGTGGCAGCAAGTCCCTGACAAATGCGGTCTTGTCCCACTTGGTGAAGGACTCAGGGTCGCTGCCGTCCTCGCTCGATTGATGGTGCTCGAGGCCGTTCTGCTGGATTTGATCGCTCAGCGAGTACAAGAAGTCATAGTGGTTGTAGTGATGTGAACCATAGAGCTTATAAGCCTGCTTCACCAGGGCGCGGTATGCCTCCAGGTGTTCGGGTTTCACGGTCAAAAGCTCAGGCCGGTCGGCAAACAGGTCCATGCGTACGGGCACGGCGCTGCCGGGATCGAGGTCGAGCTTTGAGGCGTACCGGCCGGCGTATACCGGGCTGTCGATCAGCGTTTCCAGCGTGGTGCGCTTGAAATGCGTGACGGCACGGTCGGCGGAAGCGGTTTCCAACGCCGAAGCCAGCTGAAAATCGGCGGCCAAGGTAAGGCTCACTTGCACGGGGATTTGCCGCGCGAAGTAGCCGGCGGGATACAGCACCAGTTCATTCCATTCGAGCAGCAAGAGATCACGGCTGATTTCCAGCGCGCCGACCTTGGCGCTCGTGGGCGAAAGATAATCGAAGTCGATATCGATGGACTTCGTTCCCGGAGCGAGATGTAGCCGAAAAGCGTAGACGTCCACCGGATCGCGCTTCCATGAAACCGGCGCGCCATGGGCCGTGATGCGGATCCCGGCAAGCCGATCGATGGGGCCTTCCGGGGCATGAGTGCCGGGCAGCCATCTGGGATAAAGCAGTACGGAGTCGGGACCAATGCCGCTGACCGTTTCATGAACACGTACGATGCGCCGAGCCGTGTCGCTCGCGTCCACGGCTAGCTGGATCTCACCGGGATAGGCGTGATCCTTTGGCGCGGGGATTGGCGTGACGGGTGCGATCGTGATCGGACCGCTCGGTTCAGGGGCAGCCGCTGCGGCAAGCTGGGAGGCGGCGCAAATGGCCACGCTTAAGGCGAATATCTTCATGGAGCCCTCTTTTTGTTCGGCGCACATCTTAGCAACCCGCGCCACCGTCGGAACTGTTTTAATGATCTCCTGTCGGATGGCTACAAAACTACATTAACAAGGTGGAGTTGCTCATGGATCGCTTCGTTCGAGTGTCGTTGGCGCGAATTTGCATATTGTCCCTGGCCGGAATGGGCGCTGCGACGGTCACGGCCGGCGCTGCGGGCAACGCGGGCGCGCCGCAATTCGGTGGTTTCGGCATTGATCTTGCGGCCGAGGACAAGTCGGTCAAGCCGGGAGATGACTTCTACCGGTTCGTCGACGGCCACTGGCTGGCCACCGAGAAAATCCCCGCCGACCAAAGCAGCTGGGGCGCCTTCGAGGTGCTGCACGAGCAGGCGCAGGTCGACGTCAAGGCCATCATCGAGGGCAGTGCTGCCGCCCACGCGCCGCAAGGGACCATCGAGCAGAAAATCGGCGATTTCTACCAGGCGTTCTTGGATACCGGGAAGATTAACCAGTTGGGGCTTACCCCCGCGAGGCACGCCCTCGATGAAATCGCGGCGCTCAAAACTCACGAGCAAGTAGCGGCGCTGATCGCCGATCCGCGCGTGCCCCTCGATGGGCCTGTTGCCTATGGCATCACGCTGGATGAGAAGAATCCCGATCGCTATATCGTCGGCATTTCACAGTCGGGCTTGAGCTTGCCGGACCGAGAGTACTACCTGAAGAGCGAGGCGCAGTTTGCCGACATCCGCGCCAAGTTTCTTGTGCACGCGGAAAAGATGTTGGCGCTTGCGGGTCACAAGGATGCGAAGAGCGAAGCGGCGCAGATTCTCGCCCTCGAGACCAAGATCGCCAAGCTGCAGTGGGATGTGGCGAAGCGCCGCGACCGAGATCTCACCTATAACCTGATGACTGTCGCCTCGCTTGAAAAGGATGCTGCGGCCTATCCCTGGGCTGCGGCTTTTCAATCGTCGGGATTTTCCGGACTCAAAGAGGTCGTCGTGGCCGAGTGGAGCGCGGTCCCCAACTTAAGCAAACTGTTCGCCGACACGCCGGTTTCGACCTGGAAGCCTTACCTCACCTATCAATTCTTGACGAACGAGGCCTCGGTGCTGCCGAAGGCGTTCGACGAGGAAAATTTCGACTTTTACGGCCGAATACTCGAGGGTCAGCCGCAGCAGCGCGAACGCTGGAAGCGCGCGGTGCAGGCGACCAACAGCGCGCTCGGCGAAGCCATCGGCAAGCTGTATGTCGACAAGAAATTTCCGCCCGCTTCGAAGCAGGCCATGGAAGCCTTGGTGGAGAACTTGCGTAAGGGTTATGCGGAGCACATTGCCAATGTGCCGTGGATGACCGCTGAAACCAAGAAGGTGGCGCTGGAAAAGCTGGCAGCGTTCCGGCCGAAGATCGGCTATCCGAATAAGTGGCGCGACTACTCCAAGCTCGAGGTCAAGCCGGGCGATGCCTTCGGCAACCACGAACGCGCAGTGGTATTCGAATGGAACCGGCAACTGAGCCGATTGAACCAACCGACCGACCGCGACGAATGGGGCATGACGCCTCAGACCATCAATGCCTATTACAACCCGGTGTTCAACGAAGTGGTTTTCCCGGCCGCCATCCTGCAGCCGCCGTTCTTCGATCCCAATGCCTCCGCCGCGGTTAACTATGGGGCGATCGGCGCGGTGATCGGACATGAAATGGGCCATGGTTTCGACGACCAAGGCGCCAAGTCCGACGCGAAGGGAGTACTCCGAACCTGGTGGAAGCCTGACGATGTAACGGCATTCCAAAAGCGCACTGACGCGTTGGCCGATCAATACTCGGCATTCGAACCGCTGAAGGGTCTGCATGTGAACGGCCGCTTGACGTTGGGCGAGAACATTGGCGATTTGGGCGGGGTCACCATCGCGCACGATGCCTATCTGATTTCCCTGCATGGAACACCCGCACCGGCCTCCGACGGTTACACGGCGGACCAGCAATTTTTCATGGCATGGGCGCAGGTGTGGCGCACCCTCGATCGGGACGAAGCATTGCGCAATCAAGTCATGACCAATCCGCACAGTCCGGGCGAGTATCGTGTGAATGGCGTAGTGCGCAACGTGGATTCCTGGTACACGGCTTTCCATGTTCAGCCCGGCGACAAGCTCTACCTGGCACCTGACCAACGAGTGCATATCTGGTAACGGTGAGGGCATGCCCGAGCTGCCCGACATCTGCGCTTATTTGGGTGCGCTGGAAGAACGCATCGTGGGTCAACCGTTGGAGCGCGTGCGCATCGCCAGCGCATTCTTGCTGCGGACGGCAACGCCGCCCTACACAGACGCGGAAGGTCATCGTGTACGGGAACTGCGCCGCGTCGGCAAGCGCATCGCCATTGGATTAGACAACGATTTATGGCTGGTGCTGCATTTGATGATTGCGGGCAGGCTGCACTGGAAGGCACGCGGGACGAAATTAGCTGGGCGCAATAATCTGGCGGCGTTCGATTTTCCCACCGGCTCGTTGGTGTTGACCGAAGCGGGCACTAAGCGGCGCGCATCGCTTTTTGTGCTCAAAGGCGAGGCGGCATTGCAAGCGTCGGATCCGGGCGGCATCGATGTGCTCGCGAGCGATCTCGACGAATTTCGCGGGGCAATGACGGCGGAGAATCGCACGCTCAAGCGGGCGCTGACCGACCCCAGAATCCTAAGCGGCATCGGCAATGCCTATTCGGACGAAATCCTGCATGCCGCTCAGCTTTCGCCCATCACCCTTACGCACAAGCTTGCGCCGGAAGAGTGGCAGAGGTTGTTCACGGCCACTCGAGACACACTACGAATGTGGATCGAGCGGCTGCGGACGGAAGCGGCCGCGACCTTCCCTGAAAAGGTCACCGCGTTTCGCAAAGACATGGCGGTGCACGGGCGCTTCGGCAAGCCGTGCCCACGATGCGGCGAGCCGGTGCAGCGAATCCGGTATGCGGACAAGGAAACCAATTATTGCGCGCGCTGCCAGACTGCGGGCCGGATGCTCGCCGACAGGGCACTGTCTCGACTGCTGGGTGCGGACTGGCCGCGGACCCTGGATGAGCTGGAAGCACTCAAGCGGCGGGATTAACCATGCGTGACTTGCGAATCGCAAGCGTGTCGAAATCAGCCGCCGAGCTTCGTCGTAGCAGCAAGACCGCCCGTGCGACTGATCGCAGGGACGCTTGGCCAGCCCTTTATGGAGACTATGATGTTGAAACTTGTTGCCCTCATGCTGGCCGCCATTGCCGGGTTCTTGGTATACGTTGCCCTGAAACCGTCGGACTTTCGCATTACGCGCTCGCAGTCGATCGAGGCCGCGCCCGAGGCCGTTTTTGTTTACATCAATGACCTGCACGGCTTCAACAGCTGGAATCCATTCGCACAAGGGGACCCAGGACTGAAAATTGAGTACAGCGGTCCCCAGTCCGGGAAGGGCGCTGCCTATGCGTGGGATAGCACGGGCAAGACCGGCAAGGGGCGCATGGAGATCACCGAGTCCTCTGCGGCTGCGAGGGTGGTGATGCGGCTGCAGTTCCTGAAACCGATCAGCGCCACGAACACGGCCGAATTGACGCTGGTTCCTGCGGGTTCCGCGACGACTGTCACTTGGACAATGACCGGTCGCAGTCCCTACACGCATAAACTGATGGGCACGATCTTCAACATGGACAAGATGGTCGGCGGCGAATTCGAGAAGGGATTGGTCAGCCTCAAAGTGCTGGCCGAACGGCAGCACTCCGTCGGCACCTAAACTGGCTCAGTGAGCCTCGACCGAGCGGCGAGTGCCGGACAGATCAGTGTGACGATTGACCTAAACAGCATTGACTTTGGCCAAGACAAGCTCAACGAGTGGGCGAGGGGACCGGATTTTTTTGATACCGCAAAATTCCCGGAGGCGAGCCATCAAGAATGAGTGAGGGCCCGCCAAATTTGGCAGCCTGATTATTAGGGACACCAAGCAGCAATAAAGAGGAGACGACCGATGAGCAGGATGATTTTCGTTAACCTTCCTGTGCGCAATTTGCCGAAGGCCAGGGCCTTCTATGAGGCACTTGGCGCCACTAACAATCCGCAGTTCACCGACGAAACCGGCGCGTGTATGGTGTTTTCGGAAGCCATCCACGTGATGTTGCTGACGCATGCCAAATGGGCGGTGTTCACCAAGAAGCCGATTTCCGATGCGCATGTGGCGGGTGAGGTGATGCTGGCGCTGTCGGGTGATAGCCGCGATGCCGTCAATGCAATGGCGGATGCTGCCGGCAAAGCTGGAGGCGCTGCCGACGTCAACCCGCCGCAAGACTACGGTTTCATGTTTGGCCGCAGCTTCGAGGACCCGGACGGTCATGTCTGGGAAGTGATATGGATGGACCCGAAAGGCATGCCGGCACGGGAATGATTCGCGCCTCACCTTACTCCGTCCGCGTAAATAAATTCAATGAGCACTTTGTGCGACCGGGCATGATGTTCCGAATGCTGCAAAGCAATTATTAAAATGATTGTGTGAGCCCCGAATTGGGGCTTATAGTCGCGGCGATCCGCTTACGAGCTGCTGTATCCCTGAGAGCGGCAAGAACGAACACGCTCGGCCCTTGTGCCATACAACGGAGGAATGAGCCGTGACGAAAATTTCATCCTGGCTGATGGTAATCACTGCGGTAGTGCTGGTGGTCTTGGTGGGCGGCAGGGCCATATCCGCACAGGACAAGTACAGCCTCAAAGTGCCGAATGGGCTCGCGTTCTCCGAGTTCAAGGGATACGAAGGCTGGCAGACCATCTCTATCAGTCATAACGGAGAGATGCTTGCCGTGATTCTGGGGAATCCCGCGATGATCGACGCATACAAGGCCGGTGTTCCCGGTAACGGCAAGCCTTTCCCCGACGGCGCCAAAATGGCGAAGATCCATTGGAATCCGAAAAAGAACGAATCGGCCCCCGGTCAGCCGCTCGTGGCCGGCACCCTCCATGATGTTGATTTCATGCTGAAGGATAGCAAGAGATTCTCGGACAGCGGCGGATGGGGATATGGCGAGTTTGAGTATGACGCCGCGTCCGATACCTTCAGGCTCGGCACACTGATGGATACGCCTCCGCAGGGGAACGACGCCAAGTGTGGGTTCGTGTGCCACACGATAGTGAAGAAGCAGGACTACGTTTTCACGGAGTACCCCAAGAGGTGACCATGGATGTCACCGCACATACGACAACGATCAAGTTGGTCACTCCCGACTGATGCCGCGCTGTTCTATGTATAGGTCGCCAAATTGTGGCGGAATTGGCGCGACGCCCTGAATTGATTGCTTGACGGCCGTTCATTATCTATTCTGCCTGTAGCCACCGCATGCGCTGAGCTGCCATCAATCGACGCTCGCGGCGCGCAAGTGTAGATGAGATGAATCTAATAATTGTTAAGGGGATAGTCATGTTGAACACACGCATCTGCGGATCCGCGCGCTATACGCTTGCCGTCATGCTGGCGGCGACCTGCATGTCGGTCCATGCCCAAACGACGTCTTCTTCCGGAGCCCTCGAGGAAATCGTGGTCACCGCCCAGAAGCGCGAGCAGAACTCGCAGGACATCGGCATTTCGCTGTCGGCGATCACCGGCGCCGATCTGAACTCGCTCGGCGCCGCCACCGCCACCGACATCACGAAGTCCATGCCAGCGGTGGTCCTCACCCAACCGAACGGGCCGTCATCATTCAGCCTTGCCATTCGCGGTGTTACTCAAAATGACTTCGCCGACCATCAGGAAAGTCCGGCGGCAATCTACGTCGATGACGTGTATGTGAGCCAGATGGCGGGACTGGCGTTCTCGTTGTTCGACGTCGATCGCGTCGAGGTATTGCGAGGCCCGCAGGGCACTTTGTTCGGCCGCAATGCCACAGGCGGCCTTGCGAATTTCGTCACCAACCGGCCCACCGATGAGTTCGGAGGGTACGTCAATACAACTTTTGGCCAACGCAACTTGTTGCGCGTCGAGGGCGCCATAAACGGTCCGCTGTGGAACGGCGTAGATGGTCGGTTGTCGTTCGAGTCGAACCACTATGATCCGTTGTTCACCAACGTCGCCGGCGGTGCGCGCGATGCCGAGAATGGCAATGACTATGCCCTGCGCGGCCAGTTGCTGTTCAAACTGACGAACAGTGCTCAGCTGCTGTTGATCTCTCGCGCCAGCCGCGAGAACGTGAGCGCCGGATCTTGGGAGGAGTACGCGACCAAGCCCATCGGGAACGGCGTCGATGTTTTTCTGGGACCCACGGAAAATTTTTGGGGCACTTGCCCCGGGTGCAATGCCACGGGCTTGCCCAATAGCGGTCCGTTTACGATCCGCGATAACATCAGCGGCTTTGCGAAACTGGATACCAGCGGCCTGACGGCGAAATTCACGGAGAACTTCGGCGGCACCACGTTGACGGTCATCGGCGATTACTCGCACCTGCGCAAGGACTATCAAGAGGACTCCGACGCCTCCCCTTATAATCTGTTCGAATTCTTCAATGGCAGCAATGTGAATCAACAGTCGCTCGAAGCGCGACTGAACGGCGGCGATGACAAATTCAATTGGACCGCCGGCATTTATGCGCTACGAATCGCCGGCAACTATTTCGAGGGCTGGATCGGCCCGGCATTTTGGACCTCGAAAGAATTCCAAAGCAACACGAATCCCAACAATGGCTACTTTGGGCCGGGTTCGAACCTCGGCTTTTGGCCGTACGGAAGCTACACGACGTTCTGGACCACCGGCGGCGTTCCAGGACCCGACGGCGGCATCCCGGAGACGAAGTCTCCTTATGATCTCCTCACCAAGTCCGGAGCGGCCTTCGGACAGCTTGAGTACCGTGCGACCGATCTGATTGGCTTCACGGTAGGGGCGCGCTTCACGGCCGACCGCAAGGACTACCACTTCTCCTGGTATCCGTTTGAATACTTCCCGACGAATGTGACCAACCAAATCAGATTGCTGACGCCGCCGGACGGCAGCGTGCTCACGAATTACCAAGGGCACCGCTCGGATAATCTCTACAGCGGCAAGGCGCAGATGGACCTGCATCTCTCGAAGGATGTTTTGGCGTACGTCAGCTACAACCGAGGCGTCAAGGCCGGCGGCTTCAACGCGCCGCTGTTTCCGATCACCATCAATGACTTGAATACGTTGTCATTCAAACCCGAGACTCTGACGTCTTACGAAGCAGGGTTCAAGTCGGAGTTCCTGGACCACACATTGCGCTTCAATGCGGCGGCCTACTACTATAAATATCAGAACTATCAAGCCCTGATTTACACCCTGGGCCTGGAGCAGTTGATCGTCAACGCCGATGCGACGCATGAGGGTGCGGAAGCAGAACTCGAGTGGGTACCGAGCGCGGCATGGCGTTTCGGTCTCGGCGTGGCTTATGTCGATGCGCTGGTGAAAAACGTCGCTGCCCGGTGTTGCACGGCCGCGGGAACGCCGCTTCCGCCCGCTGACTATGTTCCCGGGAACGCGCCGCGCTGGACGGGCAACGCCATGGCCCGTTACACCCTGCCGGTGGGCAGCGGCCACATGGCATTCCAAGTCGACGGCAATTATCTCTCGAAGTTCTGGTTCAATCTGACGGACGTCCCGGCGGTGGAACAATCGGGCTTCGGCGTTGCCAACGTGCGCGTCAACTACTCGCCTCAGGGAGAAAAGCTCGAGGTGGGCGCATCGGTCGAAAACGTCGCCAACAAGCACTACGGCGTGATGGGATTCGACAACACTTCCATCAATGGTCTCGCGCAGGTTTACCCCGGCATGCCGCGCTGGTTCAAGATGCACGTGAACTACCGGTTTTAGACCATCGATCCGGCGCATGGAAGCAGCGCCAAGGACCAGATCATCCTGGTTGAGAGCGGCAGGATCAAGGCGATCGGCGCCGGGATCGCGATACCCCCGGGCGCCGATGTCATCGATCTATCGCACGAATGGGTCGCGCCCGGCCTCATCGATGCGCACACTCATATGACGCTGACGGAAATCGCGGGAGACGCTCCGTTCGAGTCTTTCTACTTGAACCAGAGTTCGACCTTGCGGGGCCTGCGCGGTCTGCACAATGCCATGCAGGTGCCGCAAGCAGGATTCACCACCCTGCGCGATATCGGCAACAGCGCGGAATGGGCAATGAGCGATGTGCGCCGCGCCATCGACTCAGGATGGTTCGTGGGCCCCACCATCATCGATTCCGATGGTCCGGCCGAAATACGCAAGGCGGTGCGGCGGAGCTGCTACGGGTCAACAAGGCGCGGCAGCGTCGCTCAACAAGGCCTGAGTGCGGACTTGGTGGCGATGCCCGCCAATCCGCTCGAGGATATCGAGAACTTACGCAAGATCAATTTCGTGATGAAGGACGGCAAGATCGTGCGTCGG
>JAXDQK010000078.1:0-2633 GCA_034667905.1 Gammaproteobacteria bacterium | reverse complement strand
CTAACCCATCCCGACCTGGTTTTGTGGCAACTCGGCACCAACGACGCGCTGGCGCGCTTGCCGATCGACGAATTCGAAGACACGGTGACGAGCACGATCCAGTGGCTGATGGAGAACAAGATCGACGTTGTTCTCGTTGGGCTGCAATATACCGCGCGATTTGCCAGAGATGATAGCTACGCAGCGATACGCGACACGCTGAGAAAAATTGCGGCGCAGCAGAACATTCTTTATGTGCGGCGGTTCGAGGCGATGCGCTATATTTCAAGCATGCGCAGTCAGCAGACTATGGTTTCGGGCGACGACCTCCATCTGAACGATCTGGGCTACCACTGCATGGCGGAGCATATCGCGCATGCGGTGATCGCGAATCTTTTTGTGCGAAGGTTTCGACCGCCGACGAATTGACACTTGTCATCCTCAGGAGGTCCCAAAGGACCGTATCGAAGGATGGGCAAACGCATTTCTCTGCCACCCCTTCGAGACGCGCCTCTCAACCGCTGAAGGCGAGGAACGCGGCGATCGCCAGTGCTAGCGCGGATTTAGAAGTCTGCTCGTGAGCACAGGCGTGCGGGCTCTCGCTATATGTGGCGGAGCGATGATTGCTGTTGAACGCATTGTCTCTCTCCTCCAAGCCGCCCCCCAAAGCCGGGAATAAATCGGCGAGACGCCGGGTCTGGTCCTTTGAAGCACGCAGTGCAGAGGAGGCTTGCATGGCGAATTCTGGCAAAAACGGACTCGACACGGACAACGGCGTCAGCCGCCGCGGCGTCCTCGAATGCATGACGTGGGCCGGCACGGGTGTGCTCTGGAGCGTCGCTGCTGGCGTTCCGAGTTCGCTTGGACTGAGTGAGGCGCTTGCCGCTCCACAGGCTCTGACTCCATTCACGTTTCTGCAGATAAGCGATAGTCATGTCGGCTTCGACAAGCCGGCGAATCCCGACGCCCTGGCGACACTGCGGGAGGCGATCGCAAAGATAAAGGCGCTGCCGAAAAAGCCCTCCTTTATGATTCATACCGGCGACATCAGCCACCTCTCGAAGGAAAAGGAATTCGATGACGCCGACCAGCTGATAAAAGACGCAGGCCTGCCCGTGTTCTACGTCCCCGGGGAGCACGATCTCTTGGATGACGAGCAGGGCAAGGCGTATCGCAATCGCTACGGCAAGGGATCGCAGGGCGCGGGCTGGTACAGTTTCGACCAGGACGGCGTGCACTTCATTGGTCTCGTCAATGTCGTGGATCTGAAGGCCGGCGGCCTCGGAAATCTCGGCACCGAGCAGTTGAAATGGCTGGGGAGCGATGTCGCAGGCCTGTCCTCCTCGACGCCAATTGTTGTCTTCGCCCACATTCCGCTCTGGACGGTTTATCCCGAATGGGGCTGGGGCACGGAGGATGGCGCGCGCGCTCTCTCGCTGATGAAGCGCTTCGGATCGGTGACCGTCCTCAATGGCCACATTCACCAGATCATGCAGAAGGTGGAAGGCAACGTCGCGTTCCATACGGCACGCTCAACCGCCTTTCCGCAGCCGGCACCGGGAACGGCGCCATCGCCTGGACCGGTGAAGGTGCCCGCCGGCGAGCTCAACAAGTTCCTCGGCATCGCGACGGTGAACTTCGTGCGTGGCGGCCAGCCGCTAGCCATCATCGATACGCCGCTCGCGTCGTAGCGCACTTCTCAGATAGTGGAGACGATCTCATGCTCACCAGAGCCCGACCGAACGCGCGCCGTCATAGCATACGGCGCCCGCTATTTCTGGCCGCGCCGCTCGTTGCTCTCTGCGCGCTGGTACCGGCTTATGGAATTGCGGGCGGGGCTCATGCCGCCGAGGCGCAAGCAGTCACGGAAAACGCCGAAGCAGGGATAGTGAAAATTGGCAACTTCACCTTCTCTCCCGCGACGCTCACCGTCACGCCCGGAACAACCGTGACCTGGACCAATGAAGACGACATCCCGCATACGGTCGCGGCGAAGAACAAGGCGTTTCGGTCCAAAACGCTCGACACCGATGATAAATTCACGTTCACCTTCGCAGCGCCAGGCGAATACGATTACTTCTGCTCGCTCCATCCGCACATGGTCGGAAGGATTGTCGTGAAGGCCGCCGGTGCCGGAGGCGCCTCGCAGTGAGCTTGCAGAAGGATAACCATGCCTGGATTTCACTGCACGGTTCCTGCGCGATCGACGCTGCGGCAGGATGATGACGCCGTGCGGATCACCCGCTGGGATTTCGAGGCCGGTGCCGCGACCGGCTGGCACCGGCATGGCTGGCCCTATGTTGTCGTCATGCTATCCGACGCCACGCTGCGCACCACCGACGGGGAGACGGAAAGCGTGGCCAAATTCGCTGCGGGGGACAGCTACATGCGCGCGGCCGGCGTCGAGCACGACGTCATGAATGCCGGTTCGGCGGCGATAGCCTTCATCGAGATTGAACTGAAGCGCTACTGACGGACTGTCGTCCAGCGCAACTATGCGGCCATAGCGGCAAAGGCGACCCGTTTCGTTGCCGCTTGGCCATCCCGAGGATGTTCGCTACCCAGCTAAGCGAGGCGGTGGTCTGCGCGGGTTGGGGAAGCATTCAATGAAGGTAGCGGTGATGGGAGCCGGCGCCGTGGGTTGCTACTACGGA